>NZ_LIQQ01000149.1 GCF_001418565.1 Streptomyces graminilatus | reverse complement strand
CCCAGGCCCCGCCCGCGAACCCCACCCGCAGCGGGGCCCCGTACCCCATCCTGGACCCATGCCTGCCGCACTCAAGTTCACTGGGGAAGACAAAGACCTCACCCTCGACGAGCTCGCCGCCTTCGTCGACGCCGCCCGCAAAGCCGCCGTACCCGGCGACAACCCCATCAGGGCCCACGTCTCAACGAGCGGGAAGATCAAAGCAGTTGAGATCGCCCTCGCCCAGGACGACGACTAACCCCGCCTGCCACACCGAAGGACCACGCTGGGTAACGCCCTGTACCCGGGAGCTCCGCCGCGCCCCGTCGCGGTGGGGCTGCCCTATTCTCGCCCGCAGCGTCGGTGCCGACCGCTACGATCCGCGCACCGATGTCCTTGGGGGGACCATGCGCCGCACCACCACCGCACTACTCGCCGCCTGCCTGCTCGTCGTCGGGACGGTCGGCTGCTCGAAGTCCGGCGACGAGACCGCCAAGGACTGCGGCGCCGCACTCACCGAAAGGACCGGAGGCGAGTCCGGGGACAAGCCGACTGTCAGCGAAGCGGAGGAGCGTGTCGACGCGTTCGACAAGACGCTTGCAGCCATGGTCCGGTCCGGGTACGAGAGCGTGGCCAAGGACGCGTTCGACACGGTGGACAAGAAGACCAAGGAGGGCGGGGAAAGCAGGCCGGAGGCGTGTGAGCCGCTCTCGGAGCACGACTACACCGCGCTGCTGGCGGCCAAGGCGATCGATGGTCTGGGCTGGACGGACAAGGACGGCCAGTTCGACAAGCTCAAGATGCTGGACGGTCTGCGGGACAACTAGCGCTGGACACGTTCGTGACACCCCACGCCACGCCCGCAGCCAGCCGCAGGGGCTTCCTCCTGGACACGGAGACGATCAGCACTGCATAATCCGATGCCAACAGCACACCTGTGCCCACACACCACATAGACCCCGCCTCTGAGCGGGGTTTCCGCATGTCAGGGGGTACGCACATGCCCCAAGACGCAGAACGCGCACCCTCCCACGGCCGCGAAACCAACGACGGCACCATCTGGTTCACCATCCGCCAAGCCGCCGCCTTCATCGGCGGCAGCCCCCAGACCATCTACTCCTGGGAACGCCGCGGCCACCTCGCCAACCCCCAACACGACGAGCACGGCCGGCGCATCTACACCCAGCAGCAGATCGCCGCCGCCCACCGCCAGGCCCGCCTCAACACCGCCGCCGTACGACGCGTCGCCGCCTGACATGGCCGCCAACCCGCGCAACGGCCGCCCCTACCGCCGCCTCTGCACCAAGCAACGCGCCCTCCGCCTTCCCTGCTGGTGGTGCGGCGAAGACATCCGCTACGACATCACCGGCCCCCTTGCCGGCCGCCACCGCGACGCCTTCACCCTCGACCACGCCACCCCCCTCAGCCGAGGCGGCGACCTCCTCGATCCCGCCAACGCCCGCAGCGCACACCGCCGCTGCAACAGCGCCCGCGGCAACCGCACCGACCAGCAACGCCAGCCCGTACGCGCATCACGGAGGTGGTGACCATGGCGATCCCCAAGCGCGGCACCCCCGAGTACAAGTGGCACCTGGCGGGCGCCCTCGACGAAGCGGAAGCCCGCCGCGAGGGACGCAGCAAGGACGCCCTGGACGTCCGCTCCTACGTCGACGCCATCGCCAAGCACCACCGCGACCACGACCACGTTGACATCGCCCTCGACGTCTTCAGCGCCTTCGCCCTCGTCGGCCAGCCCCTGCGGGCGCGCCTCAGGTTCGCGCTCTGGGTCCTACGAGATGGCAAAGGCCGAGCACGCCGGAGGCCACGCAGATGACCAGCCCGAGCAGCAGCCTCCCCACACCCCAGCAGGTCGTCGTCACCGAGCTGAGGCGCGTCGACCTGATCGCCCTCGTCTTCCACCGGGACGAGATCGCCAACCAGCTACTCACAGCCATCGCCGACCGCATGCGGGCCGAGCTCGGCCCGCGCGACTGCGGCTGCGGCGGCTGCGACTCCTGTGCCCAACACGCCCTCGTGGACTGGATCGACCCGGGATAACACACCAGACGCGCCCAGACAGTGCGAGCCTCCAGGAAGCGGTGACCATGAGCTACGAGGACGACTACGAAGCCGCCCGCGCCCGCGTCGCCCACATCGTCGAACGCGGCCAACTCCACGTCCTGACACCCCGCAACACCAGATGGACAGCAAGACGCCCCGGCAGCCTCACATGGTGGCTCGGCTACGCCCTCCACCAGCCCCGCGAGTTCGCCTACGTTGCGCCACGCCGCATCGCCTGCCGCCTCGGCCAGCACAATCCCACCTGCATCGGCAGGGCCGCACCACACCCACGAAGGTGGTGAACAGTGTCCAAGGAGCTACGCGACTTCACGGTCGCGGCCACCGTGCACAGCCCGGACAACCTGCCCCACAAGGACGGCGAGCAGATGTACGCCGACGACGTGGTCGAGGAAATGCGAGACGCCGTCACCGCCGCCCTCGACGAGTGGTACCAACGGCGCGGACACGAACTGCTTGCCTGTGAACCCCTCGTCGGGTGACACACATGGCTACAGACCGCGTCACGGTCCGCCTGGACAACCGCGACGCCCGCTTCACGCCGTCACAGTCGCCCGAGGACGACGAACAGCAGGTGCAGTGCTGGCACATCGAACCCGGCACACCCTGTGACTGGAACATCTGCCGCCAGCCCGAGCGCCTCGCCGCCGGCGATCGCGGAATCGACCCGGCATCCCACGCCTGAGCCATGATGGCGCCATGACGACATACGACGGGCCCGCCACGGTCACGACAGACGACGCCGAGTACCAGGTCACCGCCCAGCTCACCCTGACCTCGGACGGCACGCTGAAGGAGTGGTACGGCTCCCTCGAAGCCCAGGACGAAGAAACAGCCTGGAACATCTTCGAGGCCGGCGTCACCAAGCTGCGCATCGGTGACGGCCGCGAAGGCACCTTCATGGCCGTGCGCTCCGGGGCAGCCCTGACTGGGCTGGACATCCAAGGCAGCGGACCGGCGCCCTTCGGGGACTGACCAGCCGCACGCGGGCCCAGAGGCGGTGACGCACCGTGCTGTATGTCGTCACCGGCCCGCCAGCCGCTGGTAAGTCCAGTTGGATCGACGCCCGGGCCAAGTCCACGGACATCGTGATCGACCTGGACCGCATCACCCGCGCCCTCACCGGCCCCGGCGCACCGGCATGGAGCCAGGACGCGATCCACCTACGCGTCGCCCACAAGGCCCGCTTCGCCGCCATGAACGAGGCGTTCGAGGTGCGCGACCAGGTCGACGTCTACCTCATCCACACCATGCCCAGCGACACCTGGCGCGCCCGCTACCAGCGTCTGGGTGCCGAGATCGTCACCGTCGACCCGGGCGAGCAAGTGGTCCGCGAGCGCGTGCGAGCGATGCGATCGAGCGCGATGAACCGCGTGGTCACCCGCTGGTACCGGCAGCACCGGGCCAGCGGAGCGGCGCCGGCCCCGGTGCAGTCGTCGCGCGACTGGTGACCCCCGGGACACCCCGCCGCACCCCCGTTACGGACTGCTACACCGAGCCCGTCGGCGGGCCGCCGCTCGCCCTGATCATGATCGGTCTCGGCCGGGCGGGAGAGAGTGGATCAAAACTTGCGGAGGAGACCGGGCGACCCAAAACGCCCTTGTCGCCCGGATCTCTCCCCGAGCCGATCACTAATCACCGTGAACCGAGTTCGGCCCAATTAGCGACCATGATCACCACTCCGGCGCCCGTCACTCTCCGTCATGATCGCCGTTCGTCACCGTCTGTGATGGTGCGTCAGATCGGAGTCGATCATGGGCGAGCCCGGAGCCAAGCGAGTCCGCGCGGGCGCCGTCGCGAAAGCGACCCAGGCCGAGCTATCTGACCTGGGTGTCTCCCCCGAGAACAACGCCTCGGCCGCCGCGTCCCTGCGCCTCGCCAAGCTCATGGACTCCACCCAGGACCCCAAGGAGGTGGCAGCCGCCGCCCGGGAGCTCCGCCAGCACATGAACGCTGTGCGAGCGCTGGCGCCTCCGAAGAACAGGGGGGACAAGATCGATGAGCTTGCTGCTCGACGCCCCCGCCACACCGCGTAACAGCCCTGACCCGATCGGCTGCCAGAGCCCGCGGATCATCTCCACCCCGCACTACCGGCGCATCGAGACCGGCCGCTGGGCCGGTGCCGAGGACCAGGCCGCCCTCGACTTCCGTTCCCCGGCCGGCCAGGAGGCCATCGAGCTCGCGGCGGACGCCGGGCTGATGCTCGATCCGTGGCAGCAGCTCGGGCTGCACCACTCGCTCGCCGAGGACGGCGAGGGCCGGTGGACATCGTTCGAGGTCGTCCAGAACGTCACCCGCCAGAACGGCAAGGGCGGATACCTCGAGGCCCGCCAGGTCGCTGGCGTCATGCTGTTCGGCGACAAGCTCGTCGTCCACACGGCGCACGAATTCAAGACTGCCCGCGAGTCCTTCCGCCGCCTGGACCAGATGATCGAGGGCTCCTACGCCCTCAGCCGCCGCGTCAAGCGCGTCGTCCGCGCGCACGGCGAGGAGGGCTTCGAGTTCCACAACGGGGCCCGCATCCTGTTCCTGGCTAGAACCGGCAGCTCAGGTCGTGGTTTCTCCGGGGACCTCGTGGTGATGGACGAGGCGATGTCGCTGCGCGCGGCGCCGATCGGCGCGCTGCTGCCCATCATGTCGGCGCGGCGCAACCCGCAGCTCGTCTACACGTGCAGCGCCGGTATCGGGGCGGAGAGCGAGCAACTGGCGCTGCTGCGGGCGCGGGCGCTGGCGGACAGTCCGTTGCCGGACGAGTCGCTGACGTACCTGGAGTGGTCCGCGGATCTGCACAAGCGGGAGTGCCCGAGGGACGAGAACCGCCGGATCGTGTGCGACGAGCACGACGACCGGGCGGACGTACGGACGTGGCAGCGGGTCAACCCCGCGCTGGGGATCCGGATCCGGGTGCAGGCCGTACGGCGGGAGCTGGCGACGATGCGGGCTGATCTGTTCAACCGTGAGCGGCTCGGTGAGGGTGACTACCCGGCGCAGGCCGAGGAGACGTGGCAGGTCATCGCGGAGGCCCCGTGGCGGGCGCTGAGGGTCCGCGAGTCGGACCTGGCGGATCCGGTGGCGTTCTCCATCGACACGAACCCTGAGCGGACCTGGTCGTCGATCAGCGTGGCCGGGCGTACGGGCGACGACGGCCGGCACATCGAGGTGGTGCAGCACCGGCCGGGTACGGACTGGGTGATCGACTGGGCGGCCGAGCGGGACGAGAAGTGGTCACCGTGCGTGTGGGTGATCGACGAGGGCGGCCCGGCCGGATCGCTGGCCCCGCTGCTGCGGAAGCGCCTTGAGGGCCGGGGCCGGGATCACCTGGTGGTGGCGCCGAAGGTCCGCGAACTCACCCAGGCGTGCGGCCAGTTCTACGACCGCGTGCAGAGCCAGAACCTCCAGCACCTGGACCAGGCGCCCATGGCGGTCGCCCTGGCCGGGGCGACCAAGCGTGAAGTGGGCGACGCGTGGCTGTGGTCCCGCCGTAACGACGGCGTGGACGTGTCCCCGCTGGTGTCGTCCACGTACGCGCTGTGGGGCTGGGAGCAGTACCACGACGTCGAGCCGGAAGGGGCGCCGAACCTGTGGTGAAGGACGAGCCGGAAGCAAGCCAGGGGCCCGGGGCGGACCGGTGGCTGGTGGTCCTGGAGACGCTGTTCGTCCTGGTCGTCGTCGTGGGTCTGGCGTTGTGGAGTGTGGCGGCCGGGCTGGTGGTGGGCGGGGTGCTGGGTGTGCTGGCGTGCGAGCGCGCGTCGGCTGACAGGCGTGCCGCTGCGGGGCGGCATGGCGGGGATACGGCGGGGGGTGAGCGGCAGTGACGGGACTGTTCGGCCTGTTCGGCGGGCGGACGAGCAGGAGCCTGGAGAGTCCGGCGCAGCCGCTCACCTCCGCCGCCCTGGCGGAGTTTCTCGGCGGTGTGCGGTCGGATGCCGGGATGTCGGTGTCGGAGACGTCGGCGCTGCGGATGCCGGCGGTGTGGCGTGCGGTCGCGGTGATCGCGGGGGTGTCGTCGGCGCTGCCGTTGCCGACGTACAAGGAAGGCACGAGGCAACGGGCGCCGTTCGAGCTGCTGCGGAATCCGCATCCGGATCTGACGCCGGTGGAGCTGTGGCGGTTCGCGTACCTGTACCGGGTGTTGTGGGGCAACGCGTACGTGCAGAAGGTGCGTAACGGGGGCGGGCAGATCCGGGAGCTGTGGCCGGTGTCCTCGGACCGTGTGCAGGTGGAGCGGGAGCCGCCGAGCGAGGGCAACCCGACGGGCAAGTGGTTCTGGATCACGGACGACTGGGGCGTCACCCACCGCAGGACGTCCTACGAGATCATGCATATCCCCGGGCTGGGGTACGACGGGCTGACCGGCTGCTCGCCGGTCCGGCTGGCGACGCAGGGCATCGGGCTGGCGCAGGCCGCGGAGAAGTCCGCGGCGCGGCTGTTCGGCTCGGGGAACATGGTCGGCGGCGTGTTGCAGACGGAGCAGCGCCTCGAACCGGACCAGGCCGAACGCCTGAAGGCCCGGTGGAAAGCCAAGATGAGCGGCGTCCACAACAGCCACGAGATCGCCGTGCTCGACTCCGGGGCCAGCTTCAAGCCCGTGACCATGCCGAACACGGACGCGCAGTTCCTCGAGTCGCGGCAGTTCCAAGTCACCGAGGTCTCACGCATGTTCGGCGTCCCCCCGTTCCTGCTGATGGCCACGGAGAAAAGCACGTCGTGGGGCACGGGGCTGGAGCAGCAGGCGCAGGGCTGGGTGACGTTCGACCTGAACCCGACGTGGCTAACACCGACCGAGCAGCGAATCACCAAGGAGCTGCTGCCGCCGTCGCTGTACGCGAACTACCAGATGGGCGGCCTGCTGCGAGGCGACTCGCAGGCGAGGGCGACCTACTACCGGGCGATGCGGGATGTCGGGGCGTACAGCGCGGACGACGTGAGGGCGCTCGAGGAGATGCCGCCGCTGCCTGCGGGCCAGGGCGGTGACGTCTACCTGCAGCCCATGTACATGGCGCCGCTCGGCTCCAACCCGCTGGCCCCGAACGAGGGTCAGCCGGCGGGAGCGGGTTCGAACCGGGCGCGGGCGGCCTCGCTCATGGCGGAGGCGCAGCGGCTGTTGCAGACACCGGACGAGACTGAGGAAGGCTCATGAGGACGCTGACGAGGACGACGGCCGAGGAGCGCCGCCATCTGCCGTTGTCCACGGCAGGGGTCGCGATCCGGGCCGCCGAGGGGGACACGGTCGCCGCCGGTGGTGAGCGGTTCATCGGGTACGCGGCGAAGTTCAACTCGCGTACGGCGATCGGGAATCCCCTGAAGTGGGGGTTCTATGAGGAGATCGCCCCGGGCGCATTCACCAAAACCCTCCAAGAGGGCGACGCCCGGATGCTCATCGACCACGACTCGTACTACGTGGTCTCCCGGGTATCGGCCGGCACCCTCGCGCTGGCCGAGGACGCCCTGGGCCTGCCCGTCGACTCGGCCCTCGACATAGGCCTGTCGTACGTGTCGGACCTGAAGGCGAACGTCCGGAACAAGAACATCACCGGCATGTCGTTCGGGTTCTACGTGGTCAAGGACGACTGGGCGCTGGAGGACGTCGAGCTCAACGGGCAGACCGCCCAGGTCGAGGTCCGGCGGATCCTGGAGGTCCGTCTCATCGAGGTCAGCGCGGTGACGTTCCCGGCGTACGAGGACACCGAGGCGGAGCTCGCCAGCGTGGCTTCCGCGCTCGTCAGCCGCGGCGACCAGGCCGCGATCGAGAAGCGCGCGAAGTTCCGGCCGGAGCTTCGGGATCTCCTGCGGCTCGTCGGCAAGGACATCGCGGACCCCGACGTCGTCGTGCCGGCGGCGCGGGAGGCACCAGAACTCATGCAGGTCGAGGGCGAGCCGGGTGAGTCCACTCGCGAGACCAGCACACCGGAGACCGCGCCCGCAGACGCGGACGGTACCGAGCCGGCAGAGACCACTCGGACCGGCCAGGAGCCGCGCGTACTCCGCATGAGGGGACTGGCCGCACGCTACGGCCTGCAGCGCAGCTCCTCATAACCCGTATCCACCTCGAGACCCCGGCCGGGCGGCTGGGGTCTCTCGCATGCCTGGAAAGGAACAGACATGCCCGCACAGCTCACCCGGCTCGTCGAAGAGCAGAACAAGACGTGGCAGCGGATGCAGGACATCCAGGACCTCGCCGAGCGCGAGGGCCGCGACTGGACTGCCGAGGAGCGCGCCAACTGGGACGCGGCCGAGGCACGGCTCACCGAGGTCTCGAAGGACATCGAGCGCCTGAACAAGATGGCCTCGCTCGACAAGATCGACCGGTCCGGGATCATCACCACCACCGGTGACCCCGAGGGCCGCAAGGGCGGTGACGCCGAGGAGCAGGCCAAGCGGTACGAAGAGGCGTTCGGCCGCTACCTGCGTGGCGGCATGGACCGGCTCACGCCGGACCAGCGGAACATGATGATGGACCACGAGGTCGACCTGCGCGCGATGGGCGCGGGCATCGACACGGCTGGCGGGTTCACCGTGCCGGACGAGTTCCGCAACATCATGACCGAGACGATGAAGGCCTTCGGTGGCCTGCTCGGACTGGCCGACGTCATCACCACGTCGACGGGCGCGGACCTGAAGTGGCCGTCGAACGACGACACCGGCAACGAGGGCGAGATCCTCGGCGAGAACATCGCCGCAGGCGAGCAGGACATCGCGCTCGGCGGGAAGACCCTGAAGGCGCACATCTTCTCGTCCAAGCAGGTGCGGCTGTCGCTGTCGCTGCTGCAGGACTCCGCGTTCGGGCTGGAGACCTGGGTGCCGAAGAAGCTCGGCGAGCGCATCGGGCGCCGTGCGGCCCGCGCGTGGACCACGGGCACCGGCGTCGACCAGCCCGAGGGACTCACCGTCGGCGGCACGGTCGGCAAGACCGGCGCCGGCGGCCAGGTCACGTCGATCATCTACGACGACCTGATCGACCTCGAGCACTCCGTCGACAGCGCGTACCGGCCCAACGGCCGGTACCTGATGCACGACTCGATGCTGAAGGTCATCCGCAAGCTGAAGGACACGCAGGGCCGACCGCTGTGGGTGCCGATCCCGGCCCCGGGGTTCCCGTCCACGATCAACGGGTTCGAGTACACCCTCGACAACTCGATGCCCGTCCCGGCCGCATCCGCCAAGACCATCGCGTTCGGCGACTTCAAGGCGGGCTACGTCATCCGCCAGGTCCAGGCCGTGCAGACGCTGCGCCTGGTGGAGCGGTACGCCGAGTACCTGCAGGTCGGGTTCCTCGGGTTCTCCCGCATGGACGGCGGGATCCAGGACTCGTCCGCGATCCGCCTGTACGCGCACCCCGCCAGCTGACCAATTCCGCTCACGGGCCCGGGGCTTGATGCTCTGGGCCCGTCGGCATTGACAGGAAGGAGCGCGTCGTGAGGGACGCGTACAGCAACATCACCGTGCGGGCCACCCTGGCGATCGCCACCCGCACCGCCTCGGCGAACGGCACGGGCGTGGACCGGTACCTGAACGGTGCCGCGTTCCAGGACGCCATGGTCGTCGTGCACACCGGGACGATCACCGACGGCACGCACGCCGTCGACGTGCAGGAGTCCGACGACAACACCACGTTCACCTCGGTGGCGGCCTCCGAGCTGCAGGGCACGGAGCCGTCCATCGTGGCGGCCGACGACGACAAGATGTTCGTCATCGGCTACAAGGGCCTCAAGCGCTACCTGCGCGTCGCGGTGACCGCGTCCGGTACGACGTCGGGCGGCACGTACGGGGCGCACGTCGTGCTGGCGAACCCGCGTACCGCGCCGGTGGTGCACCCCTGATGGCACGCATCAGAGTGCTGGAGGCGATCGCCGGGGCCGACTTCTCCTGGGCCCCCGGCGACGTCGTCGACGTCAGCGACGAGGAAGCGGCCAGTTGGGCCGACGGGCACCGCGCCGTCCTCGCCGACGAGGACGGTGACCGGTTGGTGGAGGTGCGGTACGCCGCCGAGGACCGGGCGCCAGTGGTGGTCGGCGAGGACGGCCAGGAGCTCGAGGTCATCGACGCCCAGGTCGAGGAGGCCGAGCCGCCGGACGGCGAGGACGACGGCCTGTCCTGGTCACGCTGGCGGGTCACCGTACGCCTGCCCGCACCGCCGACGGACGGCGGCGTACCGGCCGGGCAGCGGGATCCGGCGGACCTGGAGAACCAGGACCCCGAGGAGCCGGACGTGCTGTTCAACCCCGACGAGCACAGCAACCGCGAGGTGCTCGCCTACCTCGACACCGTCGGAGAGCAGGAGGCGCTGCGCGTGCTGGACACCGAGGCG
The DNA here is from genome assembly GCF_001418565.1 of Streptomyces graminilatus. Taxonomy (GTDB): domain Bacteria; phylum Actinomycetota; class Actinomycetes; order Streptomycetales; family Streptomycetaceae; genus Streptomyces; species Streptomyces graminilatus. The sequence goes on along the minus strand of NZ_LIQQ01000149.1, from coordinate 38,104 downwards.
GCAGGACAGAACCGGGCCGGGATCGCCAAGAACCGCGACCAGGTCCTCGATGCCGCGCGGGCCCGCGACGCCGCAGCCGGCGGCGTGGCCGGGGCTGAGAGGGCGGCGGACTTCTCGCGGGGCGGTGGCGGGGAGCCGGCGCCCGAGACCCGCGACTGGTAGGGGGTGAGCGGTGCCGTACGACCTCGGCGCGACCGCGCGCCTGACCGCGGAGTGCCGCAGCCCGGCCGGCACCCTCGTCACCGCCACCGCCGCGGTGGTGACGGTGACCCTGCCCGACGGCACCACCGCCACCCCCACCGTGTCGGAGACCGACACCGGCAGCTACCGGGCCGACTACGTCACCACCCAGGCCGGACGGCACACCGTCCGCTGGGTGTTCACCGGACCGGCGCATGCGTACACCGACATCGTCGATGTCCGCGAGGCGGCACTCACCTGGGTGTTCTCCCTGGCCGACGCGAAGAACCACATCAAGCTCGCCACCGCGTCGCAGGACGAGGAGGTGCGCCGCTGGATCGGCGCCACCACGAAGTGCGTCGAGTGGTTCGTCGGCCCGGTCGCACCCCGCACGGTGACCGAGGATCACAACGTTCGCCAGGCGGAGGCCCTGGCGCTGCGGAAGATCCCGGCGCTGTCGCTGACCACGGTGGCGGCCGTCCTCGACGGCGGCACCTCGTACGAGGTGGGAGGTCTGGACCTGGACGGTGCGGACGGCATCGTGCGCCGGAAGAACGGCGGCCTTTTCTACGGGCCGCTGCGCGTCACCTACCGGGCCGGACGCCTCATCGTCACCGAGAACATCAGCTCCGCCGCTGAGCTGATCTTCCAGCACCTGTGGCGGACACGGCTGGGGCCGGGGCGTACGCAGCAGCGTGGGGGCGGCGACGACTACGACGTCACCGAGCCCATCCCCGGCCTGGGATATGCGATTCCGAACCGGGCGATGCAACTGCTCAGTCCGGACCAACTACCTCCAGGGACGGCATAGGTGGCGACGTCCGCAGTACCCAACGCGATCACCCAGCTCCTGGCGATCCTGCGCGCGCGGCCGGAGCTGCAGCCCGGTGTGGAGGGCCCTGACAGTCCGCCGGGCGTCCAGGTCATCGACGGGCCGCCGACCGACGACATCTCCCGGGACGACCTGATCGCCGTCGGGTGGTCCTTCGACGGCGACCAGGCCGTCGAGATCGCCCAGGACTTCAACGCCGCCGGCGCCCGCACCAGGAACGAGAACTTCGCGATCACCGGGGTGATCGACGTCTGGTCGGGCGACGACAGCGTCGCCGCCGCCCGGGACCGCGTGTTCGAACTGTTCGGCGTCCTGGAGATGGCGGTCCGCGCGTCGGGGTCCAACCCGGACGCGCCGAACCTGAACGGCGCCGTGCTGTGGGCGCACATCACCCGGGGCGTCCTGCGCCAGTCCTACACCGACCAGGGCGTACGGGCCGGCCTGGCGTTCACGGTGACCTGCCACGCCCGCATCTGAACAAGGGAGTTGTCATGGCGCGTGTGCGCTACCTGGGCCCGGAGCCGGTGACCGTGCCCGAGCTGGGCCGGACCGTCGAGCCGGACGAGGTCGTCGAGGTCCCGGACGCGAGGTTCGAGGGCTACGTCTGCCAGACCACGAACTGGGAGCCGGTCGAAGAGCCGAAGGCCGAAGCGGCCGTACCTGTGAGGAAGACGAGCGCGGCCAGGCCGCAGAAGGCTGAGGGCTGATCCATGGGGATCGGATCCGGGCTCGGCGCCCAACTCGGCATCAGCGCCGAGTCCACATACGGCACGTTCGTGGCGCCGTCCAAATTCATCGAGTTCACCAAGGAATCGCTGGTCCTGAAGAAGACGACCGCCCAGTCTGCGGGCATCGCGGCCGGCCGTCTCCTGGCGCTGTCGTCGCGCCGTGTGATCACGCGGAAGGAAGCCGGCGGGGCCGTCGACCTGGAGATCGTCAACAAGGGCATGGGCCTGCTCATCCAGGCTCTGATGGGGACAACGGTCACACCGGTGCAGCAGGGCGCGACGGCCGCGTACCTGCAGACGCACACTCTGGCGGACACGGCGGGCAAAAGCCTGACGATCCAGAAGGGGGTGCCTCTCACCAGTGGAACTGTCACGGACAAGACGTTCGTGGGCTGCAAGGTCACGTCGGGCGAGTTCTCGTGCGGGGTGGGCGAGATGCTCACCGGGTCCTTCGAGATCGACGGCAAGGACTGCGACGAAGGCCAGACCCTGGCCGCAGCCTCCTACTCGAACATGGCGCCGTTCCACTTCGGGCAGATGGCGCTGAAAACAGGCACGTTCGGTGCGGAGGCGGCGCTCGATGGCATCCGCAAGGTGTCCTGCAAGATCGAACGGCCCCAGGACACCGAACGTTTCTACGCCAACCAGTCGGCGCTGAAGAAAGAACCCATCAGCAACGACCAGGTGAAAATCAGCGGCAGCCTGGATTCCGACTACGTCGCGACCACCCTCGACGACCTGCATACCTCCGACGGCGCGACCAGCATGGTGTGGGAGTTCGTCGGCCCCCTGATCGCCAGCACGTTTTTCGAAACGTTCCGCATCACCCTCCCCGCGATCCGCCTCAACGAAGGCCCGCCGAGCGTCGACGGGTTCGGTGTGGTGAAGCCGACGTTTCAGTACGAGGGGCTCTTCGACGGCACCAACCAGCCCAAGATCGAGATCATCTCGACGGACGTCACGCTGTGAGGTGAGCTGTGGTCCGCGATGTTCGCATCCTCGGTACCGGCCAGCTACTCGAACTGCAGCGGCAGCTCCGGGCAGCGGGCCACGAGAATCTCCGGGCCAGCATGCAGCGCCGCACCCGGCGCGCCGCTGAGCCGCTGCGTGACGACCTGCAGGACACCGTGCGGAGGCTGGTCATCACCTCGCAGGGACGAGGGTCCGGAAAGCGTGGCGGGCCGTCCCCGACACGACGGCCGCTGCGGGCGGCGATCGCCGAGGCCATCCGGATCAGCGTGCGCACCACGAGCGGATCGGCCGGCGCCCGCGTGTGGATCGACCGGAGCCTGCTGCCGCCCGACCTTCCCATGGCAGTGGTCAACCGCCTCCACGAAGGCAGGCTGCGTCACCCGGTGTTCCGTAACCGGCGCCGATGGGCGCAGCAGACAACGACCCCGCTGTGGTGGGACAGGACCGTCCGTGCACATCAGGCGCGTATCACCGGCGAGGTGGAGCGGGTCCTGGACGACGTGCGGCGGCAACTCGAATAGGAGCAACATGATCATCGTCTACACGCCGGGCGGCGGGGAGCCCGAGCACTACGACGCGTCCAGCCTGAAGGTGTCGGAGGCGTCGATCGTGCAGCGCACGGTCGATATGAAGTGGCAGGACATCCTTGCCGGGCTGGGGCGCGATGACTTGGACGCGATGCGCGGCATCGTCTGGGTCATCAAGAAGCGGAGCCAGCCGTCGCTGCGGTTCGGGGAGTTCGATCCCGGGGTCACGGAGATGACCTCCCGGATGGACAACGCCGAGATCGAGCGGTGGCTCGACACCGCGCTGGCCAAGGCGGACGAGATGGACGACGGGGACGAGCCGCTGGACTGGGAGGTCATCGAGGGCATCATCAGCGCGCGTCTGGACGAAACAGCCCTTGATCCCGAGCACGCGCGCCAGCTCCTCGCGGCCCGGGCTCCTTCCCCAAAAGAGACCCCGGCCGAGGAGGACCCCGCCCCGCAGACGCCGCCGGAGGCGGAGGGTTCGAGCCCGGCCCCGACATCGAGCGAGCCCGGGACGAGTACCTCGCCCTCTTCGCTCACCTCCTCCACATCCCTCCCGCAGCCGTCGACGACCTCACCGTCACTGACTTCTACGGCCTGACCGCCTGGATCTGGCGGCACCAGGAATCCCAGCGCACGGAGGGGAGTACCTGATGCCGTCCTTGGATTTCCTCCTTACCGCACGGGATGGGATGTCCCGGGTCCTGGACCGTGCCGGTGACGCGGCCAACCGCTTCGGCCGCCGCCTCACCGCCGCCGCGAACGACGGCGACGGGGCGCTGACCGGGCTGACGCGGTCTGCGGACGGGCAACTGCGGGATGTGCGGGGTCGGTTCGTCGCGACGGGCGACGCGGCCGGCATGATGTCGGCCCAGTTCTCTGCCGCCCAGCGCAAGGGGCAGGAGTTCGCGTCGGGGCTGAAGAAGGGCCTGCTGTCGCTGGCCCCGGCGGCGGTGCCGGCTGCGGCGTCGCTGGCGCCTGTGGTGGCGTCGGTCGCGGCGGGCGGTGTGGCGGTCGCGGCGTTCGGGGCGGCGGTCGTTCCGCAGATCCAGGCCCTGTCGGAGGCGTCCCAGGCGAACAAGAAGTACCAGGACGCGGTCAAGAAAACGGGCGAGCGGTCGCAGGCCGCGGTCACGGCGCAGGCCGAGTACCAGCGGATGCTGGCCGAGATGCCGCCCGCCGCGCGTGAGGCGACGGTCGCGGTGTCCGGGCTGAAGGACGAGTACCAGGACTGGTCTAACGGGCTGGCCGGGGACACCATGCCCGTCGTCACCAAGTCGATGGCCCTGTTCACCGGCCTGTTGCCGAAGACGTCCGGCCTGGTGCGTGGTACGTCCCATGAGCTGAGCCGTCTGATGACCGTTGCGGCGGGGGGGATGCAGACTCCCGGCTTCGACGGGTTCATGCAGCGGTTGGAGAAGTTCTCGACCGGTGTGGTGCACCGGGCGGTCGACGGGATCGTGCACCTGTCCCGTGCGGGCAAGGGCAGCGAGGTCGGCTCGAACGTCGCGAAGTTCATGGACTACGCGCGTGCGCAGGGGCCAGCGGTCGGGGAGACCCTGCGCGACCTCACGACGGCGTTGACGCATCTGCTGCTGTCGGCGTCGGACGTCGGTGTCGGCATGCTCGACATCGTCAACGCGCTCGCGGGGCTCGCGGCTGCCGTGCCGTCGGGTCTGCTGACCACGCTGTTCCAGCTCGCGGTGGCTCTGAAGGCGATCCGTCTGGCCGGGACAGGGATGGCGTCGGTCGCCCTGGGGATCGCAGGAGTCCGCACCCAGATCATCCTGGCCGGCAGCGCGGCGGCCGGGGCGACCGGCCGCGTGGCCAAGGTGACCGCCGCGATCGGTGCCCTGTCCCGTGGGGCGAAGCTGGCGATGGCGGGCACGGGGATCGGGCTGCTGATCCTCGCGCTCGGTGAGCTGTCCTCCCGGGGGAAGCAGGCGCCCCCGGACGTCGACAAGCTGACCAGTTCGCTGCAGCGTCTGGGCCGGGACGGATCCGTTTCCGGCGAGGCCGCGCGGGCGTTCGGGAAGAACCTCGAAGGCCTGCACGGCAAGGTGCGTGCGCTCACCGACCCGAGCACTACGGACAAGATCCAGCAGTTCGTGGTGAGTATCGGGGGTCTGGCCGACTGGGACTCGACTCCGGTCGCGGACGCTAAGGCCAACATCGACGCCATCGACAAGGCTTTGGCCGGGATGGTGTCGAACGGCCAGGCGGACCTGGCCGCTGCCGCCGTGAAGCGGCTGACGGCCGAGTACGGCAAGGGCGGCCGGGACACCCGCGAGTTCACGCGCGAGCTGGGCGACTACCGGGACGCGATCGCCGACTCCAAGTTCGAGCAGGAACTCGCCGCGGAAAGCCAAGGGCTTTTCGGGGCACAGGCCCAGAAGACCCGGGCCGCCCTCGCCGCGCAGAAGCAGAGCGCGGACGGACTGAGGCAGTCGATCGTCGCGCTGAACGACGTCAACCGGCAGGGCCTGTCGGGGATGATCGGGTTCGAGGCGTCCATCGACGCGGCAGCGAAAGCCGCGCGGGAGAACGCCGGCGTCCTCACCATGCAGGGCGGCAAGCTCAACCTGGCGGGGGAGAAATCCCGGGCGGCGGCGACCGCGCTGAACGACCTGGCCGCGAAGACCGACGAGGCGACCGCGTCCGCGCGGGAGTCCGGGGCGTCGTGGCAGGCCGTCAACGGCATCTACACCAGGGGCCGTAACGCGCTGATCAAGACCGCTCAGGCGATGGGCCTGACCAAGGCCGAAGCCAGGTCTCTCGCCGACCAGATCCTCAAGACCCCGGACAAGACCGCCCGACTGAAGGGGAACATCGAGGACCTGGAAGCGAAGGTCGCCGCGGCGAAGAAGCGCCTCGGCTCGGTCCCGCCGTCGAGGAAGGCGTTCGTACGGGGCGACATCTCCAACCTGGAGTACGAGATCTCGCGCGCCCAGCAGCGCCTGCGCGACATCGACGGAAAGACCGCCGTCACCTATGTGCTGATGAAGACGAAGACGTCGAACGCGGGCACCGTCTTCCACGAGGGCGGCAACTACGCGACCGGCGGCCCGATCGGATTCCCGCGCGGCGGCCCGATCAGCGGCCCGGGAACCAGCACTTCAGACGACATCCCGATCATGGCCTCCAACGGCGAGTACATGATCAACGCCCGCTCGTACGCCAAGCACCGGGCCCTGGTCGAGGCCATCAACGCCGACAAGCTCGGCACAGGTCACGGCATGGGCGGCGCCGGGGCAGCGGTCGCGCAGGGTCTCGCCGGCGGGATGGCCGGATCGTCCGGCCTCGTCAAGGCGGGCGCCCGGCGGATGGCGGCCGAGGTCACGGCCGGCGTCCGGGAAGAGCTGGAGATCCGGTCGCCGTCGAAGAAGACGATCGCGCTCGCGAAAGACGCCGGGCGAGGTCTGATCGTGGGGCTGACCGGGTCCCGCGACAAGATCAGGTCGACGGCCGCCGACCTCGCGAACGACATCCGGAAGGCGTTCTCCGGCCGCAAGGAGAGCGGCCTCGTCCGCATGGTCACGGCGCAGACGAACCGGCTGATGTCGCTGGCGGCGCGGCGGGACAGGATCGCCGCACGGATCGCCGAGGCCAAGAGCTATGCGCGCGAGGTGACAACCAACGCCCGCGGCAGCGCCCAGCTCGGCAACCTCGGCCTCGAGGTCGTGACCGGCAGAACCATCAAGGCGGCCCTGGGCAACAAGCTGGCCAGGATCAAACGGTTCACGGCGTACATCAAGAAGTTGGCGGCGCGTGGGCTGCACAAGAGCCTGCTGCGGCAGGTCCTCGACATGGGCCCCGAGCAGGGCCTCGCGTACGCGGCGGCGCTGGCCGAGGCCGACAAGGCGACCCTGTCCGGCATCAACAAGACCGAGAGCGGGCTGGAATCGGCGACGAAGGGCCTGGGCGAGATAGGCGCGGACCGCCTGTACGACGCGGGCAAGAACGCGTCGAAGGGGTTCCTGAAGGGACTGGAGTCCCAGCAGAAAGCCCTTGAGCGCGTGATGCAGAGGATCGCCCTGGCGATGCAGAAGGCGCTCCGTAAGGCTCTCGGGATCGCGAGCCCCGCGAAGAAGATGATCCCCGACGGCATCAACACGGTGAAGGGTGTGGCCGTCGGTGTCCTGCAAGGACTGCCACACATCGACGGCGCCATGCAGGCGGTCGCCGGGCGGATGACCGGGCGGGCCGTCGCGATGCGTCCCGTCGCCGGGCGCCAGGCCGTCGCCGCCGGCACCGCGGGCGCGGGGCCGGTGGAGATCCACATCCATGTCGACGGCACGGTGCTGGATCCGGTCGCGGTCGGCCGGCAGATCCAGACGGTGTTGCTGGAGTTCAAGCGGGCCCGTGGGGGCGCCGCCCTCGGACTGGCGTAGAGGAGGGCGGGGCTGTGACGCGGTGTGCGGTAGAGGTGGGGTTCGGGAACACGATCACCGACAGCAGCATTACCTGGACCGACATCACCCAGTACGCCGACATCATCAAGTCGGGTATCAGGATCGACAACCGGGGTGCGCAGGACGAGCAGTCGGAGACCCAGCCCACCACCTGTTCCCTGGTGCTGGACAACTCCGACGGGCGTTTCACCCCGTCGCGCAGCAGCAGCCCGTACTTCCCGAACGTCAGGAAGAACACGCCGCTCCGGGTGTCGGTCGTCACGGTGTCCAAGAACTTCATGACGAACCCGAGCTTCGAGTCGGGGGTGTCGGAGTGGGTGAGCTCCGGGACGCCGACCCGGGTCACGGACGCGACGCACGTCCAGGACGCCGCGACCGCCATGAAGATCACGTGGGGTGCGGTGGCGTCCCAGACGATGACCTCCCCGGTCATCTACGGCCTCGACATCGGCGTCAGGTACACGTTCTCCGCCTATGTGTGGGTGCCGTCCGGTGACGCGCCCGTGCGGCTGACCGTCGCGGATGTGACGACCGGCGCACAGAACACGACCTTCGACGCGTTCCAGCGGCTGACCGTGTCCTGGACGGCGACGTCGACATCCCATCAGGTGCGGGTCGGGGCGATCGGCACACCCACCGCCGGGGACGTCGTGTGGGTGGATGCGGCGCAGATCGAGGCGGGTAGCAGCGCCACCACATTCGACAGCAACGGCGCCGTACTCCATCCCCGGTTCTTCGGCATGGTCAACGAATGGCCGACCCGGTGGGCTGGTCTGTCCTCGACGGTGTCGATCACCTGCACGGACATTTTCAAGCGGTTGTCCCGTACGCCGGCGCTGCGGCCGATGCTCATTCAGGAGGTGTTGCTGGACGGGCCGCTCGCCTACTACCCGATGGGCGAGACGTCCGAATCGACGAGTGCCGGCGATGAGTCCGGGGTCGTCGGGTCCAGCTCGCTGACGATCCAGCAGAAGGGGTCGGGTGGCACTCTGGTGTTCGGCACCAGCGGCGGCCCGGCTGACACGTTGTCCTCGCCGACGTTCACGCCGGACGACAGCGCCAACGGCAAGTACCTGCGGGCCACCTTGGGGCAGGCGTTCACGGATGCCAGCCTGACGAACTTCGTGATGGTCGAAGCCTGGTTCAACACGATCACCCGGGGCCGGAACATTCTGACGGTGTTCACGTCCGACGAGGGCCGCTACATCATCTTCTACCTCGCGGGGGCCACTGGCTTTCTCACCGTCGAGACCCGTCACCCGACCTCGGGCGGGGCGGTCACCACGACGGTCGGCGCCGTGGACTTGGCCGATGGCGCCGTGCACCACCTGATCTACGACTCGGAGACCAAGGAGGTCCTGGTCGACGGGGTCAGCCTGGGCACGTTCTCCGCGATCCTCACCCTGGTCAACCTGGACACCCTGCATGTCGGGGCGAGCCAGAACGGGTTCCAGCTCTGGCAGGGCTCGGTCAGCCACGTGGCCCTGTATGCGACGACGTCGCTGACGACGGCGACCCTGGCCACCCACTACACCACCGGGTTGAACAACCACACCGGGGAGACCGCAGACCTGCGAGTCACACGCCTCGCGTCGTACGTGGGCATGACCGTCCTCGCGCAGGGCAGCGGGTTCAGCCCGATCGTGCGGCAGGCCGGCCTCGGCTCCAGCGCCCTGGACCACATGCGGGAGGTGGAACGCACCGAGGCCGGGCGCCTCATCTCCTCGCGCTCGTCAGCGCAGCTCGTGTTCCAGGGCCGCTCCCTGCGAGCGAACCCCGTCCCGGCGTTCTCCATCGCGTACGCGGACCTGGAGACGGGCGACGTCGAGCTCGCGGACGACGACCAGAAGATGGTCAACACGCTGCTCCTGTCCCGGCCGACGGGGTCGCAGACGCGGATCGCCAACGCGGCGGCGCGTGCCGCGTACGGGCCGTACGAGCAGACGCTCGAGCTGTTCACCATGACCGATGACGCCATGGTTGACCGGGGGAACTGGATCGTCTCCCGGTATGCGGACCCACCGCCGGAACTGCGGACCGTGCCCCTGGAGGCCTCCACTCTGGGGCTGAGCACGTACCGGTCGGTCCTCGGCTCCGACGTCTCCAGTGCGTTCACAATCACCTCGCTGCCCGCCGAGGCGCCGGCGTCGTCTCTGACCTGCACCATCGAGGGCTACTCGGAGACCATCACCCAGAACCAGCACCACTTCGGGCTGTTCGCTTCGCGGACTGACCTCGACACCCGCTGGGTCCTCGACGACTCCACCTACTCGGTGCTCGGCACCACTACGAGACTGGGGTTTTGATCATGGCCGTCGTGTTGCGTGCCGAGACGTTCTACCTGCCGCCGCCCACGATGCCCGCCGACGCCTGGGACCGTCTGCCAGCGGGCGAGCGGGCCCTGCGGTGGACCGAGGTCCATGCCCAGCGGCGCCTGCCCGACATCCCGCGCGAGGAGACCGCCGAGCCGCTGTACGCCCGGGTCGACGCAGGCAGGTGGCTCGCCGAATGCGGGTGCGGGTGCGCGCACGTCGTCAGCCCCACGGACCCGCACATGCTGTGCACCGTCTGCCTCGACGGCTGGCACCCGGTCACCTTCCCGCCGGACCCCGCAGCCGTCGAGGAAGAGGTCGTCCACCAGCCGCGGCGGCACCAGTTCTGGTACCACCCCTGCGACGTCCGCTGGCAGGCCGAACGGCTCTTCCTCGCGGAGCAGATCGCAGCCCAGGCGCAGGAAGGGGATGGCTGATGGGGATCCTTGCAGTGCCCCGGACCTGGGTTGCCGGGGAGGTCGTCACCGCGGCCCTCGTCAACGCCGAGCTGCGCGACCAGTTCCAGGCACTCCGCAACGCCGTCAACTCCTCGGCCAGCACCACCGTCGCCAACACGACCACCGAGACCGTCGTGGCCGTCTACTCGATCCCCGCCGCGCAGGCCGCCGTCGGGTCCATCTACCGCATCACCGCCTTCGGGAACATCAGCTTCTTGGCGTCCGCACAGATCACATGGCGGCTACGGATCGGCGGGGTCACCGGCACCACGCTGGCCACCATGGGCCCGACCACCGCGTCCGGCACGGGCCAGACGTTCAAAGAGCTCCACGTCCGGGGCAACGTGGTCTGTCTGTCCACCGGCGGTAGCGGCACCTGGTACGCGGACTTCCACGAGCTCCGCAACTGGACGCAGGCCGGCTCGGTGGGCGAGGTGCAGTTGGCGTCCAGCGACGGCGCCATCACGCGTGACACCACCGCCGCGAACGACCTGGTGATCACCGCCCAGTGGGCTGCGGCCAGCGCATCCAACACCCTCACCGCCCGCCAGCTCGTCGAGCGGTTCGTCTGAGAGGACACCCTGTGTCGGTCCCGTTCACCGCAGGATCCGGCGGCTACGCCGCCTACCGCATCCCCGTCCTCACCCTCGCCCCCGACGGCACGCTCCTCGCGATCGCCGAAGGCCGGAAGGCCAGCAGCGCCGACAGCGGCGAGACCGACATCGTGTCCCGCCGGTCCGCCGACGGCGGCACCACCTGGGGCCCGCTCACCGTGGTCACCAGCCACGGCGCCAACACCGCCGGCAACCCGGCCGTGGTCACCGACCCGGAGTCCGGGGACCTCGTCCTCGTGTCGTGCGGGCACGCGGGCACCGTCACCGAGGCGGACATCATGAAGGGCCTGGCCGTCAGGCAGGTATACGTCCAGCGCAGTGCGGACAGCGGCGCCACCTGGACGGCGCCCGTCGACATCACCGCCCAGGCCAAGGCCAGTTGGATGCGCTGGTACGCGACCGGGCCCGGCCGGGGCGTCGCGGTCACCGGCGGCGCCCACCCGGGGCGGCTCGTCATCCCCGCCAACCACTCCCGCAGCCCCTCGTCGGGGAGCACGGACACCGGGGCGGAGTCGCGATATCTGGGGGCGCACGCCCTGGTCTCGGACGACGGCGGCCACACCTGGAAAGTCCCGTTCACCTCGTCGAATCCGACGGGCGCCCTCAACGAAAACGAATCCGCAGTCGCGGAACTGCCTGATGGGCGGCTGTACTTCAACTGCCGCGACCAGGGCGGCACGGTACCGGGCACCCGGGCGGATGCCTACTCCGTCGACGGGGCCAGCACGCTGCAATCCGCGTACCGGGTCCAGGGGACGATCACCACGCCGGTCGTCCACGGCAGCCTGCTCCAGGTCCCGGGCGGACCGCTGCTGTACGCGGGGCCCGAGCATCCGGACGGGCGCATCGCCATGTCGATCCGCCGATCCGACGACGGCGGCCGGACCTGGTGGACCTGCCGCCGGATCTCGGGCCTGCACGCGGCGTACTCCTCGATGGCGCTGCTCGACACCACCACCGTCGGCCTGCTCTACGAGACCGGCGACTGGACAGCCTCCGACCGCATCGAGTTCACCACCGTGCCCGTCACCGAACTCTGACGGGTCGCCACCCCTGCCCCACCCACGCAGCCCTGGCCGTACGGCGCAGGGCTTTCTTCATGCCCTGGAGGCACACATGGCCGAGCTGTGGATGCCGGGCGCGACCCGGCTGGATATAGGTGATCACGCGCCGCTCGACGGCGGGCCCGCGAAGGCGATCGGGCACATCACGTGGGACCGCAACGCGACCGTCGTCAGGCCGCTCCCACTGGTGTCGTACGAGACGCTCGTGCAGTACTTCGGGCGGAACCCCACAGGGAAGGCGGTGGCTCCCCACGTCCTCTGGGACCCGTTCACCGGCCGGGTGACGCAGTTCCTCCCAGCCGACTCCCGCTCCAAGTCCCTAGCCGACGCGCCGGGCGGGACGCGGACGAACCGTGCGGGAAGCGTGGTCATCCAGGTCGAGGCGCTGTTCTTCCCGCACTGCCAGGTCGACGGCAAGACTTACGCGCGCCTCGTCGACACCCCGTGCAAAGGCTGGCCCGAGCTGCACGCCTGGGTGAAGTCCTGGGGAGTCCCGGACGTGTGGCCGAACGGGTGGCCGGAGAACTGCACGCGCGACGAGCGCACGTGGGAGACCAAGGCGGGTTGGTATCCGCACAAGGGCACCCCCGAGAACGACCACGGCGACCCGCTGTCCTGGCCGGCGTTCCCGACCGCGCCGAGGCCGACTCAGCCTGCGACACCTCCGGTCACGAAGCCGCGGTACGAGCCGTTCCCTGGCGCGGACTGGTTCACGACGGGTCGCAAGAGCCCGATCGTCGCCGCTATGCATGACCGGCTCGTGGCGGTGGGCTGCAACCGCTACCAGTCCTCGAGGAACAAGGACGTGATCGGCCCCGGAGACGAGGACAGCTATGAGGCCTGGCAGCGTAAGTGCGGCTTCCCGGGCGACTGGCCGCCCGGGCGGGCGAGCTGGGACCTGCTCAAGGTCCCCAACGTCTGACCTGTTCAGGGAGCGGTGCGGGCCAGGACGTCCGTCATGCCGTCGGCCGCTGCGGACAGCTCGGCTGACTGCTCTGGGTCGGTGGCTGCCTCGCGCCCAGCGCAGAAGTGCAGATGCCGGACCGCTTGCTGCAGAGCGGCCCGCAGATCGGCGATGTGCTGGTCGCGGGGGTCGGCAGTTTCGGCGGGGGCCATCGGATCTCCTCGGGGTGCGCACGCGGCCAGCAGCGGACTGGGGCTGAGTCAGCGCTTTCGCTCTCGGTCCGCCCACCACCAAGCTATCGAGCCTCGTACCGGGGCTCTGAAGAACAGGCGCTTTCACTCCGTCCGTGAACTCTTCACGACGGAGGCTGACGAAGCCTCACTCGTCCACTCTGACCTGCACTGATGAAGGGATTCATGATGCTGACTCGTGCTTTCTGGAAGGCCACCGCCGAGCGGATGGTCCGTACGTTCGCCCAGGCCGAGGTCGCGCTCCTCAGCGGTGAGGGCCTGGGCCTCCTCGACGTCGACTGGCCCGCGACGCTGTCGATCAGCGGCATGGCTGCGGTGCTCGCGCTGCTCACCGCCGTCGCTACGAGCGGCGGTACGCAGGGCCCGGGCATCACCGAGACCGTCGCCCCGTCACGGCCGCGCCTTCCCTAAGGAGCCGCATTGGACCTCACCACCCTCGGCGCCCTCCTGGTGGGCGTGGGCGCGGTCGTCGGCGGCGTGGTGACGTACCTGGGGAAGCGGGGCGAGAACGCCATCACCGGCTACACCTCGCTCACCGGCGACCTCCAGGAGGAGCGTGCCGAGCTGAAGGTCGAGCGGGCCGAGCTGAAGGCGGAGCGGGCGGTGCTCGCCGCGCAGCACGCTACGGATCAGGCCGAGATCGCCCGGCTGAGGAGCCTCGTCATTCAACTCGGAGGACAACCGTGACCCGGACTGAACGGGTGTTCGCAGATCACTGGCGCTGGATGACGGTGTTCTGCTGGCTGGTCGTGTTGACCGGGGCGGCCGTGATCGGCTGGTCCTGGTACAGCCAGCTCGCCGACGAAGCCGACCGGCGGGGTGCCGCCGTGAGCACCCTCGCGGGAGACGTCCGGGTGCTGCGCGCGCAGGTTGAGGCGTCGGGCGGGACTCCGAAAGCGCCGGACCCGAGCCAGGCCGTGGAGGATCTCGACGAGCGGACTCGGGTGCCGGTCCCGATACCTGGGCCGCGGGGGCCGGCGGGGGATCCGGGTTCGCCCGGGCCGTCGGGTTCCCCGGGGTCGCCGGGCCGGGCAGGGGCTGACGGGGTGGACGGTACGGCGGGGCAGCCCGGGAGTGCCGGTGCCACCGGACCGCCCGGCACGGCCGGCTTGGCAGGACCCGCCGGTCCTGCCGGACCTCAGGGCGACCCGGGCCCGGGGGGACCGGCGGGTGAGCAGGGGCCGGAAGGTCCACGGGGTGACGTCGGCCCGGCGGGCCCGTCCTGTCCGGACGGGTATGCGCTGCAGGCGCCGGCCTGGGATCCGGATGCTCTGGTGTGCCGTCGCGACAGCACGCCGTCGGACAGCGGGAGTTCGCCGTCGAGTCCGCTCGCGGCCGGGCTTGACCCGAGTCGCCGCCAGTACCCGTAGGAGGGATGACTAGATGCCACTGCCTGTGGGTGTGGAGACGGTGACCGTGTCGGCAGGCGTTCCGCTGACCGGGTTCGACGGGGCCCTCGCGAAAGGCCGGTTGCTCTTCTCGGGGCCGGACCTGGTGACGATCGGCGAGGACGATGTGATCCTCGGCGGTACGGCCGAGGCCGTCCTCGAGGACGGCCTGTTCAGTAAGACGCTGGTGGCGACGGATGCTTCGGGGATGTCGCCATCGGGGTGGACGTACCGGGTGGAGGCGGTGCTGACGAACGGACCCAACTGGGTCCGGTACATCAGCCTGCCGAAGGCGACGCCGACCGTGAAGCTCGCCGACGTCCTGGTCCCGGATCCGGTCGCCGGCACGTACACGGTCCTCGTCGACGGGTCGACGCTGCTGGCCAAGGCCGCGAACCTGTCCGACCTCCCGGACCCGGCCACCGCCCGTACGAGCCTCGAACTCGGCAACGCCGCGACCTGCAGCGTAGGTGCGACGTCCGGGACGGTGGCAGCCGGTGACGACTCCCGCCTGTCGAATGCTCGGACACCTACCGGTGCGGCCGGCGGGGACCTGTCCGGCACCTACCCCGACCCGGCCGTCGCGAAGGTCAACGGCGTCACAGTGAGCGGGACACCGTCGGCGGGGAAGGTGCTGACGGCGACCTCGCCAAGCGCGGCCACCTGGCAGACCCCGTCGGGCGGCGGGGGTGGCGCGCAGATCCGTACGGCCCGTGTGCGGATCATTGACGATGACCTGAGTGGTCTGCCCGGGGCCGCGTCGTGGGCGATCGTGCAGACCAGCGGGGGCACCAAGCTGCAGTGGTCGATTGCCGCCAGTGCGGGCGACCGGATCCGGGTGTGCCCCAACTTCCTGTACCTCGGCTCGCACTTCCTGGACTGGGTACTCCTCGACTCTGGTGGGGCGATCGCCGAGTACGCGACGTCGGAGGGGGCCACACCGCCGGGTGAGGGCAACCCGGGGATGTACCCGACCCTGACCATCAGCAAGAACGCGTCGCCGGAGATGTTCACCGTCGGGCCCGGACACATCAACGCGGGACTCGTGACGATCGCGCTCGCCCACCAGGGGCTGGCGACCGGGCCCGGCAACAGGGTCTACGCCCACGCCACATATCCATGGCGGCTGCGCCTGGAGAACATCTACGCCGAACCAGCATGAACCCAGCAGCATCGGCCCTCACCGCCTTCGGGCGGTGAGGGCCGCTTCGTCGTGTCCGGGGTCAGTCCGTATGGACGAGCCGCTCAGCCGCATCGAGGACCTGATGCCACGGGTACTCCTTCGGCTTCCCCTGGCCGGGCTGGTTCGGTACGAAGCCGCCCTCGCCGTACAGGACTCGGATCCCCATCTCACGCAGCTCGGCGACGCTCCGCTCGAATTGACGGTGCTGCACGTACGCGGCGTTCACGCACGGCATCACCACCATCGGGATCCGCTTGCCGATTCCCTCAGCGACCACACCGATCACGAAGTCGTGAGTCAGCCCGAGAGCCCACGAGTTGACGCTGTTGAAGGTGGCCGGCGCGAACACGATGGCGTCGGCCTTCGGCCATACGTCGGGCTCGCCCGGTGTCTTGTACTCCGAGCGCACTGGGTGCCCGGTCAGCTCCGCCAGGTCATCGAGGTCGGCGGCGAGCCAGCGTGCCGCCGTCGGCGTCAACCCGAGGCACACGTCGAAGCCGCGCTGCTGCGCTTGCTCGATCACGGTCGCGACGTCGAAGACGGGGGGTGCTGCTGAGCCAAACAGATACAGGGTCCGAGGGGTCATGTCCTCATACCACCCTGGCCGATGGATCACATGCAACCGCCCCCGCTCCAGGAGGAGTCGGGGGCGGACGCCTGCCCCGCACCGGTGAGCGCGGGTACCGTTCCAAGTGGCTGCAAGGAACGAGGAGACCAGTATGCCCTCACCCGACGACGACCACACCGGCACCCGCATCAAGGAACAGCGGAGATTGGCCAGGCTCACACAGCGTGGGCTGGCCGCCCGCATCCCCTACTCGTACAGCCTGTTGAACCAGGTGGAATGCGGTGCGCGCCCCGCGACCTCGACGTTCGTCGCCGCGGTTGCTCATGCCCTGGGCATCGACGTCACCGTCCTGACGGGACAGCCCTACGTGACCGAATTGCAGCGGGACCGGCTCGCCGAACTGGTGCGTCCGATCCGCGAGGCCCTCGACCTGTACGACCTCGGCGCGAACCCGGACCTCGTCGCGCGGTCGGCCACCGAGCTGGTGACTGCGGCGGACCACCTGTGTGCCGAGGTCCGCGCGACCCACATCCGCAACGCGGCCCGTGCGCTGCCCGGAACGATCGCCGAGCTGACGCACACCGCCTGGTCGACGCCGTCCACGGAGCTGTGGCAGGCGCTCGCGTCCACGTACCGCACGGCGCACGACATCACGGTGAAGCTCGGCTACTACGACCTGTCTGCCGTGGCCCTGGACCGGATGGCGTGGGCGGCGGAGCGTGCCTCCGATCCGTGCCTGGGCGCGGTCCGTCAGTACATGCGCGCGCTCGTCTACTTCAGGGAGGGCGAGTACACCATCGGGCAGCGGCTGGTGGCGTCCGGGCACGGCATCGTCGGGCAGGCCGAGCCGACCAGGGAAGTGCTCGCCGTCACCGGGCAGCTGCACCTCGGGGCGTCCGTCATCTGCGCACGTGCGGAGGACCAGGCCGCCGTCGACCGCCACATCAAGGAGGCACGCGACCTGGCCAAGCGGACCGGCGACGCCTCCGATGTGCACTGGCTGTCGTTCGGCCCCACCAACGTGGCGTTACACCGGATGTCCGCGGCCGTCGAGATGGGCCAGTACGACGAGGCTCTCACGCAGGCCCGCAAGATCAGACTGCCCGCGTCGCTCGCGACGTCGCGCCGCGCGCACTTCCTGATCGACCGGGCACGGACGGAGATGGAAACGGGGCTGACCGACAAGGCGCTTGAGCATCTAGTGGAGGCGAGGAAAGCCGCGCCCGAGCAGACCCGCTACCACCCCGGAGCCCGGGAAACGATCCGCGGCCTGGTGCATTTGTCCCGCCAGACGCCGGACACGCTGACCCACATGGCCTCCTGGGTCGGCCTGTAAGGCGCTCACAACGCTCACAGAATCTGTGAGCGTTCCTGCCTCTACGCGTCCGTACGGTCACTGGTGTGAGACAGATCACCGGGACCATGGAGGCGTGGGCGATGGCGCATGGACCAGCCGAGCAGGGGAGCGCGGCGCCGGAGGAACCACTGCCCCCGGACGGCGAGACGACACACGGCAGCGGGGCCCCGTCGGCCGCCGACTGGCTCCTCGGCGCCACGGAGTCCCGCGACCGGTCTCGTACGGAGTGGCAGGCCCACGGCGTCACCATGCTGATGGCCGGCGTTGTCTTCTCCGCGATCCGCATGTCGGCGCGCCTCATCCAGGCAGCCGCGGGCACCGACGACATCAAGGACGTCGACCACTACCTGACCCGGGCGCTCGTCGGCGGACCGGTCATCCATGACCCTCGCCGCTGCCGGTACTACGCGCTCGTGCCCGCCGACAGCCGCCACCCGTGGGAGCCGACCCGGGACCTGGAACCCCTCGGGCCCGGCGCCTACGTCGGGGTTCCCCGGCCCGGACTGAACGCGCCTACCGGTTCGGGCGCCTCGTACTGGGCGGTGCCCATGACGGTCGCAGGGACTCTCTGCGCGCCAAGCGTCGTCGCCGTGCTCGTCGAGATCGGCCGCTACCGGCTGGCCAGCCAGCCGCCGGTCGCGGACGACCAGGTCTCCCCGCTCCCCATGAGGGGGCACCGATGAGCGCGCACCAGCCGCCCGCTGTCTCCGTTGACGAGCGGTATCGGGCCCTCCTGATCCACTGCGATACGTGCTCCGAGTGCAAGGCTGACACGACCCGCTCCTGCCCGGAAGCTGCCCGACTGCGGCGTACGTGGTCCCGGGCTCGACGAGGAGTGACCACGTGACCCACAGCATCGCGGAGTTGGACGTCGTCCGGCACATCAACGTCTTCGAGGTCCCCGCCTACTTGGCCGTCGAGCAGGCCGCCGGCGACACGTGCGTCTGGTGCAGCACACCCCTGACCCAGGGCGTTCTCCGCGTCGACCTTGGGGGCTCGCTCGACTGGCGCCCGCACGGCTGCACGCCCTGCTACGAGGGGCGCCGGGCATGGGTGGAGACGTACCACGGCTGGCTCGGTCACATGCCGGGCTGTCCGCTGTGCGCGTGCGCGGCCCAGTGCGACGCCGCGGACGACTGGCGGGCCCGACTCCTGGACGCGGTACAGCGGGCAGGCAAGCCTGCGGTGGCCTGTGGGCAGTGCCACCAGGAGGTGCAGCCAGGGGAGAGGTTCGAGCCGCTGCTCTGGGACGGCAACTCGGCCCCGCGGTTCGAGTACACGCACATCGCGCTGTGCCTCCGGCCGCGGTACTGCCAGTGCTGCGGGCTGCTGATAGCGGAGGGCGAGAAGGTCACGAAGTACGAGCACTCGTCGGCGTCGGCGGGCGGCATCACCGTGTACCTCCACGCCGAGCCGTGCAAGAAGTCACGCTCCCAGACCTACCCCCGCTGAGCCCCCGCCGCCGGTGCGCGCCGATTGCGTCGGCGGCGGGATGAACCGGCCGTCCCCAACGCCCGTACGGGGCGGCCATGGTGGCCCGCCATAGCGCATCCCCTGAGCTGCGGCGGGCCATCTCACCGGACAAGGTCCTTGAGTGGCACATCCAGGACGTAGGCGATGCGGAGGAGGGTCGTAGCCGTGGGATTGCTGCGGCCGGCCTCAATCTCCTGGAGGGTCCAGCGGCTGATTCCGGCGGCCAGGTGCAGGCGTTCTTGGGTCACGTTCTGATGGATGCGCTCGGCTCGGATCCGGGCACCGATGCCTCTGAGCTGGTCAAGGAGCCAGTCATCGTCATCGGGCGGCGCATGCACCAGGTACACGCTGGGCGTACGGTGCCCTTTAGTCAGCCAGGTTTACCAGGCATTGTGTGATCTTGAACTGGCCGGGGCATCAAAGATCACGTACAGCCCCCACCCATAGACGCCCTCCCTGGCAGCCCCCCAGGACTACAGGAGAGGGCAGCAGCGCCCCCGCTCAGGCGGGGGCGCTGTGGCGTTCAGGGGATATCGGTAACGTCGTTTTGCACTCACTCGGCAGCCGCCCTGCGGGATCTTCGGACCCCCCTGTTCCCTCGGGAACACGACCCCTCTTCGAGAGGCATCGAGCGACATCCAGCGTCATCGAATGTGTCCCATTCGACCCTAGATTCCGCATCGTCGCAGGTCAGATGTGTAACAAAATCAGGTTCAAGTCCCGTCACTCACCCTGATCGACTGAGGGCCGACCCGTGAAAGCGGGTCGGCCCTCAGTCGTAGGGCCCGTCCTACGACTGAACCCCGTCGGCCGCCCGCCAGGCCGCCACGAACTCCCCCACCCCTGTGAACCGTTCCCCGGGGTCCTCCCGGGTCGCCCGTTCCACGACCGCCAACTGCCCGGCCGTACCCCGCCACTGGCGCTCCTCGGTGCCCGCGTCGAGCAGGAGGCGGACGGCGCGGCCGAGGACGTGGACGGTCGTACGGATGTCGATGACCGCGCCCCGCCGCCACTCCTCCGGAGCCATGAACCGGGCGGATCCCGGCAGCCGGTCCTCCTGGAGCACGAACGGGCCCGGGCGGTACTCGTCCAGGTCGATCAACTGGACGGCGTCGCCCTCGAAGTCGTAGAGGAACGCGCCGTCGTAGAGGTCGACGGCGACCTGTCCTGCGGCCTCCACGGCGAGATGGGCGTCCAGGACGCTGTCGACCGCCCGGAGGACCGTCGGGACGGGCAGCGCGCGGAAGCGGGTCATCGGGGCGTCCGGCCCTGCCAGGCGCCCCTGGTACAGGTTCTCGCCCGGCCGCCAGGGCAGCACCGCCGCCGTACGGCCGTCCCCCACCGCGAACCGGTGCACCTGCGGGACGATCACCGGATGGCGCACCCGGCGGTGGAACGCCCAGGCCCGGTCCAGGGAGTCCTGCGCCGGCCCGGTGACCGCCTCCTTGACGAACCAGCGTTCCCCGTCCGGGAGTCGGACCCCGTAGCCGACGCAACCGGAGTCCTGGTCCCCGAACACCCGGAACACCTCCCCCACCTTCCGCAGACAGGGCTCGA
Organism: Streptomyces graminilatus; assembly: GCF_001418565.1. Classification (GTDB taxonomy): domain Bacteria; phylum Actinomycetota; class Actinomycetes; order Streptomycetales; family Streptomycetaceae; genus Streptomyces; species Streptomyces graminilatus. The sequence continues at coordinate 17,321 of NZ_LIQQ01000149.1, read as the reverse complement.
CCTCGGCGACCTCCACGGCCGACAGCAACGGGTGGGAGTGGGCATGGGAATGGGAATGGGAATGGGCATTTGCACGGGCACGGGCACGGGCATGGGAATCCATGGGACCAGGGTCCTCCCCCGGCCCTCAGGACGACGTACGTGTCATCAGTTCCGTGGGAAGTACCAGCCGGCGGCGTTCCAGGACGCGGGAGGCCGTCGGGCGGCGGTCGGCGATCTCGTCCAGGAGGAGGTGGATCATCGCGCGGCCCATCTCCACGATCGGCTGGCGGACGCTCGTCAGGGGCGGGTCCATGTGGCGGGCGATGGCCGAGTCGTCGTAGCCGACGAGGGCCACGTCCTCGGGTATGCGGCGGCCCTGTTCGCGCAGGACCTGGCGGGCGCCCGCCGCCGTCACGTCCGAGCCGGCGAAGACCGCGTCCAGGTCGGGGCAGCGGGACAGCAGGGCGGCCATCGCCCGGCGGCCGCCCTCCTCGGTGAAGTCGCCCGGTTCGATCAGGGCCTCGTCCACCTCGTGGCCCGCGGCCTCCAGGGCTTCGCGGTAGCCGTCGACGCGGCGCTGGGCGCCGTACACGTCCAGGCGGCCCGTGATGTGGGCTATCTTGCGCCGGCCCCGGGAGAGCAGGTGTTCGACCGCCTGTCGGCCGCCGCCGTAGTTGTCCGCGTCGACCGAGGTGAGGGTCTCCGCCTCGGACCTCGGGCCGCTGATCACCGCCGGTATCTCCAACTGGGCCAGCAGGTCGGGGAGCGGGTCGTCCGCGTGGGTCGAGACCAGCAGGACGCCGTCGACCCGGTGGGCGGCCAGGTACTGGGCGAGGCGTTCGCGCTCCCGGTCGCTGCCCGCGAAGATCAGCAGGAGCTGCATCTCCGTGTCCGAAATCGCACTGCCGACACCACGCAGCATGTCGGAGAAGTACGGTTCCGCGAAGAAACGGGTCTCGGGCTCGGGAACGACCAGCGCGATCGCGTCCGTGCGGTTCGCGGCGAGGGCACGGGCGGCGGTGTTCGGTACGTAGCCGAGTTCGGCGACCGCCGCCTCGACCGCCGTACGGGTCGCCTCACTGACCCTCGGGGAGCCGTTGATCACCCGGGAGACCGTGCCGCGGCCCACTCCGGCGCGCACGGCGACCTCTTCCAAGGTCGGCCGGCCACCACTGCGGCCCCGCGCTCCGTGGCTTGCCATGGGGCTCCGCCCTTCCGCTGTCATCACCCTGGCCTGGAATCTAACAGTCCCGCCTGAGCGCACCCGCCACCACCGGGACGCCCGGCCGCCGGGCAGGCCCCGGTGGGGGCCCGGTTTCCATCCGGTTCCCGCCCGGCCCCACCTCAGTCCCACTCGCTGGCCGATCTTCACCGGTTCGCGTCCCGTTCCCAGTGTCCCGCCGGATTAGTTAACGGGCGGATAACTGAACGCGCCTCCACCCGTCATCGCCCTTGACACCCCCGCCCGGACAGACGAACCTTCAACACATCACCGATGGGAGCGCTCCCACGGTACCTGACACATACACATCCCGCACGTTCCCCGCCCGAGCCGCAGCGCTGAAACAAGACGAACTAACGGGCCCAACAATGCAGTTGGCCGGGGGGTCGGCACGTCAGGCAACAGGAGGACGCAATGCGCACGAGTACCCGCGGGTCCCGCAGAATGATGACCCTCGCGGTCGTCGCCACACTGACGACGGGGCTGCTGGCCGGCTGCGCCGACGACTCGGGCGACAGCACGCCGAACAACGGCGGTGGCAACGGCGGAGGCGGTGGTGGCAAGACCGCGCTGACCATCGGCACCTTCGGTGTCTTCGGTTACAAGCAGGCCGGTCTCTACGACGAGTACATGAAACTGCACCCGGACGTCAGCATCACGGAGAACGTCACCACCAAGACCGACGTGTACTGGCCCAAGACGATCACCCGTCTGCAGGCCGGTTCCGGTGTCGACGACATCCAGGCGATCGAGATCGGCAACGTCGCCGAGGCCGTGCAGACGCAGGCGGACAAGTTCGTCGACCTCGGCAAGGAGGTCGACAAGTCCCAGTGGCTGGACTGGAAGAACGCGCAGGCCACCACCAAGGACGGCAAGCAGATCGGGCTCGGCACCGACATCGGCCCGATGGCGATCTGCTACCGCAAGGACCTGTTCAAGGAGGCCGGTCTTGAGACGGACCGCACCAAGCTCGCCGCGGAGTGGAAGGGCGACTGGTCGAAGTTCGTCGATGTCGGCAAGAACTACATGAAGAAGGCGCCGAGCGGCACCAAGTTCGTGGACTCCGCCTCCTCGGTCTACAACGCGGCGCTGGGTGGCGCGAGCGAGCGCTACTACGACAAGGACGGCAACCCCATCTGGGACAAGTCCAAGGGTGTGAAGGCCGCCTGGAACTCCGCGATGGAGGTCGCGACCAGCGACATGTCGGCGAAACTGAAGCAGTTCGAGAAGCCGTGGGACCAGGCACTCGCGAACGCCAAGTTCGCGACCGTGGCCTGCCCCGCATGGATGATCGGCTACATCCAGGAGAAGTCCGGTGAGGCCGGCAAGGGCAACTGGGACGTGGCGGCGGCACCGACCGCGGCAAACTGGGGCGGCGCGTTCATCGGCGTACCGACGGCCGGCAAGCACCAGAAGGAGGCCATCGCGCTCGCCAAGTGGCTGACGGCCCCCGAGCAGCAGGCGAAGGTCTTCGCCAAGCAGGCGAGCTTCCCGTCGGCCCCGGCGGCGTACGCGACCCTGAAGCCGCAGGCCGCCACCGTCGAGTACTTCTCGAACGCTCCGATCGCCGAGATCTACGCGGCTTCGGCCAAGACCATCCCGGTCCAGTACTTCGGCGTCAAGGACCAGCCGATCGGCACCGCGATCGCGGACGTCGGCATCCTGCAGGTCGAGCAGAAGGGCAAGACCCCTGAGCAGGGCTGGGACGCGGCCAAGAACGAGATCAAGGACGTGCTCGGCCAGTGACCAGCTCCAAGCAGGCTCTCGCGCATCCCGCGTCGAGTGCCGAGACCGCGCCCGGCGACCAGCCGGGCGCGGTCCGGGGCGCTCAAGGTCGAGGTAGGCCGCCAACGGCCCCGGGCTCGGGCTCGTGGCGCAGTCGGCTGTACCGCTGGGACATGAAGGCGTCGCCATACGCGTTCATCACCCCCTTCTTCCTGGTCTTCGGGGCCTTCGGACTGGTCCCGCTCCTCTACACGGGCTGGTACTCGCTGCACAGCGTGCAGCTGTCCTCGCTGGACAAGCAGACCTGGGTGGGCCTGGAGAACTACAAGAACCTGTGGTCCTCGGACTTCTTCTGGAACGCCCTGAAGAACACCTTCACCATCGGTCTGATCTCGACCGTGCCGCAGCTGCTCCTGGCGCTCGGCATCGCGCACCTGCTCAACTACAAGCTGCGCGGCTCAACCCTGTGGCGGGTGGTCATGCTCACCCCGTACGCCACCTCGGTGGCGGCGGCGACGCTGGTCTTCACATTGCTGTACTCGTGGGACGGCGGCATGATCAACTGGCTGCTGCACTTCGTCGGGGTCGACCCGATCAACTGGCGCGAGTCCGACTGGGGCGGGCAGTTCGCCGTCTCCAGCATCGTGATCTGGCGATGGACCGGCTACAACGCGCTGATCTACCTCGCGGCGATGCAGGCGATCCCCGCCGACCTGTACGAATCGACGGCTCTCGACGGCGCGAACCGCTGGCAGCAGTTCCGCCACGTCACGATTCCGATGCTCCGGCCGACGATCCTGTTCACCGTGGTCGTTTCCACCATCGGCGCGACCCAGCTCTTCGGTGAGCCCCTGCTGTTCGGCGGGTCCAAGGGCGGCTCCGAGCACCAGTACCAGACGCTCGGTCTGTACATGTACGACCAGGGTTGGATCATCGGCAACCTCGGCAAGGCGTCCGCGATCGCGTGGTCGATGTTCCTGATCCTGCTGATCGTCGCTGCGGTCAACATGCTGGTCAACCGACGTCTGAGGAAATCGCAATGACCACAAGTGATCTGACGCTGCCTCAGGTGGACCCGGCGCCGAAGCCGAAGGGCGACAGGGGCTCCCGACGTCCTCGGATGATCGGCGCGGGCAGGCAACTGCACGCGGGCCCGATCACCTACGTCGTCCTGGCTGTCTTCTCGCTGATCTCGCTGGCCCCGCTGCTGTGGACAGCCATCGCGGCGTCCCGCGACAACACCCGGCTCGCCCAGACGCCGCCGCCGCTGTGGTTCGGCGCGAACCTGTTCAAGAACATGCAGGCCGCGTGGGACGAGGTGGGACTCGGGACAGCGATGCTCAACAGCACGCTCGTTGCCGGCACCATCACGATCAGTACGGTGCTGTTCTCGACGCTGGCGGGATTCGCCTTCGCCAAGCTGCGGTTCAAGTTCTCCAGCGCGCTGCTGCTGCTGACCATCGGCACGATGATGATCCCGCCGCAGCTCGCCGTCGTGCCGCTGTACCTGTGGATGGCCGACCTCGGCTGGTCCAACCAGTTGCAGACTGTGATCCTGCCGACGCTGGTCACCGCGTTCGGTACGTTCTTCATGCGCCAGTACCTGGTGCAGGCGCTGCCCACCGAGCTGATCGAGGCCGCGCGGATGGACGGCGCGAACAGCCTGCGCGTGGTGTGGCACGTGGTGTTCCCGGCGGCGCGGCCCGCGATGGCCGTGCTCGGCCTGCTGACCTTCGTGTTCGCCTGGAACGACTTCCTGTGGCCGATCATCGCCCTGAACCAGCAGAACCCGACGGTCCAGGTCGCCCTGAACGGCCTCGGCACAGGTTACGTCCCCGACCAGGCAGTGATCATGGCGGGCGCGCTGCTGGGCACGCTGCCGCTGCTCATCGCCTTTCTCCTGTTCGGCAAGCAGATCGTGGGCGGCATCATGAACGGCGCGATCAAGGGCTGACCCGCACAGGAACTTCGTACGGGACTTTCGTCAGGGACTTTTCGTACGGGAACTCTCGGGGGCCGGGTCACCGCCGCCTCGGCCCCTTCGCACTCTCCCACCGCTTCCCTCATTCCTACCCGTCTGTCTCCACGACTCCCATGGGAGCGCTTCCATGTCTGAACCCATTACGCCGGTGACCTTCCCTCCCGCCTTCCTCTGGGGCGCGGCGACCTCCGCGTACCAGATCGAGGGGGCGGTGCGGGAGGACGGCCGCACCCCCTCGATCTGGGACACATTCAGCCATACTCCGGGCAAAACGGCCGATGGTGACCACGGTGACATCGCTGTCGACCACTTCCACCGCTACCGGGACGACGTACGGATGATGGCCGACCTCGGCCTGACCGCGTACCGCTTCTCCGTCTCCTGGTCGCGGGTGCAGCCGACGGGCCGGGGGCCGGCCGTCCAGCGCGGTCTGGACTTCTACCGGCGCCTGGTGGACGAGCTGCTGGAGCACAACATCAAGCCCTCGCTCACCCTCTACCACTGGGATCTCCCGCAGGAGCTGGAGGACGCGGGCGGCTGGCCGGAGCGGGAGACCGCGCTGCGGTTCGCCGAGTACGCCCAGATCATGGGCGCGGCGCTGGGCGACCGCGTCGAGCAGTGGACCACGCTCAACGAGCCCTGGTGCAGCGCCTTCCTGGGCTACGCCTCCGGTGTGCACGCCCCCGGCCGGACCGAGCCGCTGGCCTCACTCCGCGCTGCGCATCACCTCAACCTGGCGCACGGGCTGGGCACTTCGGCGTTGCGCGCGGCGATGCCGGCCCGCAACACGGTCTCGGTGAGCCTCAACTCGTCGGTGGTCAGGCCGCTTTCGCAGTCCCCCGAGGACCTGGCCGCGGTCCGGAAGATCGACGACCTGGCCAACGGCGTCTTCCACGGCCCGATGCTGCACGGCGCCTATCCGGAGAGCCTGTTCGCCGCGACCGCGTCGGTCACGGACTGGTCGTACGTCCTCGACGGCGATCTCGCGCTGATCAACCAGCCGTTGGACGCGCTGGGTCTCAACTACTACACCCCGGCGCTGGTTTCGGCGGCCGCGGAGAAGCCGAGCGGTCCGCGTGCGGACGGTCACGGGGCGAGCGACTTCTCGCCGTGGCCGGGGGCGGAGGACGTGCTCTTCCACCAGTCGCCGGGCGAGCGTACGGAGATGGGCTGGTCGATCGATCCGACGGGGCTGCACGACCTGATCATGCGGTACACGAGGGAGGCTCCGGGCCTGCCGATCTACATCACCGAGAACGGCGCCGCCTACGACGACAAGCCCGAGTCCGACGGCAGCGTCCACGACCCCGAGCGCATCGCCTACCTGCACAGCCATCTGCGGGCGGTCCGGCGCGCGATCGCCGAGGGCGCGGACGTCCGTGGCTACTACCTGTGGTCCCTGATGGACAACTTCGAGTGGGCCTACGGCTACGGCAAGCGCTTCGGCGCGGTGTACGTCGACTACGCGACCCTGACCCGCACCCCGAAGTCGAGCGCCCTCTGGTACAGCCGCGCGGCCCGCACGGGTGCGCTGCCGCCGGCGAACGGGGGGTGAGCGGCGCTCCGCTGACGGGGGCTGGTCGCGCAGTTCCCCGCGCCCCTGAACGGGGGGTTGAGCGGCGCTCCGCCGGTGGGGGCTGGTCGCGCAGTTCCGCGCCCCTGAACGGGGGGTTGAGCGGCGCTCCGCCGGTGGGGGCTGGTCGCGCAGTTCCCCGCGCCCCTGAACGGGGCGCGTTCCGCGCCGCCTCCCCCGTGGCCGGGGGACCTGCGAGGTTCAGCCCCGGGCTCAGGGCCGAACTCAACTCCGCGCGCGGTCGCTTGAGTGTCGGCTCGTCGAGGGAGACCAGGGCTCCGCCCAGGTCGAGGCGGATGGGTGGCCGGAGGGGGCCGGAGGCCGGGACGCGGCACCTGAGGGGGGTGCCGCGCCTCGGCGGGGGCCTGTCCGGGCGGTCCGGGCGGTCCGGGCGGTCCGGGCGGTCGGTCAGCGGAACACCGATGGTGGTGGTGTCGGTGAGGCGGTCGCCGTCGTGTCCGTGACCGGGACCGCTCCGCCGGTGAAGTCCGTGAGGGTGCGGCCGTGTTCGACTCGGGCGGGTTGGGAGTCGGAGGCGGCGCGGCGGGTCAGTTCGGTGATGGGCAGCGGGTGCGCGGAGCCGACGAGGACCGCGTTGCCGAAGCGTTTCCCGCGCAGCACCGTCGGGTCGGCGATCAGGGCCAGCTCGGGGAAGACCACCCCCGCGGTGGCGATCTGGCCGCGCAGATGGGCGAGCGGCGGCCCGTCGGTGAGGTTGGCGGCGTAACAGCCGGCGTCGTTCACGACCCTGCGTACGTCCGTGAGGAACTCGACCGACGTCAGATGGGCCGGGGTGCGGGCCCCGCTGAACACGTCCGCGATGACGAGGTCGGCCCAGCCGTCGGGGATCTTCGCGAGCCCTTCGCGGGCGTCGGTCGAACGCACTCGGATACGGGCGTTCGGGTCCAAGGGCAGCTCGCGCCGGACCAGTTGGACGAGGCGCGCGTCCCGTTCGACGGCCTGCTGGGTGGACCGGGGTCGCGTCGCGGCGACGTACCGGGCCAGGGTGAGGGCGCCGCCGCCGAGGTGCACGACCTGTACGGGCTTGCCGGGCGGGGCGACGAGGTCGATCACATGACCGAGGCGGCGCTGGTACTCGAAGGAGAGGTACGCCGGGTCGTCGAGGTCGACATGGGACTGCGGGGCGCCGTCGATGAGCAGTGTCCAGGCGCGCGCCCGGTCCCGGTCGGGGATCAGCTCGGCGAGCCCGCCGTCGACCGTCTCCACGACGGCCTCGGCGGCCGACTGTCCGCGCCGCGCGTTTCTGGACTTTCCCATGGCCTCATTATCGGGGCCCGGCGTCCGTGCCTGGTCAGCGGCGGTTGTCGGCGGCCTCGATGAGCCGGGCCGCCTCGCCGAGGGCCGCGCGGAGCACCGCCGGGTCGGTGGCCAGGTCCGCGTCGCCGGGCGGGAGCAGCCAGTCCGAGCCCTCGACGGGGGGTACGGGATCGGGCACCGCGAGGCTCAGACCACGCCCGTTGGTCTCCGTACAGGTGCTGCCGGGGACGTCCCAGGCAGCGGCGGTGCCGGGCGGCACCAGGAAGCCCAGGGTGTCGCAGCCGTCGTCGTGCAGTACGGGGCCGACCCCGTCCCCGGCACCCCGGCGCAGGATGTCGACCGCCTCCAGCCCCTGTCGCGCCGGAACCGTCACCAGATCGCAGATGTGCGCCGCGTTCGACGCGGACAGCGCGGACGGCACGGACACCGCGGGCAACGCGGGTGATGCGAGCGCTCCGAACCGCGTACAAGGATCGGCGCTCTGACTGATCTCCATCCCGGCCTCCACCACGGAACCCCTCCTGAAACGAACGGGTCGGGAGTTCGGGTGGCTCCCGGTCCAGCAGGTTCAACGCGCCAGAGCGTCAACGGCTACGGCACAAGACCGCCGCAAAGGATGGCAGTTCATGGCAGATCGTGGATGAGATATCCGGTTTGTAGCCAAACCCCGCGTGCCGGGTCGTGCACAGCGGGTACGTTCTTGCCCGCCGGAAACAGGACGTCCGATGGATAACTGTTCCAACTCTTTCAACTCGTCATGAATCCGGCACGGTTCGACGGTTCGCAGAGAGGGCCCGGCCATGACGTCGTCAACAGTGACCTCGTCGCAGTCCCCCCGGCCGCCACGGCCGAACCTCGCCTTCCGGCAGTTGCGCGGGCAGCGCTCTCCGGGCGAGTTCGCTGCGGCGGTACGGCGGGCCGCCCGCGACATCGGGGAGCGAGTCAGCTGTGACGCGCGTTACGTCGGTCGGGTCGAGGCGGGTGAGATCCGCTGCCCCAACTACGCGTACGAACGGGTGTTCCTGCACATGTTCCCCGGCCGGACGCTGGCCGACCTGGGGTTCGCGCCCCGCTCGTCGGTACGCGGACGCGGGGCGCGCGACACGGAGGACACGCCCCCCGTGCACACCGCGACCCCGGCGTACGGCACCGGTGAGACGCCGGGGGCGTACGAGCCGTATGACACGCAGGACGCGCAGGACCCGCAGGACCCGCAGGACCCGTACGAAACGCACGACAACTACGAGGAGAGCGACGTGCTGCGTCGCGCATTCATGACGGGCGGTGCCACTGCGGCAGCCGCCTCCCTGAACCCCTTCGGGTTCATGTACGAGGCCTCGGCCTCGGCCGCGGGACGTCCCACGCGCCGCGTCGGGGCCGGCGAGGCGGGAGCCCTGGAGGAGGCCGTCCGCCGCATCAGACTGCTCGACGACCGGCACGGCGCCGACGGCCTGTACCGGCGCGCGGCGGCACCGCTGCGGGCCGCCTACGAACTGCTCGACGCGGGCGCGGTACGGCAGACCACCGCGGACCGGCTGCACTCGGGCGCCGGTGAACTCGCCATCTCCGTCGGCTGGCTGGCGCACGACTCGGGCCGCTTCGACGACGCCCGCTCGCACTACGCGGAGGCGCTGGCGACCGCCCGGGTGGCCGGGGACGCGGCCCTTGAGGCGCACGCCTTCTGCAACACCGCGTTCCTCGCGCGCGATTCGGGGCGCCCACGCGAGGCGGTCAGGGCGGCGCAGGCGGCGCAGCGGGTGGCCCGGCCGCTGGGTTCGCCGCGCCTGATGTCACTGCTCGCGCTGCGCGAGGCGGGCGGCTGGGCGGGGCTCGCCGACCGCGCGGGCTGCGAACAGGCGCTGGCGCGGGCCCAGTCGCTGTACGAACGCGGGCCCTCCGAGGCCGATCCCGAGTGGATGAGCTTCTACGGCGAGGCCGAGTTGGAGGGGCTGGAGGCACAGTGCTGGTCGACGCTGGGCGACTGGCCGCGCGCGGCGCGGCACGCGCGGCGTGCGGCGCATCTCCAGAATCCGCACTTCACCCGGAACATCGCGCTGTACACGGCCGAACTGACCGATGATCTGGCCCGGGGTGGGCATCCGGACGAGGCCGCTGTGGCGGGGATGCGGGTTCTTGATCTGCTGGACGAGGTTCAGTCGTCGCGTATTCAGACGATGTTGGCGGCTACCGCGCGCGTGCTGTTGCCTCACCGGCGGGCTTCGGGGGTGTCCGCGTTTCTGGAACGCCATGCGAGTGTGCCGCGCACGGCTTAGCAGGGGGTTCAGGGGCTCGCTGCCTGGCTGCGGGTCCGGTGGGGGTTGATCGCGCAGTTCCCCGCGCCCCTGAAAGCGCCGTGGTCGGCCGCGGGTCCGGTGGGGGCTGGTCGCGCCCACGCGGCGGAGCCGCATATCGATACAGCCCCGCGCCCCTGAAGGGGCGCTCCAGCCGGCCCGCGTTTGCAAGTCGCGGCCTGCTACGTGGTCAAGTGGCCCTGGTCGTTCCAACTCTCAATCGCCGGCTCGCCGTAGGCCCAGCCCAGGATCGACAGGGATGTCGGGTTCAGTCTGATTCGGGACGCGAAGTCGAGGGGGAGGCCCAGCCAGCGGGCGCCGATGGAGCGGAGGATGTGGCCGTGGGCGAAGACCAGGACGTCGCGGTTCTGTGAGCGGGCCCACTCGACCACCTCGTCCGCGCGCGCGGTGACCGCCTCAAGGGGCTCGCCGCCGGGCACGCCGTCCCGCCAGATCAGCCATCCGGGCCGTACGGCCTGGATCTGTGCCGGGGTCATGCCCTCGTACGCGCCGTAGTCCCACTCCATGAGCGTGTCCCACTCGGTCGCGCGCTCACCGAACCCGGCGATCTCGCACGTCTCACGCGCGCGTGCCAGCGGGCTTGTGCGCACCTCGACCCCGGCCAGCCCGTCGAAGGGCGCCCGGTGCAGCCGTTCGCCGAGCAGCTTGGCGCCGCGCCGCCCCTCGTCGAGGAGGGGGATGTCCGTCCTGCCCGTGTGCTTGCCGGACAGGGACCACTCCGTCTGCCCGTGCCGGGCCAGCAGGATGCGCGATGCCATGAGGACCCCTTCCGGGGGTGGAGACGGTGTGCGTGGCAAATCAGGTGAGAGGCGAATGAAAAGGAACGGTTAAGCGAATCAGAGGTACCGATTAGCGGAAAAGCGGGGCGGAACCCCTCCATCATCGCGCACGCTGTCCAAGGGCAACCGGGGGGTCGATCTTTGCGTCTTGTGGGACGGGGGCGACGCGTGGGGCGTTCACGTACATCGTAAAATCGGACGAACCGTAGGCCACCGACGACCGGAGGCACAGCTCAACAGGGCACGGAGTGCTCAACAGGGCAGAGAGTGGGAGAGACGATCGGATGCCGCGGACCGATAGCGCACGGACCGGGGCGATACCGCCCACCCGCCTCCGCTGGTGGACAGAGCTGCCACTGCTCCTGCTGGTCTACGGGTGCTACTCGGCCGGACGCCTGCTGGCGCGGGGCACCGAGTCGACCGCCGTCGAGCACGGCCTGGCGATCCTCAGGTTCGAGAAGTCCTTCTGGCTGAACGCCGAGCACCCGCTCAACCGCCTGTTCACCCGCGAACCCTGGCTCGGCATACCGGCCGACTTCTGGTACGCGTCGCTGCACTATCTCGTCACCCCGGCCATCCTGATCTGGCTGTTCCGGTCCCGCGCCGTCCACTTCCGGGCGGCCCGCACCTGGCTGATGACGTCGACCTTCATCGGCCTGATCGGCTTCACCCTGATGCCCACCTGCCCGCCCCGGCTGCTGGCCGCCGGCCACGGCTTCGTGGACACGATGGCCCAGTACAGCTCGTACGGCTGGTGGGCCGGCCAGGCCAGCGCCCCGCGCGGGCTCGGCGCCATGACGAACCAGTACGCGGCGATGCCGAGCCTGCATGTCGGCTGGTCCCTGTGGTGCGGCGTGATGCTCTGGCGGTTCGGCGGCAACCGGATCAGCAAGGTCCTCGCCGTCGCCTACCCGCTGATCACCACGATCGTGGTGATGGGCACCGCCAACCACTACTTCCTCGACGCCGCCGCCGGCGCCGCCGTGATGGGCGTCGGGCTGCTGCTGGCACCGTTCGTCATGCGGACCCTGGACCGGGCGCGGGCGTGGGTCACGGACCGCTTCGTACCCGTCGAACCCGTCGCAGCGCGCTCTCACGGCGCGGAAGCCCCGATTGTCAGTGGTGAATGCCAGACTGCCCCGCGTGAGCGAATTCCAAGGCAGCGCGAGTCCGACTTCGGGCCGGTTCCCGGATCAGGGGCCGGATCAGGGGCCGGACCAGGAGCCGAGCCGGGTGCCGCTTCCGCGGACGCGGGGGACGGCGCTGCGGCAGCGGCTCGCTGAGCTGCGCGGTCCCGCAGTCCCGCCGAAGGCCCTGGACGCGCGTGCCCTGGCGGCGCTCGCCGCCAACCCCGGGTGCAGCCGGCGCGCGATCCTGGACGGCGCGGGGGTGAACAAGGCGACGCTGGCGAGCGCCCTGGGCTCGCCCTCCGCCTTCGGGCAGTCCCAGTTCGCCCTGGCGCGCGGCAACACCTTCGAGGCCCGGGTCAAGGCCGACGGCGGCGCGGAACTGCTCCGGCTGGTGCACGAGAAGCTCGACCCGGGCGCCGTGGCACCGACGAAGGCCGACGTCCCCGACCTCACGGCGACCGGGCCGGAGGGTCGCACCGCGCGGACCGCGCTGGCCCTCCGTGAAGCCACAGCGACAACGAGAACCATCAGTACCGGTACCGACGGGTGGACCCTTCTCGACCATCCCATGCTCGCCCTCGATGTAGCGGGCTCGCCGGCCTTCCTGGAGCCGGACGCGGTGGTCGTGCACCCGGACGGCAGTTGGACGGTCGTGGAGATCAAGTCCTTCCCGATGCTGGACGGTTCGGCGGACCCCGCGAAGGTGGGCGCGGCGGCCCGCCAGGCCGCGGTGTACGTACTGGCGCTGGAGCAGGTCGCCGCCCGGCTCGGCCAGGACGGCAATCCGGCGCCGGTCGTGCGCCACCGCGTACTGCTGGTCTGCCCGAAGGACTTCTCCAACCTCCCGGCGGCGTCCGCCGTCGACGTCCGCAAGCAGCGCGCGGTGACCGGCCGCCAGTTGTCGCGCCTGACCCGTATCGAGGACATCGCCGACGCCCTCCCCGAGGGCATCTGCTTCGACCCGGATCTGCCGGCCGCCGAACTGACCGAGGCGGTCGAGTCGGTCCCCGCGCAGTACGCGCCGGAGTGCCTGTCCGCGTGCGAGCTGGCCTTCCACTGCCGGAACGCTTCCCGCGCGCGGGGCGCGGTGACGTCCCTGGGCCGTTCCGTACGGGCCGAGCTGGGCGCCCTGACCACGGTCGACGCCGTGCTGTCGGCGGCCCACGGCCACTCCGGCGACCCCCAGGACCCGACGGTGGCCGCGCTCCGGAGGGCAGCCGCCCTGCGGGCGGAGGCACTGCGCGACGCCGGACTCTCCGCTTCCAGCGCCTCTTCGACCGCTTCTCCGGAGCCGGAGGGCGCCGTATGTCGTTGATCGCCACGCTTGCCCGCCTCGAAGCCGTCAGCACCGGGCGCGCCCAGCCCGCCGCCACCGTCCGGCACCGCCATCTGTCCGCGCGGCCCCTCGTCCTCGTACCGCTCACCACCGCCGGTGAGGCCGGGGCGCCATTGGGCGCGCTGGTCGGCGACGACCGGGACGCGCCGCGCCTGCTCGTCGTACCGCAGCCGCGCGACCGCGATCTCCGGTTCGCGTTCCTCGCCGAACTGGCCGATGTCGTCCTGCCGTTCATCGACTCCTACGCCGACACGGTGGAGGCCGCGGAGCGCAGCGAGACCGACCCGGAGACCGGCAAGCGCGTCAAGGTCGAGGTCGAACTGTGCGCGGACGCGCCGCAGTTGATCGTCCCGAGCCGCGCCGGCCTCGATTTCGTACGGCTGTTGGGGCGCTCGATGCGTTTTCGGCGTACGGCGGAACAGGACCCGGAGACGCCGTATCCCGCGCCGCCCCGGGTGCCGTTGCTGGGCCGCTGGTTCACGCACTACGGGGAGCGGGCCCGGGTCCCCGGCTCCGCTCTGCTCCTTGCGCTGACGGACGTACTGTCGCGGCACTGGGCCACCGGGCAGTCCACGCTGGAGGACCAGCACTTGGGCGCGCTGCTCGCCTGGATCGATCCGCCGGACGGTGAATCGGGCGCGGAGGCGGCGATGCGGGCCGAGTTGGCGCGGGACGCGCAGGGTCAGTTGCTGTGGCCGCCGGCCGGTCCGGCGACCGATCCCGCGTTCGACAACAAGCTGCTCGCGCCCGCGATCGAGAAGTACGACCGCGCGCGGACGGCACTCGCCGCCGCCGAGGACGGCGAGTCGGCGGACGACCGGCTCGGTGAACTCACCGCCGCCGAGCGGGAGATCCGCGCCCTCGTCGAGAGCCGTACGCGGCCCACCTGGGACGCCGTGTGGCGCGGCCTCGACCTGCTGGGGACGCTGCCGGAGGGCGCCCACGCGGCCGACCGGTGGACGCGCGACCGCTGGTCGTTCACCGGCCACCGCGACCGGGTCGTCGCCGGCGAGCCCCCGCAGCCGCGCCGCGACGACGCGGTGACGGCGGCGAACAAACTGGCCACGCGTGAGCGTGAACAGGCCCGGCTGGAGGCCCAGGAGGCCCTGGACGACCCGCTGGTGATGGCGGGCAGGCGGCTGTCCGGGGAGGCGTTCGCGGGCGAGGTCACGGATGTCGTCATGGCGTACAGCGAGGGCAAGCGCCCCAGCCCGCGCCCGCTGGTCACCGTACGAACAGACGACCGCCCGCAGCTCGGCGAGCGGGTGAAGGTGTACCGCTCGCTGGGCGGCAAACCGCAGGCGGCGGAGTTCGTGGGACACGAGGACAGTCCTGGAACGGACGGTTCGTCGATCGTCGTTCTTCGGGTGGTCGACAAGATGGGCCGGGGCAAGGAGCCCGAGGCCGGGTCGGTGCCGGAGAGGGGGGACCTGGTCTGCTTCACGCTCTTCGAGCACGAGCAGCGGGGCGGCGCGAAGCTTCCCGACGCGGACCAGACCCCGTGGACCCACGGCGGACCGCCAGGTGAGGAGGCGGCACCGGCGCTTCCGGCGGCCGACCCGGTGACCGAGGAGGACGTGCTGTGAACACCGCCCACACCCAGCAGGCCGCCGTCTTCGATCCCGGGGCCGCCGCAGGCCGGACCACCGACGCGATCCTCCACGACACGCTGCACGGCACCCATCGCGGAGTCGTCGTCGACTCGCCGCCCGGGGCCGGGAAGTCCACGCTCGTGGTCCGGGCCGCGCTCGAACTGGCCGAGGCCGGACGCCCGTTGATGGTCATCGCGCAGACGAACGCCCAGGTCGACGACCTTGTCGTGCGCCTCGCCGAGAAGAACCCCGAGCTGCCGGTGGGCCGCCTGCACAGCAGCGACTCCGACCCGTACGACAAGGCGCTGGACGAGCTGACGAACGTACGGAAGTCCGCGAAGGCGGCCGAGCTGGCAGGCCTGGACGTGGTGATCTCCACGGCCGCCAAGTGGGCCCACGTCAAGGTCGACGAGCCGTGGCGGCACGCGATCGTGGACGAGGCGTACCAGATGCGCTCGGACGCGCTGCTCGCCGTCGCCGGACTGTTCGAGCGGGCCCTGTTCGTGGGCGACCCGGGCCAGCTTGACCCCTTCTCGATCGTCGGCGCGGAGCAGTGGGCGGGCCTGTCGTACGACCCGTCGGCCTCGGCGGTCACGACACTGCTGGCCCACAACCCCGAGCTGCCCCAGCACCGGCTGCCGGTGTCCTGGCGGCTCCCGGCCTCGGCCGCGCCGCTCGTCTCGGCCGCGTTCTACCCGTACACCCCGTTCCGCAGCGGCACCGGCCACGGCGACCGGAAGCTCGCCTTCGCGGTCCCGTCGGACGGCTCGGGCCCGGACCGGGTGCTCGACGAGGCCGCCGAATCGGGCTGGGGCCTGCTGGAACTCCCCGCCCGGCACACTCCTCGTACGGACCCCGAGGCGGTACGCGCGGTCGCCATGGTCGTACGCCGCATGCTGGACCGGGGCGGCGCGGCCACCTCGGAGCGCGGCCCCGAACCGACGCCCCTGACCGCCGACCGGATCGCGGTCGGCACCGCGCACCGGGACCAGGCGGCGGCGGTCCGGGCGGCGCTCGCCGAGCTGGGCGTCGCGGACGTCACCGTGGACACGGCGAACCGGCTCCAGGGGCGCGAGTTCGACGTGACGGTGGTCCTGCACCCCCTCTCCGGCCGCCCCGACGCCACCGCCTTCCACCTGGAGACGGGCCGCCTGTGCGTCCTGGCCTCCAGACACCGGCACGCGTGCGTGGTGGTGTGCCGGGCGGGCGTGACGGACCTCCTGGACGACCACCCGTCGACGGAGCCGGTGCAGCTCGGAGTGACGGTGAAGTTCCCGGACGGCTGGGAGGCGAACCACGCGGTGCTGTCGCATCTGGCGGAGCACCGGGTCGCCTGGCGGCCGTAGGAGCGGGTCAGGTGCCCTGTCGGGCGGACCCCGGGCCCACTTGCGCGGGCAGGGGACAATGGACGGTGGCCCGGCTCGACGGCTGGGCTTTTCGACCGTGTGCCGTACATGCCGTGGCGCATGGAGGGTACGTACGAACGGTGCGGACCGTACGAGGAGGAGAAGACATGGCGGAGCCCACGCCGCGTCGCAACGAACCGCGGCTACGCCCCGCGCCCCTGCTCTTCGAGCCCACGCAGGTGGCCGCCGACCCCGAACACTTCTTCGACCTGGAGTCGATCGACGACCCCCGCGCGCTGCTGACCCGCGCCACGGAGCTGACCCTCGCGTTCCGCGCCGCGACCGACCGTGCGGTCGAGTACCAGGCGATGGCGGCGGCCCAGCTCGCCGACCCGCGCCGCTTCGACCGGCTGACCACGGCCGACATCGCGGAGCGGGCGCAGTGGACCGAGGACTACGCGACAAAGATGGTCGAGTACGGCCGCGAGCTGCTGCGCGACGGCGCGGAGAACACCAGCGGCGGACAGAACCAGGGTCAGGGCCAGGGGCACGTCGACCCGGTCTGATCCAGTCCGAGCGGCCCCTCTCGCCCGGTCCGGGCCGGCGTCGAAAGTCCGTGCGGCATATTCCGGGGGGCAAGGTACTCCACCTCGCCCCCTCCCGTCCCGGTTTCGGGCAACCCTCGGAGAGCGTGCGGTCACTGCCGGTACATCTGGATGCCATGAGCAGCACACACCATGACATCTCGGGAGTCACCTCGGAGGGCGCCGTCTGGCTCGCCTCCGCAGGAACGTATCCGCGCAGCACGCTCTCGCTCTGGGCCGAGCGGCCCACCGCACCGCTCGTCCTGCCCTGCGGCACCGTGTTCGATGTCGTCAGCGTGCCCGCCGTCTTCGGCCGCAGAATGCTCGACCGCCTCTGGGGCGACGGGCCCGGCTCCGGCCCGGTGGCGGCGTACCGGGGCCGGATCCTCCTGTTCGCGGCGCTGGGTACGGCCCAGCGGCTCCCGTCGCTGCTGAGGTGGGAGGAGTGGGGCTCGGCCGGCGGGAGCCGCTGGGCCGTACC
>NZ_LIQQ01000148.1 GCF_001418565.1 Streptomyces graminilatus | reverse complement strand
AGGGCCGAAGCGGGGGTCTGGCGGCGCAGCCCCCAGGGATGGGAAGGGAAAGGGCGGCGGGGGCGCAAAACCCGCCCCTCACCCCCCGCCCTTGTTGACCGTCGCCGCGTCCAGGAACGCCGGGCGTTCTCCCCCGCCGTGCACCAGCAGACTCGCCCCGCTGACATACCCGGCCGCGTCCGACGCGAGAAACACCGCCGCCGCTCCGACGTCGGACGGCTCGGCGAGCCGCCCCAGCGGCACCGTGCCGGCGACGGCCTCCAGGCCGTCGGTGCCTCCGTAGTGGAGGTGGGACAGTTCGGTGCGGACCATGCCGACGACGAGGGTGTTGACCCTGACGTCGGGAGCCCATTCCACGGCCATCGAACGCGCGAGATGCTCCAGCCCCGCCTTGGCCGCCCCGTACGCGGCGGTGCCCGGCGAAGGACGGCTCCCGCTGACGCTGCCGATCATCACGACGGACCCGCGCGCCCGCTTCAGATGCTCGTACGCGGCAAGGGAGACAGTGAGCGGCGTGATCAGGTTCAGCTCGACGACACGGGCATGCCGCTCCACATCGGCACCGGCATCCCCGTCTCCGCCTCCGCCTCCACCTCCGCCTCCGCCTCCTCCCAGCGGCCGGTAGGGACTGCCTCCTACGTTGTTGACCAGCACGTCAAGGCGCGGCAACCCCGCGACGAAGTCGTGCACAGCCGCCCGGTCCCGCAGGTCGAGCGCCCTGAACTCCACCCCGGGCAACGGGATTTCGGGCGGCCGGCGAGCGCAGACCACGACCTCCGCGCCGGCCTCGGCGAAGGCCCTGGCGATACCCGCGCCGACACCACGGGTACCGCCGGTGACAAGAGCGACCCGCCCCTTCACATCCGAACCGGCCAAGGCGCTCAGAGCCGCTCGATGATCGTCACGTTCGCCTGTCCCCCGCCCTCGCACATCGTCTGCAGCCCGAACCGGCCGCCCGTGCGCTCCAGTTCATGCAGAAGAGTCGTCATCAGCTTGACGCCGGTCGCGCCGAGCGGATGTCCGAGGGCTATCGCGCCGCCGTTGACGTTGACCCTGGCCGGATCGGCACCGGTCTCCTTCAGCCAGGCCAGGACGACCGGCGCGAAGGCCTCGTTGATCTCGACGAGGTCGATGTCGTCGATGGACAGGCCGGTCTTCTTGAGTGCGTGGGCGGTGGCCGGGATCGGCGCCGTCAGCATCCGGATCGGGTCCTCGCCCCGTACGGACAGATGGTGGACGCGGGCCCGGGGGCGCAGCCCGTGTTCACGCACCGCACGCTCGGAGGCGAGCAGCATCGCGGCGGCGCCGTCGGACACCTGGGAGGAGACGGCGGCGGTGATGGTGCCGCCGTCGATGACGGGCTTCAGGCCGGCCATCTTCGCCAGGGAGGTGTCCCGGCGCGGGCCCTCGTCGACGGTCACCGTCTCGTAGGCCACGGTCTCGCGCGTGAAGCGGCCCTCGTCGATGGCCAGGACCGCGCGTTCGTGCGAGCGCAGCGCGTACTCCTCCTGGTCCTGCCTGCTGATGCCCCACTTGGCGGCGATCATCTCGGCGCCCGCGAACTGGTTCACCGGCCGCTCCCCGTACCGTGCCCGCCAGCCGGCGCTGCCCGCGAACGGGCCCTCGGTGAGCCCGAGAGGCAGGGCGGCCTGGCGGGAGGCGAAGGCGATCGGGATCATCGACATGTTCTGGACGCCGCCCGCGACGACGAGGTCCTGGGTGCCGGACAGTACGGCCTGGGCGGCGAAGTGCACGGCCTGCTGCGAGGACCCGCACTGCCGGTCGACGGTCACGCCGGGCACCTCCTCGGGCAGCCCGGCGGCCAGCCAGGAGGTGCGGGCGATGTCACCGGACTGTGGGCCCACCGTGTCCAGGCACCCGAAGACGACGTCCTCCACGGCCGCCGGGTCGACCCCGGATCGCTCCATGAGCGCGGCCAGCGCGTGCGCGCCCAGGTCGGCCGGATGGACTCCGCTCAGACCACCTCCGCGCCGCCCGACGGGCGTACGGACCGCTTCGACGATGTAGGCCTCGGCCATGGCAACTCCCTCACAGTAAAAGGCTGTTCGAGCACGCCGGTCGACTTTCGCAATCAGTTGCCGGCGATCAGTCGCCGGCAATCAGTTGTCAACTGCCAGTTGCCAGTTGCCAGCTGTCGGCAGTCGGCAGTCGGCAGTCGGCAGTTCACGTGCCGCTATTCACGTACGGCGATTCCGTCCAGCACCATCGACAGGTACTGACGGGCGATCTCCTCCGGGCTGTGCTGTCCGCCGGGCCGGTACCAGGACGCGGCGACCCACACGGTGTCGCGCACGAAGCGGTAGGTGAGGCGGATGTCGAGGTCGGCGCGGAAGACCTTGGCGGCGACCCCGCGTTCCAGCGTGGACAGCCACGTCTTCTCGAATCTGCGCTGCGACTCGGCGAGGAACGCGAACCGCTCCTGCGCGACGAGTTGTCTGGACTCCTTCTGGTAGATCGCGACGGCGGCGCGGTGCCGGTCGATCTCCCGGAACGACTCGGTGACCAGCGCCTCCAGCGTCTCGCGCGGCCCGTTCTCGGCGTCCAGAACGGTGTCGTAGCCTGCCCACAGCTCGTCGAGGAACGTGCGCAGGATCTCCTCCAGCATCGATTCCTTGGAGTCGAAGTGGTAGTAGAGGCTGCCCGCGAGCATGCCGGCGTGGTCCGCGATCTTGCGTACGGTGGTGGCGTTGTAGCCCTGCTCGGCGAAGACCTCGGCGGCGGTGCCGAGGATTTCGTGGCGGCGGGCGGGCACGGCGGTCACCTGGGGCTTCTTCTTCGTGGGCTTCGTAGGCTTCGTTGGCTTGGTAGGAGGCACGCGTCCATTGTGGTCCCAGTCATGTGCCGTCCTAGGGGTGCTGGCTGCTGACGGAGACGACTTCCCCCGTCAGGTACGAGGAGTAGCCGGACGCCAGGAATACGATCACATTGGCCACCTCCCAGGGCTCGGCGTACCGCCCGAAGGCCTCACGGGCCGTCAGTTCGGCCAGGAGTTCGGGGGTGGTCACCTTCACCAGGTGGGGGTGCATGGCGAGGCTCGGTGACACCGCGTTGACCCGGACCCCGTACTCGGCCGCCTCGATGGCCGCGCTCCGGGTCAGCGCCATCACGCCGGCCTTCGCGGCGGCGTAGTGCGCCTGGCCGGCCTGGGCCCGCCAGCCGACGACGGACGCGTTGTTCACCACCACGCCACCGGTTCCGCTCTCGCGAAAGGCCCGCAGTGCGGCCCGTACGCACCGGAAGGTGCCGTTGAGCGTCACGTCCAGCACCCTCGACCACTGCTCGTCCGTCATGTCGACGAGGGTCGAAGTGCCGCCGAGACCGGCGTTGTTGACGACTATGTCGAGCCGCCCGTGCAGTCTCACCGCCGTGTCGAAGAAGGTCCGCACCTGGCGTTCGTCGGTGACGTCGCAGGGCAGCGAGTCGACGCCACCCTCGAACTCCCCGGCCAGCTCACCCTCGTACTCCTTGAGCCGCCGCGCGTGTGCGTCGCTGATCAGCACGCGCGCGCCCTCCTCCAGGAACCGGCGGGCGGTGGCCCCGCCGATCCCGGCGCCCGCGGCTGCCGTGATGACGGCGGTGCGCCCCTTCAGCAACCCGTGTCCAGGCACGTACGCCGGACTCTCGACGTCTCCCATGACCCCACAGTACCTACCAAACACTTGTTAGGGAAGGTCGGGCGAGAAGTCATCGGGAAGAAGCCGGACGTTCCACGGCCGGCCGAGAACGTGGAAGCGGGTGTCAGCCGGTGATTCCCTCGGCCCGCGCGGCGATCAGCCATTTCGGGAACTCGCCCACCAGCCGGTCGTACAGCTCGTCGTCGGACACGGCGCTCGGGTCCGAACCGGCGTGGAAGAACCCGGCGTTGTCGACGACCCGCCGGTCCGGCACCGCCAGCTCGTCGAGCTTGCGCAGGAAGTCGAACTGCTTGCTGTCAGCGTCCCCGAAGCCGACGAACTGCCAGAACAGCGGCAGCCGGGCCGACTTGCAGACGTAGCGTTCGGCGGCGAGCTTGTTGATGGGGCCGCCGTCGGTCTGGAAGACGACGAGCGCGGGGGCCGTCGATCCGCTGTCGAGGTAGTGCTCGATGACCGCGTCCATGGCGAGGTGATAGCTGGTCCTGCCCATGTGTCCGAGCCCGGCCGCGATCCGGTCGACGCTGCCCGCGTGGTCGTCGAGCGCGATGGCGGTCACGGCGTCGACATCGGTGGAGAAGAAGACGACGGGGACCGTGCCGTCGTCGTCGAAGTGGGCCGCCAGCCCCAGCACCCGGTCGGCGAGCGCCTGCACGCTGCCGTCCTTGTAGTACGGCTTCATGGAGCCGGAGTAGTCGACCACCAGGTAGACGGCGGCCCGTTGCCCGTCGAGCCCGTGCCGGTCCACGGCCGCCCCGGCGCTCTTGTAGAGGCTGACCAGCGCGGGCGCGGTCTCCCGCACCTTGGTGAGACTGATCGCGGCCATGCGTGACTCCCCTCCCGGAATACGCCGGACTGACGAAGATTCCGAGCGTACGTCACCCGAATGCCCGCCCGGGCGGCATATGACCCATCTGCGACCCGGCCCCTACCCTTGTGCCCCATGAAACGAACCGGCGTCCTCCTCCTCGCCGTGCTGCCGCTGCTGGCGACAACCGCATGTCTGTCCGTCAGGACGTCGGAAGACCACTCGCGGGACAACCACTCGCGTGGCCCCGACGCCAAGCGTGTGGAGGAGCCCGGTCCACTGGACGCGCAGGTCACGCTCGCCGATCCGGCGAAGAAGGAGCTGGCCCAGCAGATCGTGGCGAGCGCCGAGAACGGGACGCTCGACTGGCGCAGCGCGTACGGCTATGTCGAGGACATCGGCGACGGGCAGGGCTACACGGCCG
This sequence comes from Streptomyces graminilatus, assembly GCF_001418565.1. GTDB lineage: Bacteria > Actinomycetota > Actinomycetes > Streptomycetales > Streptomycetaceae > Streptomyces > Streptomyces graminilatus. Next base: position 9,349 of record NZ_LIQQ01000148.1, on the reverse strand, counting down.
GGATCATCGGATTCTGTACGGGCACTCACGATCTGCTCACCCTCGTCGAGGGGTACACGAAGGACCACCCGGACAACGCCCTCGCGCCCTACCTTCCCGCGCTGCGCGAGGTTGACGGCACGGACTCGCACCAGGGGCTGGATCCGGGGTTCCCGGCGGCCTGGAAGCGGGAGGCGAAGGTCGCCGCGTTCCGTGCGGCGCAGGACGAGAAGCGGGACAGCGGCTACTTCGAACCGGCCCTGCGGCTCGCCGTCGGGGACGGGCTGGGCCTGCTGGGCCAGTTCGTGTACTACGACGCGATGGTCTACCACGGCCCCGGCGACGACCGGTTCAGCGTGGGCGGCATCCGCGCCGCCGCGCTGAAGAGGGCCCACAGCCCGGCGGAGGGCGGCGACGAGAAGGCGTACCTGGGCGCGTTCCTCGACGCCCGCCGCAAGGCGATGCTGGACAAGAGGCCCGGTGTCAACACCAGCCGCGTCGACACGGCCCAGCGCCGCTTCCTCGACGAGGGCAACCTCGGCCTCCGTACACCGCTGGAGTGGAAGGTGTACGGGGACACATACAAGGTGCCCTAGCAACGGGGGCCCCGGACATGCCGCGGCGCCCGCCATGGTCCAGGTCGGGGACTGTGGCGGGCGCCGGTATTCACTCGTTCCGTACGCCGTTGTACGGGACGTCTATTGGGGTGACCGTCAGACCATCAGGGAACGGTCCGTCGGGCGGATCGGGGCCGGGAGTTCGCTCGCGCCGGTGAGGAAGCGGTCGACTCCGCGAGCGGCCGAGCGGCCCTCGGCGATGGCCCACACGATGAGCGACTGGCCGCGGCCCGCGTCACCGGCGACGTACACGCCGGGGACGTTGGTCGCGAAGTCGGCGTCGCGGGCGATGTTGCCGCGCTCGTCGAGGTCCAGGCCGAACTGCGCGACGAGTCCGTTGTCCTGGTCGGTGCCGGTGAAGCCCATGGCGAGGGTGACGAGCTGGGCGGGGATCCTGCGTTCCGTGCCCGGCTTCGGGGTCAGCCTGCCGTCGATGAACTCGACCTCGGTGAGGTGCAGCCACTGCACGTCGCCGTTCTCGTCGCCCTCGAAGTGGGTCGTCGAGACGGAGTAGACGCGCTCACCGCCCTCCTCGTGCGCCGAGGTGACCTTGTACAGCATGGGGAAGGTCGGCCAGGGCTGGCCCGGGTTCCGCTCGTCGCCCGGCCGGGGCATGATCTCCAGCTGGGTGACGGAGGCCGCGCCCTGGCGGTGGGCGGTGCCCACGCAGTCCGCGCCGGTGTCGCCGCCGCCGATGACCACGACGTGCTTGCCCTCGGCGGTGATCGGCGGGGCCACGAAGTCGCCCTCCTGGACCTTGTTCGCCAGGGGCAGGTACTCCATCGCCTGGTGGATGCCCTTGAGCTCGCGGCCGGGGACCGGCAGGTCACGGGCGGTCGTCGCACCGGCGGCGATCACGACGGCGTCGTACCGCTTGCGCAGGTCCGTCGCCTTGAGGTCGCGGCCGATCTCGATGCCCGTACGGAACCGGGTGCCCTCCGCGCGCATCTGCTCGATACGGCGGTTGATGTGCCGCTTCTCCATCTTGAACTCGGGGATGCCGTAGCGCAGGAGACCGCCGATGCGGTCGGCGCGCTCGTACACCGCGACCGTGTGACCGGCCCGGGTCAGCTGCTGGGCGGCGGCGAGACCCGCCGGGCCCGAGCCGATGACCGCGACGGTCTTGCCGGAGAGGCGCTCGGGGGCCTGGGGGGCGACGTCGCCCGTCTCCCAGGCCTTGTCGATGATCGAGACCTCGACGTTCTTGATGGTGACCGCGGGCTGGTTGATGCCGAGCACGCACGCCGACTCGCACGGAGCCGGGCACAGGCGGCCGGTGAACTCCGGGAAGTTGTTGGTGGCGTGGAGGCGCTCGGACGCCGACGTCCAGTCCTCGCGGTAGGCGTAGTCGTTCCACTCGGGGATCAGGTTCCCCAGCGGACAGCCGTTGTGGCAGAACGGGATACCGCAGTCCATGCAGCGGCCGGCCTGCTTGCTGATGATCGGCAGCAGGGAGCCGGGAACGTAGACCTCGTTCCAGTCCTTGAGACGGACGTCCACCGGGCGGGACTTGGCGACCTCGCGGCCGTGGTTCAGAAAGCCCTTGGGATCAGCCATTGGTCGCCGCCTCCATCATCTTCTCGGTGATCTCGGACTCGGTGAGTCCGGCTCGCTCGGCGGCGTCCTTGGCGGCGAGCACTGCCTTGTACGTGCTGGGGATGATCTTGCTGAAGCGCTCCACCGCGACGTCCCAGTCGGCCAGGAGCTTCTCGGCGACCGTCGAGCCGGTCTCCTCCTGGTGGCGGCGCACGACCTCGTGCAGCCACTGCCTGTCGGTGTCGTCGAGGGCCTCGACCGCGTCCACGTTGCCGACGTTGACGTTGTCGCGGTTCAGGTCGACGACGTAGGCGACACCGCCCGACATACCGGCCGCGAAGTTGCGGCCCGTCTCACCGAGGACGACCGCGTGACCGCCGGTCATGTACTCGCAGCCGTGGTCGCCGACGCCTTCGGAGACGACCGTGGCCCCGGAGTTGCGGACGCAGAACCGCTCACCCGTACGACCGCGCAGGAACAGCTCGCCACCGGTCGCGCCGTACGCGATGGTGTTGCCCGCGATCGTCGAGAACTCGGCGAGGTGGTCGGCGCCCCGGTCGGGACGGACGATCACCCGGCCGCCGGAGAGGCCCTTGCCGACGTAGTCGTTGGCGTCGCCTTCGAGGCGCAGCGTGACACCGCGCGGGAGGAAGGCGCCGAAGGACTGGCCGGCGCTGCCGGTGAAGGTGATGTCGATGGTGTCGTCGGGCAGACCGGCCCCGCCGAACTTCTTCGTCACCTCGTGGCCGAGCATCGTGCCGACCGTGCGGTTGATGTTGCGGATGGCGACCTGGGCGCGGACCGGCTGGGCGTCGGTGGCGCCGTTCGCGGCGAGGGCGTCGGCGGCGAGCTTGATCAGCTCGTTGTCGAGCGCCTTCTCCAGGCCGTGGTCCTGCTCGATGACCTGGTGGAGCGGGGTGCCCTCGGGCAGTTCGGGCACGTAGAAGAGCGGGGACAGGTCCAGGCCCTGCGCCTTCCAGTGGGTGATGGCGCGCTGGACGTCGAGCGTGCCGGCCTGGCCGACGGCCTCCTCGATGGTGCGGAAGCCCAGCTCGGCGAGGATCTCGCGGACCTCTTCGGCGATGAACTGGAAGAAGTTCACGACGTATTCGGCCTTGCCGGCGAACCGGTCGCGGAGCACCGGGTTCTGGGTGGCGATGCCGACCGGGCAGGTGTCGAGGTGGCAGACGCGCATCATGACGCAGCCGGAGACGACGAGCGGCGCGGTCGCGAAACCGAACTCCTCGGCGCCGAGCAGCGCGGCGATGACGACGTCGCGGCCGGTCTTGAGCTGGCCGTCGGTCTGCACGACGATGCGGTCGCGCAGGCCGTTGAGCAGCAGGGTCTGCTGGGTCTCGGCGAGGCCGAGCTCCCAGGGACCGCCCGCGTGCTTGAGCGAGGTGAGCGGCGAGGCGCCCGTTCCGCCGTCGTGGCCGGAGATGAGGACGACGTCCGCGTGTGCCTTGGACACACCGGCGGCGACCGTGCCGACGCCGACCTCCGAGACCAGCTTCACGTGGATCCGCGCCTGCGGGTTCGCGTTCTTCAGGTCGTGGATGAGCTGGGCGAGGTCCTCGATCGAGTAGATGTCGTGGTGCGGCGGCGGGGAGATGAGCCCCACACCGGGCGTCGAGTGACGCGTCTTGGCGACCCACGGGTACACCTTGTGGCCGGGCAGCTGGCCGCCCTCGCCGGGCTTGGCGCCCTGGGCCATCTTGATCTGGATGTCGTCGGCGTTGACGAGGTACTCGCTGGTCACACCAAAGCGGCCGGACGCGACCTGCTTGATCGAGGATCGCCGCGCCGGGTCGTACAGGCGCTCGGGGTCCTCGCCGCCCTCACCGGTGTTGGACTTGGCGCCCAGCTGGTTCATGGCGATGGCGAGGGTCTCGTGCGCCTCCAGGGAGATGGAGCCGTACGACATGGCGCCGGTGGAGAACCGCTTGACGATCTCGCTGACCGGCTCGACCTCGTCGATGGAGATGGAGGGCCGGTCGGACTTGAAGCCGAACAGCCCGCGCAGCGTCATCAGGCGCTCGGACTGCTCGTTCACGCGGTCCGTGTACTTCTTGAAGATGTCGTAGCGGCGGGTGCGCGTGGAGTGCTGGAGGCGGAAGACCGTCTCCGGGTCGAACAGGTGCGGTTCGCCCTCGCGGCGCCACTGGTACTCGCCGCCTATGTCGAGGGCGCGGTGGGCCGGGGCGATGCCGGAGGCGGGGTACGCCTTGGCGTGCCGGGCGGCGACCTCCTTGGCGATGACGTCGATGCCGACGCCGCCGATCTTGGTGGCGGTGCCGTTGAAGTACTTCTCGACGAAGTCGGTGTCGAGGCCGACGGCCTCGAAGACCTGGGCGCCCCGGTAGGAGGCGACGGTCGAGATGCCCATCTTGGACATGACCTTGAGGACGCCCTTGCCGAGCGCGTAGATCAGGTTGCGGATGGCCTGCTCGGGCTCGCTGCCGGGCAGGAATGTGCCGGCGCGGACCAGGTCCTCGACGGACTCCATCGCCAGGTACGGGTTGACCGCCGCGGCGCCGAACCCGATGAGCAGGGCGACGTGGTGGACCTCGCGGACGTCACCGGCCTCGACCAGCAGGCCCACCTGGGTGCGCTGCTTGGTGCGGATGAGGTGGTGGTGGACGGCGGAGGTGAGCAGCAGCGACGGGATCGGGGCGTGCTCGGCGTCCGAGTGGCGGTCCGACAGGACGATGAGGCGGGCGCCGTTGCCGATGGCCGCGTCGACCTCGGCGCGGATCTCCTCGATACGGGCGGCGAGGGAGTCGCCGCCGCCGCTGACCCGGTAGAGGCCGGAGAGGGTCGCGGCCTTCATGCCGGGCATGTCGCCGTCGGCGTTGATGTGGATGAGCTTGGCCAGCTCGTCGTTGTCGATCACCGGGAAGGGCAGGGTGACGCTGCGACAGGAGGCGGCGCTCGGCTCCAGCAGGTTGCTGGCGGGGCCGAGGGAGGAGCGCAGGCTGGTGACCAGCTCCTCGCGGATGGCGTCCAGCGGCGGGTTGGTGACCTGCGCGAACAGCTGGGTGAAGTAGTCGAAGAGCAGTCGCGGGCGCTCGCTCAGCGCGGCGATCGGCGAGTCGGTGCCCATGGAGCCGAGCGGTTCGCCGCCGGTCTTGGCCATCGGCGCGATGATGACGCGCAGCTCTTCCTCGGTGTAGCCGAAGGTCTGCTGGCGGCGGGTGACCGAGGCGTGGGTGTGCACGATGTGCTCGCGCTCGGGCAGGTCGGACAGCTCGATCTCGCCGGCCTCCAGCCACTGGGCGTAGGGCTGCTCGGCGGCGAGGCCGGCCTTGATCTCGTCGTCCTCGATGATGCGGTGCTCGGCGGTGTCGACGAGGAACATCTTGCCGGGCTGGAGGCGGCCCTTGCGGACGACCTTCGCGGGGTCGATGTCGAGGACGCCGACCTCGGAGCCGAGGACGACGAGGCCGTCGTCGGTGACCCAGTAGCGGCCGGGGCGCAGTCCGTTGCGGTCGAGGACCGCGCCGACCTGGACGCCGTCGGTGAAGGTGACACAGGCCGGGCCGTCCCAGGGCTCCATCATCGTGGAGTGGAACTGGTAGAAGGCGCGCCGGTCCGGCTCCATGGTGGCGTGGTTCTCCCACGCCTCCGGGATCATCATCAGCACGGAGTGCGGCAGCGAACGCCCACCGAGGTGGAGCAGTTCGAGCACCTCGTCGAAGGAGGCGGAGTCGGAGGCGTCCGGGGTGCAGATCGGGAAGACGCGCTCAAGCCCCTGGTCACCGAACAGGTCGCTGACCAGCTGCGACTCACGCGCGGCCATCCAGTTGCGGTTGCCCTTGACCGTGTTGATCTCGCCGTTGTGGGCGACGAAGCGGTACGGGTGGGCGAGCGGCCACGACGGGAAGGTGTTCGTGGAGAAGCGCGAGTGGACGAGCGCGACGGCCGACGCGAAGCGGCGGTCGGACAGGTCCGGGAAGAAGGGCTCCAGCTGGCCGGTGGTCAGCATGCCCTTGTAGACGATGGTCCGCGCGGAGAGCGACGGGAAGTAGACGCCGACCTCGCGCTCGGCGCGCTTGCGCAGCACGAAGGCCTTGCGGTCGAGGTCGATGCCCGTGGCGGGAACCTCGGCGGCGTCCGCGACGAAGAGCTGCCGGAAGGCGGGCATCGTCGAGCGGGCGGTGGCGCCGAGCAGTCCGGGGGCGACCGGGACCTCACGCCAGCCGAGGACGGTCAGGCCCTCTTCGGCGGCGATCGTCTCGATATGCGAGACGGCCTCGGCGGTCGTCGGGACGGCGTCCGTCGCCGTCTCCTCCGGGAGGAAGGCGATACCGGCCGCGTACGAGCCTGCCTCGGGCAGCTCGAATCCGGCCACCTCACGGAAGAACGCGTCCGGGACCTGCGAGAGAATGCCGGCGCCGTCACCCGAATCGGGCTCGGAGCCGGTGGCACCGCGGTGCTCCAGGTTACGAAGAACCGTGAGCGCCTGCTCGACCAGCGCGTGGCTCGCCTCGCCGGTGAGGGTGGCCACGAAGCCGACGCCACAGGCATCGTGCTCGTTGCGGGGGTCGTACATACCCTGGGCAGCAGGGCGAGCATCCATGAAGGACCACTTCTGGCCATTCCCGGAATGCTGGGACGGCTGGCGCGGAGTACGCATCGGCTCTCCCGTCGTCGTTGTGCGGCATATGCATTAAGCCGAGGGACGACGCTGGCCCTCTTGGAGTGCAAAATTTCAGGCAGGTTACATGATGGGGCGATTCTCGGGAAGCGGGATATCGCATACCAACATGCGGACACCGCAGCGCACGGTGTGATGACCGCGCCGCGGTGGAAGTAAATGGGGGCCGAAGCGGACAGATCGATGTCCCTCGACCCATGGCAAGGAGAGCGCCGTCGCTCTCCCCGCGGGTGTGCCGCAGGCTTCGTTGCCCACAGCGCGTACGGCTCATGCCCCGTGGTTAAGCGTTCGAAACCAGCGAGTAACGGCTACTTATGCGGCCCATCGCATAAGTGCGCGACAACCTATCCTACGGCCGCGCCGAACAGACTGCCCAGGGCGTACGTCACACCGGCCGCCGCGCCGCCCAGCGCGAGCTGCCGCAGCCCGCTGAACCACCAGCCGCGGGCGGTCACCCGGGCCACCACCGCACCGCATCCGAAGAGCCCGGCGAGGGCGACCAACACGGCGGGCCACAGGGCGGTCGCCCCGAGGAGGTACGGGAGCACGGGCAGCAGCGCGCCCAGTGCGAACGCCCCGAAGGACGACACCGCGGCGACGGTGGGCGAGGGCAGGTCGCCGGGGTCGATGCCCAGCTCCTCACGGGCGTGTATCTCCAGCGCCTGTTCGGGGTCGCGCGAGAGCTGCCGGGCCACTTCACGGGCGAGCTCCGGCTCGACGCCACGGGACTCGTAGAGCGCGGCGAGCTCACGCTCCTCGTCCATGGGGTGTTTGCTCAACTCCCTTCGCTCCACGTCGAGTTCGGCCTCGACCAGCTCGCGCTGGGAGGCTACGGAGGTGTACTCGCCCGCGGCCATGGAGAAGGCGCCGGCGGCAAGTCCGGCGAGCCCGGTGATGACGACGGTCTGCTGCGAGACGGCCCCGCCCGCCACACCGGTCATCAGCGCGAGGTTGGAGACGAGCCCGTCCATCGCCCCGAACACGGCCGGCCGCAGCCACCCGCCGGTGACGTCCCGGTGGGTGTGGTTGTCACGGTGCGCCTCGTGCAGCGCCGCCCCGGTCTCGATGATGGCCATAAGGCCCCCCACTCACTCAACTGACTCGACTGACTCGACTGACTCAACCGACTGGACTCACTCGACCCACTCGGCCCTCTCGGCGCTCTGGCCCCGGAGCCGAATTTAGACTGATTCCAGTTCTCGACAACCCAAAAAATACCCTCCGAATTCCTTTCCCGCCAGCAAGGAGAGGCTGCCCTCACCAGCACTTTCCCCTTGATCGCTCATCCGTGGGGGTGCTCGCACAAATGTCGACCGGGTGATGCCGGAGCGCCTGAGGCTCGCGGGAACGCCTCCGGTGGAACAGTTCCGCAAAGGGTTCCGCTCCCCGTGCGGGAGCCCCCCGGAACCCTCCGGAGGAGAGGCCGCGTATGGCATCGATCGCCTGCATTCCCTCGGTCCCGGCGCACCAGGACGCCGCCGTACTCCGCGACAGAGCACGCGGCGCCCTGCTCGGTCTGGCCGTGGGGGACGCGCTCGGCGCCCCCGCCGAGAACATGAAGCCCTCGGAGATCCGCGCCCGCTGGGGCCGCATCACCGGATACGTGGCCGAGAACCCCGCCGGCACGGACGACACGGAGTACGCGATCTTCTCGGGCCTCCTCCTCGCCCGGCACGGCTCGGCCCTCACCCCGGCCCATGTGGAGGCGGCCTGGCACCACTGGATCGCCGACCTCGACGAGGGCCCTTTCCGGGGCGCGGGTTTCAGCGAGCGAGGCACGCTGGAGAACCTCCGCCGGGGCTTGGCAGCCCCCATCTCCGCCCAACACCGTCACGCGTGGAGCGACGGCCTGGCCATGCGGGCGGCGCCCTTCGGCGTCTTCGCGGCGGGGCGCCCGGCCGAGGCGGCCCGGCTGGTGGCGATCGACGGCTCGGTGAGCCATGACGGCGAGGGCATCTACGGCGGCCAGGCGGTGGCGGCGGGCGTGGCGGCGGCGATGGCGGGCGCGCCGACGATCGCGGTGGTGGCATCGGCGCTGGCGGTGGTCCCGGACGACTCCTGGACGGCACGCTCCCTGCGCCGGGCGGTGGCGGTCGCCCACCGCGGCGAACGCGCGGTCCGCTCCGCGGTGGTGATCGGCGGCTACCCCTGGACCGACCTGGCCCCCGAGGCGGTCGCCCTCGCCTTCGGCGCGTACGCGGCGGCCGACGGCGACTTCACGGAGTCGGTGCTGACGGCCGTCAACATGGGGCGCGACGCGGACACGACGGCGGCGGTGGCGGGCGCACTGGCGGGCGCGACCCGGGGTGCCGCGGCGATCCCGCCCGACTGGGCGGGGGCGATCGGCCCGGCCAGAGGCACCTGCCTCCCCTCGATGGCAGGCCACCACGTCCTGGACATCGCGGAGCTGCTGACACCGGGCGAGGGAGGCAAGTGGGCCGGCACACATCCGGCGGTACGGGATCCAGCGGTACGAGATCCAGCACACCCGGCACCACACCGCAACGACTACACCCTCACCCCGACCCCGGAACCGGAGACCCACCCGTGAGCACCGCCC
>NZ_LIQQ01000147.1:629-11888 GCF_001418565.1 Streptomyces graminilatus | reverse complement strand
GGGCAAGGGGGGTGTGCGGGACGACGGTCGAGCGGCGGGCACGCGGGGCGCCCGCACAACAACCTGCCGATCATGGGACTGCCGGGCGGCGCACGCATCCGGTTTTCCGGCTGCCGTGCGTACCCGTACGGCGCCCCGCGTCGCCCGCCGTCAGGTCTCCTTCCTGGAGGCGAAGGACGTTGGAGCGTGTCGGTCGTGGCGTGGGCGGGACGACCGGGCGTACAGGCCCGTGAGCCGCCAGCCGTCGTCGCGTGCCACCTGTTCGAAGGCCTCGATCTTCCGTGCGAGCCCCTCCGGGTCGCCGATGTCGCACCAGCGGCCCGCGGCCGCCTCGGCCCACTCCTCCTCCCCTCGCACCAACGGCAGTCCGCGCACGGCGAGGTGCAGCGCGAGCGTCGACCGCGCGTAGTGCCGCACGGCGTTCAGCTCATCGCGGGTACGGGCGTACTGCTCGGACTCCCGCAGCCGCAGCCGCCCGTTGACGGCGTCGGCCACGAGCAGCGGGACCATGACGCCGGGCACGCACGCGTCGGGATCCGCCACCAGGAACGTCAACTCGCCCTCGTTCTGCCTGACTTCGTACCGGGGCAGATAGGACAGCCGGGCGAGCCCGAGCGCGTCCTTCCACGACGTCACCCACAGGCCCCGGTTGAGGTAGTAGCGAACGCTCCGCTGCCAGGTCCAGCACGTGTCGAGGCGGAAGCCGTGCAGGCCCTCGGCGCGGCACGCCTCGTACAGCGTGTCCAGCGTCGACGAGGCGAGGCCGCGCCGCCGGGCGACGGGATGGACGTAGAGCGACGAGACACGCAGCGAACCCACACCGCTCGGCCAGGTGTCCACGGCGACGGTCCCGAGTGGGCCCCGCGCCCGCCAGGCTTCCTCGTCCTCGGCGGGATCCCGGATCCAGTACCTCCTGCAGTCGTCGTCGTTGTGTTCGTACTCCCGTCCGGACGCCCCCAGCCGGAGGCGTAACCGCTTCTCGTGCGAGGCGGTGATCGAGTCGGGGTCGGCGCACTCGCCGAGGGCACCCTCGGCGAGTGAGGCCAGGTCCCAGAGTGCGAACCGCTGGGCCTCGGCCGGCGCGACCGGGCGCAATCCGGGGCACGCCGACAGCCGTTCGTGCACGCTCAGGGCGAGATCGTCTTCCATGGCCGGAGCGTAGGTACCTCGGTGGTGCGCCTGTCCGGCCAGGCAGGGGATCTCACCTGGGGATTCACCTTGGCGATGGACCCGCTCATTGGTCATGCGTTCGCCTCTCGCACTCCCGTTCCAGTGGTGGATACGCCTCGGCGATGGCCGCGCAGATGCGTCGGCGGAGCAGATTCGCGGCCTCGGGCCGGGCGGAGTCCCGTTCGCCTCCCGGCAGATCGTCAAGGAGCCGGTCGTAGTGGCTCATCCGGTGTCGCAGATAGTCGACCTTCCAGGGGGCGAGAGAGGCCAGGCCGGAGTGCCCCGTGTCGGGCGCGGAGTCGCCGTCGGGCGGCTCGATCGGGTAGTCGGCCGCCCCCGCAAGCCCAGCCCGGTGCTCCATCGCGCGCAGCGCCAGCTTGCCTGGATCCAGGCGCGGTACCTCGATCGGCTCGGTCCTGATCCGCTCCAGGACCTCCGACCGCCGGCGCTGTACGGCGTTCCGCACCGCCACCGACCGTCGCGCCGAGGATTCCGCCACCCTTCGGTACTCGTCGGTCCGCTCGGCCGCCGCGACCCGCTCCACGCGGTACAGGCGGACCTGGGGCGCCGCCCTGAGCCGTGGATTGACGCTGAGGCGGTCCGGCGTACCGAGCAGCTGGTGCACCATCCCGCCGGTCCACCCGCGAGCCCGCAGTGCCGCCAAGGAGACGTACCGCTGCCCGTCCTCCTCGTACCCGTACACGTGGCCTTCGCCCTCAAGGCTCCGGCTGTCCTGATGCTCCTGACCGTCCTCGTAGCTCTGATCACTGGCATGGCAAACCATGGCTACCTCCCCCGTAGCTCGGTCGTGACGCTCTGTGACGACACCTCCCATTGAAGCGCCCACCACTGACAATCACCAGATCGATCAGGTCGCCGACGCCGGCCACCTCCTGCAAGGTCCGGGCCAGCGACACCAGCGTCGCGCGGACCGCCGCGATCTCCGTGCGCAGGGCCTCCGCGTGTTCCCACGCCCGTTCGTACGCGACCGGGTCGATGTCAGCGGGCCGCCGCGACTCGTACGCGGTCAGGCGGGGGTGCCAGGACGCGAGCAGAGGCCGCAGGACGCGGTTGAGGACGGTTACGGCCAGCACGCCGAAACTGACGTGGCCGGGAGCGAGGGGCGGCGCTATCGCCGGGCCGTACCGGCGCAGGATCTCGTGGGTGGTGCCGAAGAAGGTGTAGAGGGACGACAGCGCCTCGCGCAGGAAGCCCTCAACATCGGCCTTCAGCCGGGCTCGGCGGCCGGTGCCGCGACGGTGCAGAGCCTGGCGTACGCCCTGATCAACGACACGATCCGGCCCTTCACGACCACCTGGCACCCCCGCCTCGCCACACACGAGGCCGGCCGCCCGCCCGCTGTGGCCCCCCTCGACCACGAGGCGTCCTGGCCCCAGGCACCCGAGATGCGCGCCGAACTGACCGCGCTGCGCGAGCCGCTGGTGCGGATCGCCGCGGGGTTCGGGGGGATCTCGGGGGCGGACTTCGGGGTCCCTGCCACGGGCTGACCGCTGTTGCGTTCATAAAGAACGCACGTTTCCCCGCCGACCGTCACCTCCCCGAAACACCCACGCCCCATCCCCTCCACCGACCCGGACTACGGTGGAGACCACAGCCCGGCCGACGTCGCCCGAAGGCATCGCACCCCGCCCTCGCCCGACAGGAGCCCCGTGTCCCGCCCCAGCAGTACGCGTCCGAGCAGTCCGCGCCCCCGTTTCGCCCTGCCGCCCTGGCTCGCCCACGCGCTGCGCGCCCAGCGCGGGCCCGTGCCCTGGAACGCGGTCGTCCGGGGTGCGCTGGCCGCCGGGCCGCTGCTGCTGACCGGAGTGCTGGCCGGGCGGATCTCTCTCGGTGTCCTCGCCGCGCTCGGTGCCATGCTCGCCGGGATCAACGACCGGCCGGGCAGCCGGCGTTCCTCCGTCAAGCGGCTCGGCGTGCCCGCGGTGGCGGGGGCCGCCGGGCTGGTCGTGGGGACGTATGCCGGAGAGCGGTTCGTGGGCGTGCCGCTGACCCTGCTCCTCACCGTCCTCGGGCTTCTCGCGGGCGGAATCAGCGCCGTCGGGCCCGTCGCGTCCGGCGCCGGTACGCAACTGCTCGTCGCCGCCGCCATCGGAGCCGGGATGCCGTTGCCCGAGCCGGGCTGGGAACGGGCGCTGGCCTTCGTCGCGGGCGCGGGATGGCTTCTCGTCCTGCGGCTCGCGCTGCCCACGCCCGGGGCCGGCGGCGGTGACTTCCGCTTCGACGGGGAACGTGCCGCCGTCGCCGCCGTGTACGACGCCGTCGCCGACCTTCTCGACGCCGCCGGCACGGACGCGGCCGGCCCCCGGCGCATCGCCCTCACCGCCGCCCTCGACCACGCCCAGGACGCCCTCGGGGGACCCCGGCTCCGCCAGTACGCCAGCTCCGCGGCCGAGCGGCGGCTGCGCACCCGTTACGCCGCCGCGCTGCCCCTCGCCGAGGCCGCGACCGCCCTCGCCTGGGCCGGGGACGCCCTCCACGCGCGCGTGGCGGAAGGACCCCGGCGCCTCGCCGCCGCCGTACGGACCAACAAGCACACCGGGCCGCTGCCCGCCCCCGCCCGGTCCGCGCCCGGACTGCGCGCGCTCGACGACGCGCTGCTGCACGCCGCCGACGCCTTCGACGGGGGCGGCGACACCCACGACCTGCACACCCGGCGCCGTACCGCCCTGGCCCTGCTCCGTACGGCCGTCGACGCCGGCGGGCGCGAGTACGGGCTGCGGGTCGCGCTCTGCTTCGGGGCCGGCGCGGCCGTCGCCCAGGCCACGCACCGCCCCCACTGGTACTGGATTCCGGTCACCGCCGTCTTCCTCGTCAAGCCCGACCTCGGGCCGCTCGTCTCGCGCGTCCTGTGCCGGGCGGCCGGGACCGTCCTGGGGGCCGTCGTCTTCGCCGGGCTCGCCGCCGTACTGCCCCGGCCCGAGGGATTCGTCGCGCTCGTCGCCGTGTGCGGTGCGCTGATCCCGGTCTCCACCCGCCACTTCGCCGCCCAGACCGCAGTCGTCACGGTGCTCGTGCTCGCCCTCGTGATGGCGGGCGGAGAGCCCCAGGCATCAGTGAGCCGGATCCTGGAGACGCTGGTCGCCTGTGCCCTCGTACTCGTCGTCGGACACCTGCCGATGCCCGGTCAGCGTGGCGGGGGCGTACGGGCGCGGCTGGCACGGGCCGCCGAGGCCGCGCAGGCGTACCTCCAGCATGTGATGAGCGGCTCGGACGACCGGCACGCGCGCTGGATGCTGCGCCGCGAGGCCTATCGCGCGCTCGCCGAGGCCCGTACGGCCATCGCGCACTCCGCGGCCGAACTGCCCGCGCTGGCACGGCACACCGAGGGCACGGAGGAGATCGCCGCCACCCTCGAACGGCTGGTCGACACGGCGACCGCCTGTGCCGTGCACCTCGACGACACCGGACAGCTCACCAGCCGGCACACCGAACACCTCACCGAACTCCTGGACGAACTCGCCGAGCGGCGCGAGCGGGCCGCTCCGCCCACGCGGGTACCGAGGGCGGGCGAGAGGCCGCTCGCCGGTTGACGCCACCGATGGCCTTCGCGTGCGCCCCCCCGGGACCGTCCGGCGGCGGCGAACGCGCACGTCCGAGCGCCATCACGAAGCGTACGAGTGCTGATGCGGAAGGTGAGAAACGGGGCGCGGGGGATGTAACGGGATGAGGTCATCATCACATCCGGCGGTGAACGAGTGTCAGCTACGTCTCAAGTCGGCCACTGGGCGAGCCCATTTCCCCATGATGAGCGTTTAACGCTATGAGATCAGCGCTACATGGAGGTGCAGGGTGAACGGGCGAATGGTGCTCGAACGCTTTCCCGCCGGCGGACCTCGTGGTTCCTGGCCCGCCGAGGAGTTCGCGCAGGCGCGGCGCCTGGAGGGGCAGGCCGCGGAGGTCGTCATGGACCTCACCACGGACATGTTCCTCGTGATCGTCCGGGGTGGAGCCGCGGGGGAGTGAGGTGGTCGCCGGGCCCCTTCCGGGGGGTCCCGCGAAGGGGTTCAGGCGCTGATCGGCCTCGACCAGGCCGGGATCGTCCCCGTCGCCTGGCACAGGGCGAGGTAGAGCGGTATCGGCGGGGTGTACGGCAGGGTGTCCTGCGGGCGGTGCAGGAGGGGCGGAACGCGCGGGGCGTCGAGGACCACCGCTCCGGTTGAGTAGTGCGCCGGGGCCGGCCACTCCAGGGCGTAGTCGGAGTCGGCGGGGACGAGCCACCACCAGTGCCCGGCGTCCGCGTAGACACAGCCCACGCGCGGCAGCCGGGGCAGTATCTGGGGGCCGAAGCGGGCGGGCACCGCCACCGCGTCGCAGCCCAGGGGGGCGGTCATGCCGGCCGGTATCGGAAGGCGCAGGGAAGTCCCCGGACGGGACGGACCGTGCAGGCCGCGTTTCACGCGTACCAGCGTGTCCATGCTGATGACCCGGCCCCCCGTGGACGAACCCCTTACACCCATTCGGCCTCTGTCCCCGTCCCCGTTGTCGCGTGCCCCTGAAACCGGTGGTGACCGTGGGGGTCGTGGTGTCCGTGGTGCGCCTGCGAGTCGTCGGCGGGCTCGGGTTCCTGGTCGCCGGCTGCGCCGGGGCGGGGCGGTGGCGCGCCCCAGCCGAGGTCGTCGCGGGCCCCTGTGCCGTCATGGGCCGCCGTCGTGCCGTCGTGGGCGCTCGCGGCGGCCGTCCGGGCGAGTTCCGCCCAGACCAGCAGGCCGGGGCCGTGCTCCTGCGCGCCCCAGGCCCTGCACATGGCCTCGACGAGGAGCAGTCCCCTCCCCTGCTCGTCATCAGGGCGCTGCGGCGACTGATGGGGCACACCGGGAGCGCAGCCTTCGTCACGCACCGCTATGCGCACCAGGTCGGCGCCGTCGTGCAGCTCGCAGACTATGTGGCTGCTCGCGGTGTGCACGATGGCGTTGGTGACCAGCTCGGTGACGACCAGGGCCGCCGTGTCGCAGGTGTCCTCGCAGACCGACCAGCCCGTGAGCCGGGCGCGCGTCAGGCGGCGGGCCTGCGCGGGCGAGCCCGGATGGGCGGCCAGCTCGAAGCGGAACCGGCGCTCGGCCGCCGTACCGGGGCGCAGCGGGGCTGCGGACCCGGGACCGGAATGGTCCGCGGCGGCGTCTGTTCCTAAGGGCGGGGACGGAATCACGCTTGCCACTATCTCCCCGCCGTGAACACTTGGCAAGTGTCACTCTGAAAAATGCAGAGTGCGGTGTGACGGAGTGGAACGGCGTGGCACACTGCTCGCAACAGCACTCGGAGCGGCGCCAGTTGGGACTTTCGGCAGGTTTTCGAATAAGCCTTCGAACGGATTCCCGGTGGCGCCGCCGAGCTGTCAGGGATCTTCACCGGCGTCGCCGGTGCTCGATGGAGGTGGAACGTGAGCGAACCGCGGTCCGCGCCGACGGTCGGACAGGTCGTCCTCGGCCGGCGCCTGCTGGACCTGCGGGAGCGTGCGGGCCTGCGCCGCGAGGAGGCCGCGCGCATCCTCCGGGTCGCCCCCGCCACCGTCCGCCGGATGGAGATGGCCGAGGTCGCGCTCAAGATCCCGTACCTCCAGCTCCTCCTGAAGTCGTACGGCGTCTCCGACTGCGAGGCCGACGCGTTCGTCCAACTGGCCGAGGAAGCCAATCTGCCCGGGTGGTGGCAGCGCTTCCACGACGTGCTGCCCGGCTGGTTCTCCATGCACGTCAGCCTGGAGGGCGCGGCCAGCCTCATCCGCCAGTACGAGCCGCACTTCGTCCCCGGACTGCTTCAGACCCGTGAGTACGCCATCGGTGTCCTGAAATCGGGCGCCATCGGCCAGACCAGACCCGAGGACATCGAACGCCATGTCGCGCTGCGCATGGAACGCCAGGGACTGCTCACCCGTGAAGGCGCGCCCCGGCTGTGGGTCGTGATGGACGAGACCGTCCTGCGCCGCCCGGTGGGTGGTCCGGACGTGATGCGCGCGCAGATCGACAAACTGCTCGACGCCGCGGACCTGCCCAATGTGACGATCCAGGTCGCCCCCTTCTCCTCGGGGCCGCACCCGGGCACGTACGGGCCGTTCGTGCTGTTCCGTTTTGCCATGCCCGAACTCCCGGACATGGTCTACAGCGAGTACCTGACCGGCGCCATCTATCTGGATTCGCGCACCGAGGTGGCCACCCACCTGGAGGTCATGGACCGCATGGCGGCTCAGTCCGCCACAGCACATCGCACGAAGGAGATCCTCCAGGATCTCCGCAAGGAGCTCTGAACCTCTGCATGGATCGCATGACGTCCAAGGCCCGGATACGCCACGAGCGAATCAATGAGCTGACCACTGACCTGGGCGCCGAACGGGCCGGCGCCCGTATCTACAACGGCATGCCCGCCGGTGAACTGGGCAGCGAGGGCTGGCACAAGCCGTGGAGCGGCGGCAACGGCGGCAACTGCCTGGAGGCGATGAAGCTCGCCGACGGCCGGATCGCCGTGCGCCAGTCCACCGACCCGGACGGTCCGGCGCTGATCTACACCACCGCCGAGATGCTCGCCTTCATCGAGGGCGCGAAGGCGGGGGAGGCCGACTTCCTGCTCTCCTGAGGCCCGGTTCCGGCCGTTCCTGTGGCGCCGGATTCGTTGTGTTCATTCGATTTACTTAATTTGGCGCCCAGTTGTCCCATTGCTCCCGTCGTTGTCATCGCCATCCGGAGGAAGTACCTGGCAGAGCGCTTCCAGTGCCGCGCCGTACGCGTGCTCGGAGGGTGCCGCGTATCCCACGACCAGCCCGTCGAGCGGGATCGAACCCTGGCCTCCGGACGGGGCCTTCGCCGGCTCGTGAGACTCCGGGTGCCGGGACTCCGGATGCCGGAACCCGGCGAGCCCGTCGAGGGCGATTCCCCGCCAGGCCGCGGCCTTCACCGCCGACCGCTCCGTCCCGGGCGGCAGCCGCAGCACCGCGTGCAGGCCGGCCGCGACGCCGGTGACCTCGACATGCGGCGCGTGCGTGGCGAGGGCGGCGACCAATCGGTCACGGCGACGCCGGTACCGCTGCCGCATCCGCCGCACATGACGGTCGTAGGACCCCGACCCGAGGAAGTCGGCGAGCGCCAGTTGGTCGAGCGTGCTCGTCCACCCCTCCCGCTCGCCCTTCAGCTCGAGCACCGGCTCCACGTACCGCTCCGGAAGGACCATCCAGCCCAGCCGCAGCGCGGGGGACAGGCTCTTGCTGACCGAGCCGAGGTGGATCACCCGCTCCGGGTCCAGCCCCTGCAAGGCGCCGACGGGCCGGCGGTCGTAACGGAACTCCCCGTCGTAGTCGTCCTCCAGGATCAGCCCGCCACGCGCGCGTGCCCAGTCGATCACGGCCGCGCGGCGCTCGGGGTGCAGCGGGCCGCCGGTCGGGAACTGGTGCGCGGGCGTGAGCAGTACGGCCCGCTCCCGTCCGAGCAGACCGACCCGCGCGCCGTCCTCGTCGAGCGGCAGCGGTACGGTCCGTACCCCGGCGGCGTGCAACAGCTCCCGGTGGAAGCCGAGTCCGTACGCCTCCACGGCCAGCGGCCCGCGCAGTACGGCGCCGGCGCCACCGCCGCCTTTCGGCCCGCCGAAGAGAAGCCGCAGGGCGTGTGCGAAGCCCGCGCAGATGACGATGCGGCCGGGCTCGGTACGTACCCCACGCGCGCGTGCCAGGTACTCCGCCAGCGCCTCCCTCAGTTCGGCCCGGCCCGCCGGGTCACCGGGCCCGAACGCCTCGTTCGGTGCCTGCTGGAGCGCCCGCCGGTACGAGGCCAGCCAGGCGGCACGCGGGAACCCCGACGCGTCCGGCTTGCCCTGACGCAGATCGTGCCGTGGTCCACGCGCGCGTGGAGGTGCCTTTACGGCGACACGGGAGGCCCCTCCGGCGGGTTCGGTCCGCTCGGCGACCCGGGTGCCCGACCCCTGGCGGGCGGTGAGCCAGCCCTCGGCGACGAGTTCGGCGTACGCGTCGGCCACGGTGTTGCGCGCCACGCCGAGATCGGCGGCGAGGGAACGGTACGGCGGCAGCAGGGTGCCGGGCGCCAGCCGGCCGCCCCGGACGGCGTCCCGCAGCGCGCGGATCAGCGCGGCCCGCCGCCCGCCCGCCTCCGCCTGATCCAGTTCCAGGTGCAGGTCGGCGCCGATCCGCTCGGCGGAATTGACCCATGTTTCTGCCATGGAAATGAACCATACCGCCGGTCTTTCCGGCCCGTAGATTCATGGTCATGACGACGAACACGAACACCGCGAACCCCACGACCGCCCACCCCGAGCAGCCCGCCGGGACCCCCCGCCTGAACCTCGCGAAGACGGCCCCCAAGGTCTTCCGCGCCCTCGTCGGCTTCGACGCGGCGGCCCGGGAGGGCCTCGACCCGGCGCTCGTCGAACTGATCCAGATCCGCGCCTCGCACCTCAACCACTGCGCGTACTGCCTCCACATGCACACGAACGACGCGCGAAAGGCGGGCGAGAGCGAGGACCGGCTGCACCTGGTCGCCGTGTGGCGCGAGGCCCGCCACTTCTACACCCCGAGGGAACAGGCGGCGCTGGCCCTCACGGAGGCGGTCACCCTGGTCGCCGACGCAGGCGTCCCGGACGACGTCTACACCGAGGCCGCGGCCCACTTCGACGACCGGGAACTGGCCCAGGTCCTGTCCCTGATCCTCGCGATCAACACCTGGAACCGGGTGGCCCTGGCGACCCGCAAGGTGGCGGGTACGGACGAGCGCCGCTGACCCGCGCACGCAGCGCCGGGCAGGGGCATGCGAGGAGGCCGGTCAGACGGTCATCGGGCGGTCGTACGGCCCTATGGGTGCCGGAAGTTGCGTGCTGCCCGTCAGCCGGCGGTCCACGGCCGCGGCGACCGCCCGGCCCTCCGCGATCGCCCACACGATCAGCGACTGCCCGCGGGCCGCGTCCCCCGCCGCGTACACACCCGGCACGTTCGTCGCGAAGTCCGCGTCTCGGGCGATCGTGCCGCGCGGGTCGAGAGCGAGCCCGAGCTGGTCGATCAGACCGTCCTCCCGGTCGGGCCCGGAGAAGCCGAGGGCGAGCAGCACCAGGTCGGCGGGGAGCGTCCGCCCGGATCCCGGCTGCGGCCGGCGCTCCGCGTTCACCTCGACGAGGTGCAGGGCCCGTACGTGACCGTCCGCGTCGCCCGAGAAGTGGAGCGTGGACGCCGCGAAGAGCCGGGCGTCGGCGTCGGCGGCGGGCGCCGACTCCAGGTCACGGGCCTCCTCGTGCGCGGCCGACAGCCGGTAGATCTTCGGGTACGTCGGCCAGGGGTCGGCGTCCTCGTCGCGCTCCGCGCCGGGCTGGGCGTAGATGTCCAACTGGGTGACGGAGGCCGCCCCTTCACGCACCGCGGTGCCCAGACAGTCGGCCCCCGTGTCACCGCCGCCGACAATGACGACGTGTTTCCCGGCGGCCGACATCGGGGACACCGCCAGATCCCCCTGGCACACCCGGTTGGCCAGCGGCAGATACTCCATCGCCTGCTGAACGCCCGCCAACTCCCGCCCGGGCAGCGGCAGATCACGCCATGCCGTGGCGCCCACGGCCAGCACCACGGCGTCGTACCGAGACCGCAGTTCGGCGGCGCCGACATCCCGCCCGACGGCGGTCGACGTACGGAACTTGGTTCCCTCCGCCCGCATCTGCTCGACGCGCCGCTCCAGATGGTGCTTCTCCATCTTGAACTCGGGGATGCCGTACCGCATCAGCCCGCCGATCCGGTCGTCCTTCTCGTACACGGCGACGGTGTGCCCGGCCCGGGTCAGTTGCTGGGCGGCGGCGAGCCCGGTGGGCCCCGACCCGATCACCGCGACCGTACGTCCCGACAGCCGGTCCGGCGGTCTCGGCGGTGCGAAGCCCTCGGACCACGCGCGGTCGGCGATGGCCACCTCGACGTTCTTGATGGTCACCGCGGGCTGGTTGATGGCCAGCACACAGCCCGCCTCGCACGGCGCCGGGCACAACCTCCCGGTGAACTCCGGGAAGTTGTTCGTGGCGTGCAGCCGGTCACTCGCCGCGCGCCAGTCCTCCCGGGAGACCAGGTCGTTCCACTCGGGGATCAGGTTCCCCAGCGGACAG
>NZ_LIQQ01000147.1:0-624 GCF_001418565.1 Streptomyces graminilatus | reverse complement strand
TCCATGCAGCGGCCGGCCTGCGCGCTGATGACAGGGAGCAGCGCCCCCGGGACATACACCTCGTCCCAGTCGCGGACCCGCTCCTCGACGGGCCTGCGCGGCCAGTTCTGCCGTGCTGTGGTGAGAAAACCCTTGGGATCGCCCATGACCGTGTCCTCGCCGTCCTCCCCGCTCGCGCATGACGGGGCCTGCGTCGTCGGACGGCACTCTCCTCCGGCCACGATACGACTCATCGACCACGCATGCCGAGCGGTCCGACGGCTCAGGCGACAGCCAGGACGTACAGCACGGAGGCGGCCCCCGAGGCGACCGTGCGTATGTGGTTCCACCGGGTCCACTCGCGCACGTACACGGGCCAGTACGAGGCCGCTTCAGCCGTCCCCGGATCCAGCCTCGCCAGCGCGTTGTTGCGCGGTACGTTCGCGCCCATCGTGAGTCCGAACGAGCCGAACAGATACAGCGCGCTGCCGATCAGCAGCTCCACGGCGCCCTTGTCCGGCCACACCACGCACGTGACCACGACGGTCACCAGACACAGTGCGGCCGACCCGACGAACACCAGCATGAAGGGCGGAGTCACCGCGGAGACGTTGATCGCCCGCATCGCCGCGACCCCCTGCGCGG
>NZ_LIQQ01000146.1 GCF_001418565.1 Streptomyces graminilatus | reverse complement strand
ACGGGACGGGTAGGGGCGGCGGGGGCGAGGAAACTACTGGGCCTCAGACCGCCGGAACGCAGCGCCCGTCCTCCGTCCGGTACCGCCACTTCGCCCCGTCCCGCACAAGCTCCTTCACCGCGCCCACGAACCGCTCGACGTGCTCGTCCGGGGTGCCCGCACCGAAGCTCACCCGGATGGCGTTGAGCGACTTCTCCCCGGGAGCCGCCTCGGGGGCACCGCACTCCCCCTGCGTCCGCGGCTCACTGCCCAGCAGCGTCCGCACCAGCGGATGCGCGCAGAACAGCCCGTCCCGCACCCCGATCCCGTACTCCGCGGAGAGCGCCGCGGCGAAGTGCGAGCTGTTCCACCCCTCGACGACGAACGAGATGACGCCGACGCGCGGGGCGTCGTCACCGAACAGCGAGAGAACCCTGACCTCGGGCACCTCCGCCAGCCCCGCCCGAACGGTGTCGATCAGGTGCTGCTCCCGAGCCACCAGCGAATCGAACCCGGCCTCTGTGAGGGCCTTGCAGGCGGCGGCGATCGAGTAGGCGCCGATGACGTTCGGCGACCCGGCCTCGTGCCGGGCGGCGGTGTCGTGCCACTCCACGTCCACGCCCCCGTCCGCGCGCCGCGTGACCTTGCGGCTGGCGCCGCCACCGGCGAGGTACGGGTCGGCGGCGCGCAGCCAGTCGGCGCGGCCGGCCAGGACGCCGGAGCCGAAGGGCGCGTACAGCTTGTGCCCGGAGAAGGCGACCCAGTCGACGTCCAGCTCCTGGACGGAGACCGGGTGGTGCGGGGCGAGCTGGGCGGCGTCCAGGACGATCCGGGCACCGTGCGAGTGGGCGGCGGCGGCCAGCTCCCGTACGGGCCACAGCTCGCCGGTGACGTTGGAGGCGCCGGTGACGCAGACGAGGGCCGGGCCCTGAGGGTCACGGGCGGCGAGGGCCTCCCGGAGGGTGGCCACGGCCTGCTCGGGGGTGCGCGGGGCGTCGAGGTAGGTGACCTGGGCGTTTTGCCAGGGCAGCAGGGAGGCGTGGTGCTCGGTCTCGAAGACGAAGACCTGGCAGCCGTCGGGGAGGGCGGCGGCGAGGAGGTTGAGGGAGTCGGTGGTGGACCGGGTGAAGACGAGCTGGTCGTCGGCGCGGCAGTCCAGGAACTCGGCGACCGTCCTGCGGGCGTTCTCGAAGAGGTCCGTCGACAGCTGGGAGAGGTATCCGGCTCCCCGGTGCACGCTGCCGTAGTAGGGCGCGTACGCGGCCACGTCGTCCCAGACCCGCTGGAGCGCGGGCGCGCTGGCGGCGTAGTCGAGGGCCGCGTAGGTGACCTCGCCGCCGGTCACGAGCGGGACGGTGACATCACGGCCCAGAACGGGCAGCGGGGCGCAAAGGGTGCGGTCGGCGGCAAGGGTGGAGACAGACATGGCGAACTCCCGTGAGAGGCAAGAGGAATCACCGCGCGAGCACGTACGACCGCGAACACAGACGCACGTACGGCTCAAGCACGGAAAGGGTGAAAAGGGTGCGCGGAGGCGGGGCTCGGCAGCCCTATCGCATTCGCTTGCTCACGGAAGACTCCCTCGAACGACCAGGACCCCTGGATTCGAGAGGGGCCCGCGCTTGCCCTGAGCCTTGCTGCTCACGGCCTGGTCTTCATCCCGGGGCACCCCGCCACGGACGGAGGGTTGCCGGACAGTCGGCCGGGGCCTCATGACTGTCACTCATGACCTGGTACAGAACGTAACGGAGGTGATCGGCGTCCCGCAACCCGTGTCCGGATCGCGGGACGCCTCCCGCCTGGAACCCCTGTGCGACGGCTACGCGTTGGTCGCCGCCGACCACCGCTCCAGCGTCTTCTTCGCCGCCCCGGAGTCGATGGACCGCGCGGCCTCCTCCATCCGGGCGCCGATCTGCTCGGCCAGTGAGCCCGGCCCGGGGTCCAGCGCCACCAGCGCCGCCGCCGAGTTGAGCAGTACGGCATCCCGTACGGGCCCGGTCTCGCCGTCCAGCAGCCTCCGGGCGACCGCCGCGTTGTAGGTGGCGTCGCCGCCGCGCAGGGCCTCCACCGGGACCAGCTCGATGCCGACGTCGCGCGGGTCGAAGGCCTCCTCCGTCACCTTGCCGTCCCGGACGACCCACACCCGGGAGGTGGCGGTGATCGTCAGCTCGTCGAGGCCGTCGTCGCCCCGGAACACCAGGGACGAGTTGCCGCGCGCGGCGAAGACTCCGGCGACGATGGGGGCCATCCGGGGGTCGGCGACCCCGACCGCCTGGGCCTTGACCTTGGCCGGGTTGGTGAGCGGGCCCAGCATGTTGAAGACCGTCCGGATGCCCAACTGGCCGCGTGCGGCGCCCACATGGCGCATCGCCGGATGGAACCGGGCCGCGAAGCAGAAAGTGATCCCGGCTTCCTCGGCCACCTCGGCCACCCGCTTGGGCGTCAGGTCCAGATTGACGCCGAGCTGTCCCAGTACGTCGGACGCCCCGGAGGCCGAGGAGGCCGCCCGGTTGCCGTGCTTGACGACCTTGGCGCCCGTACCGGCGATGACGATCGCCGACATGGTGGAGATGTTCACCGTGTTGGCGCCGTCGCCGCCGGTGCCGACGATGTCGACGGCCGGTCCCGGCACCTCGATCACATTGGCGTGCTCGTACATCGCCTCGACGAACCCGGAGATCTCCTCCACCGTCTCGCCCTTGGCCCGCAGCGCCACCACGAACCCGGCGATCTGCGCGTCGGTCGCCTCGCCGCGCATGATCAGGTCCATCGCCCAGGCGGTGTCGGCCGCGCTCAGGTCCTGGCCGGCGAGCAGGCCGTTCAGCACGCGGGGCCAGGAACGGGCCGCCGCGGGATCGCCTCCGGCGGGGTTCACAGCGCTCATCTGCCGCTCCTGGGTAGGTCCCGGCGGGACTCCGCGGGACTCCTGGTGGGAATGGGGACACCCTATCCAGCCCGGCGTACGGCGAAGCGGGGTGATCAGTGGTGGCCGTGGCCGCTCGTGATCTCCTTGTACTCCTCGGCGGTCGGCTTGGGGATCTGGCTGTCCTCGCCGTAGTACGACTTGCTGAGCTTGGCGCGCAGCTTCTCCGCGCCGGACACCTTGCGCTCGACACCGTTCTCGTCGACCGTCGCGCCGATCATGGCCGGCTCGTACTGGTGGTGAGCGGTGAGGGTGTGCAGGGCCTCCTGGCTGAGCGGCTCGTGCACCTCGATGAACTCACCGTGCGGCAGGCGCTTGATGATGCCCGACTCGCGGCCGTGCAGCACCTTGTCCTTGTCGCGGCGCTGGAGGCCGAGGCAGATCCGCTTGGTGGCGATGAACGCGAGGACCGGGATGACGAAGAAACCGATGCGTACGAACCAGGTGATCGCGTTGATCGAGAGGTGGAAGTGGGTCGCCCAGAGGTCGTTTCCACCACCGATCAGCATCACGAAGTACGCGGCCAGCCAGGCCACACCGAACCCGGTACGGGTCGGGGTGTTGCGCGGCCGGTCGAGGATGTGGTGCTCGTTCTTGTCGCCGGTGACCCAGGACTCGATGAACGGGTAGACCGCGATGGCCACCAGCACCAGCGGGAAGACCACGATCGGGATGAACACACCCAGCACGAGGGTGTGGCCCCACAGGTTGATCTCCCAGCCGGGCATCACACGCACCAGGCCCTCGGCGAAGCCCATGTACCAGTCGGGCTGGGCGCCGGTCGACACCTGGTCCGGACGGTAGGGACCCATGGCCCAGATCGGGTTGATCGAGGCGATGGCCGCGATGACCGCGATGACACCGAAGACCAGGAAGAAGAAGCCTCCGGCCTTGGCCATGTAGACCGGCAGCAGCGGCATGCCGACGACGTTGTTGTTCGTCTTGCCGGGGCCCGCGAACTGCGTGTGCTTGTGGTAGAAGACCAGGATCAGGTGCGCCACCATCAGGCCGAGCATGATGCCCGGCAGCAGCAGGATGTGGACCGAGTAGAACCGTGCGACGAAGTCGCCGCCCGGGAACTCACCGCCGAAGATGAAGAACGACAGGTACGTGCCGACGATCGGGACCGACAGCAGCACGCCTTCGATGAACCGCACGCCGGTACCCGACAGCAGGTCGTCGGGGAGCGAGTAGCCGGTGAAGCCGGTGAACAGCGACAGGACCAGCAGCAGCCAGCCGAACAGCCAGTTGACCTCGCGCGGCTTGCGGAAGGCGCCCGTGAAGAACACGCGCATCATGTGGATCATCATCGCCGCGACGAAGATCAGCGCCGCCCAGTGGTGGATCTGCCGGATCAGCAGACCACCGCGCACATCGAAGGAGATGTGCATGGTCGAGTTGAACGCCTCGGACATCAGCTGACCCTGCAACGGGATGTAGCTGCCGTGGTACTCCACCTCGTTCATCGACGGGTGGAAGAACAGCGTCAGATACACACCCGTGAGGATGATGATGATGAAGCTGTACATGCAGACTTCGCCGAGCATGAACGACCAGTGGTCGGGGAAGATCTTGCGCATGTTGGCCTTGGCCAGGGAGTAGATCCCCAGCCGGCCGTCGGCCCAGTCGGCGACGCGCTCGCCGGCCGGTGCCTTCTCGCGCGACGAACGCGCGTCGGTGTTGGGCGTAGTACTCATCCGCGCTCCCAGAATGCAGGACCGACGGGCTCGGAGAAGTCGCCGAGCGCCTCAAGGTAGCCCTGGTCGTTCACGCCGATGCGCAGCTGCGGCAACGGGTGACCGGCGGGGCCGAAGATCACCCGGGCGCCGTCGGAGAGGTCGAAGGTGGACTGGTGGCAGGGGCAGAGCACGTGGTGCGTCTGCTGCTCGTACAGGGAGATCGGGCAACCGACGTGGGTACAGATCTTCGAGTACGCCACGATGCCCTGGTAGGACCAGTCGAGCTCTTGCTTGTCCTTGATCTCGTCCGGCTGGATGCGGACGATCATCACGGCGGACTTGGCGATCTCGGTCTGGAACTCGTGGTCGTCCTCCTCCAGGCCCTCGGGCTTGACGAAGGTGAGCGACCCGACCGCGATGTCCGAGGGACGCAGCGGCTCGTTCGTGTTCATGTTGACGAGCAGCTTGCCCTTGGACCACAGGGTGTGACGCAGCTTCGTCCCGGGCAGCGGGCCGAGGTCGCGCAGCAGCATGACGCCGGAGAGCGGGAACAGGGCCAGCGCGCCGAACATCGTGTTGCGGACCAGCTTGCGCCGGCCGATCGCGGACTCCTTGGCGCCCTGCTTGAAGTCGGCCAGGACCTTCGCCTTGACCTCGGGCGGCGCGGAGATCGCGTGCCGCTCGTCGACGAGTTCCTCGTCGGACATCAGGGTGCGGGCCCAGTGGACCGCGCCCGCGCCGATCAGGAAGAGCGCGAGGCCCAGGGAGAGGCCCAGCGCGAAGTTCAGCGCGCTGAGGTGCCCGATCGGGAAGACGAAGATCGCCTTGTCCTTCGGGATCACCACGTACGAGACGATGAAGGCGACGGTGGCCACCATCGACAGCGTGAACATGAGGGCGACCGCACGCTCGGACCGCTTGGCGGCCCGCTCGTCGATGTCCTGGACGCGGTGTTCGTGCGGCGGCAGCCCCGGGTCGGCGAACGGGTTCTTCTCGTCCGCGACGCCCACGGCACCGTGCTCGTGCTCGGCGTGTGATGCGGCCTGCACTGCGGGCAGGTTCTCTTCTGGAATGTCTTGGCTACTCATGACTTCTTGGCCTTTGCGGTCCGAGCGGCGACCCATACGGCGACCGCGATGAGCGCTCCGAGGCCGAAGATCCAGGCGAACAGGCCTTCGCTGACCGGTCCGAGACCGCCCAGGCTCAGACCGCCGGGCTCCACGGTGTCATCGCCGTTGACCGCGTCGAGGTACGCGATGATGTCCTTCTTGTTCTTCTCCGACATCGTCGTGTCGGGGAAGGACGGCATGTTCTGCGGGCCGGTCTGCATGGCCTCGTAGATGTGCTTCGGGGCGACACCCTCAAGGTCCGGGGCGAACTTGCCGTGCGTGAGCGCACCGCCATGACCGGTGAAGTTGTGGCACTGCGCGCAGTTGGTGCGGAACAGTTCGCCGCCCTTGGCGATGTCCGCGCCCTCGGGGCCGTACTGGGCCTCGGTCGGCACGGAGGGGCCGGTGCCCAGCGACGCGATGTACGTCGCGAGCTGGTCGATCTGGGCCTGCGAGTAGATGTTCCGCTTCTTCGGGATCTGCGCGCCCTGCGCGGTCGCGGCCGGCATACGGCCGGTCGACACCTGGAAGTCGACCGCCGCGGCGCCGACGCCCACCAGGCTCGGACCGTCGGAGGACCCCTGACCGCCGGTGCCGTGGCAGCTTGCGCAGCCCACGGAGTACAGCCTCTGTCCCTCCGTGATGGTGAGGGACTGGGCGGATTCATCGGCCTTCGCCTGGCCCGTAGGCGCGACAGCGGAGTACAGCCCCCCGATGGCCGCCAGCGCGATGAGTAGGACGACGACCGCCGCCATCGGATGGCGTCGTCGTGCGGAGAGCTTTTTCACGGATTACCCCGGTGTCAGGATCTTCAGCGTCGAGTCTTCTGGAGGTGTCGGGCGGGCCCGATACGGGATCGGGCGGGCCCGGCTACTTGATCATGTAGATCGTGGCGAAGAGCCCGATCCAGACGACGTCGACGAAGTGCCAGTAGTAGGACACGACGATCGCGGCGGTCGCCTGCTCATGGGTGAACCTTCGCGCCGCGTACGTCCTGCCGAGGACGAACAGGAACGCGATGAGACCGCCCGTCACGTGCATGCCGTGGAAGCCGGTGGTCAGGTAGAACACCGAGCCGTACGGGTCGGAGGAGAGCGAGAGCCCGTCCTTCTTGACCAGCTCGGTGTACTCGAAGACCTGACCGCCGATGAAGATCGCACCCATCACGAACGTGACGATGAACCACATCCGGAGCTTCTTCACGTCACCGCGCTCGGCGGCGAACACACCGAGCTGGCAGGTGAGGGAAGAAAGCACCAGGATCGTGGTGTTGGCCGCGGAGAACGGGAAGTTGAGGCTTGACGCCATCTCCTTCCAGTGAGCCGGACCGGTCACCGATCGCAGGGTGAAGTACATCGCGAATAGGGCCGCGAAGAACATCAGCTCGGAACTCAGCCAGATGATGGTTCCGACGCTGGTGAGGTTCGGCCGGTTGACCGACGGGTGCGCGTGCCCGGTTTCTACTGTCGTTGCTGTCGCCACGACCGACATTATGTCGGTCGCTTATCCCGCCCTCACGCCGGGGGGTGCCGTTCGGGGTGTCTGCGGGGTGTGTCCAGCCCGTATGGCCCATCCACGGCGCGTCGACGGCCGGTCGGAGGGCTGATCGGGCGGCTGTTCGGACGGCTGATCGAGTGGGGTTCTGGCAGGGGTTCCGAGGGAGTAGCATCCGGCCCAGCGGACCCGGTCCGTCTGTCCGTACGACGCTGATGTCTCGGAGGGAACAATGCAGCCGACCGCCACGGTGCTGGTCTACAGCGATGACTCCAACACCCGCGAGCAGGTGCGGTTGGCGGCGGGGCGGCGACCCGCTCCCGACGTTCCCGTCGTCGAGTTCCTCGAGTGCGCGACGCCCGCCGCCGTCCTGAAGGAGCTGGACAAGGGCGGGATCGACGTCTGTGTGCTGGACGGGGAGGCCGTGCCCATGGGGGGCATGGGGATGTGCCGGCAGATCAAGGACGAGGTTTTCCGGTGTCCGCCGGTGCTGTTGCTGATCGGGCGGCCTCAGGATGCGTGGCTGGCGACTTGGAGTCGGGCCGATGGGGCGGTCACCTTGCCGGTGGAGCCTGTTGAGTTCGCCTCGGCGTTGGCTTCCCTGTTGCGGGCTCGGCGGGCCTTGAGCGCCTAAGAACTCGGTTCAACCGGTGGTTCGGCGGGTGCGGGGAGCGTCGTGGCTTGTCGCGCAGTTCCCCGCGCCCCTGGGTGGGGACTCGCGCCCCTTCTCAGATGCTCTGCGGAGTCAGGCGGACCTGGTTGGCCGGGAGGGAGCCCGCTGGGGCCGTGGTGAGGGCGCTGCCGCCCTCCCATTTCTTCCAGTCGAGGTTCCAGTCGCCGAAACCGTTGCCGAAGGACTCCATGGTGTGGCCGTAGGAGTTCACGACCTTGACGACGTCGCCTTCCCGGATGTTGTCGAAGAACCACTTGGCGTTGCTGGTGCTCATGCCGGTGCAGCCGTGGCTGACGTTCTCGGAGCCCTGGGAGCCCTCGGACCAGGGGGCGGCGTGCACGTACTCGCCGCTCCAGGTCACCCTGGTGGCGTAGTAGACCGGTAGGTCGTAGGAGTCGGCGCTGCCCTCGGCTATGCCGATGCTGGTGCCGCGCATGCGTACGAAGTACTCCTTGCCCAGTACGACCTTGACGCCGTTGCGGGTCTCGAAGCCGGGCTTGCCCGTGGTGACGGGGATGGTGTTGATCACCTTGTCGTTCCGGTAGACGGTCATCTGGTGGGACGACGCGTCCGTGACGGCTATGACCCGGTCGCCGGTGGTGAATGTCAGGGGCTTGGCGCTGCCGCCCCAGAGGCGGTCCCCGATCTTCATGCCGGGCAGGTTGCTGCGCACCTGGACGGTGGCCCTGGCGGGCCAGTACTCCTTGGGCCGGTAGTGGAGTTCCTTGTCGTTCACCCAGTGCCACGCGCCCTCGGTGGTGGGGGTCGAGTCCACCTTGAGGGCGCGCTCGACTATCGCGCGCTGTGCCTTTCCCCGCACGGGCTGGCTGAGTTCGGCCGTCACGGGCTGGCCCACACCGTAGGTGCCCTTCTTCGGGCCGAAGGTGACGTTCAGGCGCTTCTTGGTGGTGGGCCTGCTGGTGTCGAAGGTGCGCGTCCCGCGGCCGGGGGCGCCGTCCTCGTCCTCCGTGCTCACCCGGACCGTGTAGCGGGCGCCCGCGGCCAGGGGGGAGGTGCTGTGCCAGCGGCTGCCGTCGGCGGAGAGCTCGCCGGCCAGGTAGCGTCCGGCCGCGTCCATGGCCGTGACGTCCGTGATGCGGTCGTCGGAGTCGTCGGAGGTGATCTCCAGGGGCTTGTCCGGGTTCGCCTTCTTGCCGTCCCCGACAGCGCCGCCGAAGGAGATCCGCTCAGCCGCGTCGTACGGCTTCGCCGAGAGGGATTGGCCGTCCGAGCCGCAGGCGCCGGTGGACGCGCTCAGGGCGGCCACCAGGAGGGTGCAGCTGACGACCGTACGGTTGCGTGGTGAGTGCCTCATGACCTCACGCTAAGAACGTGCGGCGGGCTCGGCGCGGCGGGTGATCCGTGCGGGGGAACGAGGGTGTGGCAAAAGAGGGAGCCCGGACCCTCCTGACGGAGTGTCCGGGCTCCCCTGAGCACTGAACGTGTTACTGGGTGCGGTTCTCACCGCGGTAGTACTCGAAGACCCAGCCCCACAGGCCGATCAGCAGGACCGGGGCCCCGAAGTACGCCAGCCACCAGCCGATCGCGACGCTCAGGAACAGGAGCGCGCCGCCGATGCCCAGCGCGAGCGGCTGCCAGCTGTGCGGGCTGAAGAACCCGACCTCGCCGGCGTCGTCCGCGACGTCCGCTTCCTTGTTGTCGCCGGCGCCCACGTCGACCCGCCGGGCCGTGAAGGCCAGGTAGTAGCCGACCATGATGCACAGGCCGAAGGAGAGGGTGAGAGCCGTGGTGCCCACCGGCTCCTTCGACCAGACGCCGTAGACGATCGCCATGACGAGGATGAAGACGGCGAGCCAGATGAACATCTTGCCCTGGATCTTCACTTGCCAGCCTCCTTGCTGCCGGCGATGGCCGTCGCGCCGTGACCGGCGTTCTCCAGCTGGTCCAGCGCCGCGATCTCAGGGTGGTGCAGGTCGAACGCCGGGGATTCGCTGCGGATCCTCGGCAGGGTGAGGAAGTTGTGGCGCGGGGGCGGGCAAGAGGTGGCCCACTCCAGCGAACGGCCGTAGCCCCACGGGTCGTCGACCTCGACCTTCTTGCCGTACTTCGCCGTCTTCCACACGTTGTAGAGGAACGGCAGGATCGACAGGCCGAGCAGGAAGGAGCTGATCGTCGAGATCGTGTTCAGGGCGGTGAAGCCGTCCGCCGCGAGGTAGTCCGCGTACCGGCGCGGCATGCCCTCGGCGCCCAGCCAGTGCTGGACGAGGAAGGTGCCGTGGAAGCCGACGAACAGCGTCCAGAACGTGATCTTGCCGAGGCGCTCGTCGAGCATCTTGCCGGTCATCTTCGGCCACCAGAAGTGGAAGCCGGAGAACATCGCGAAGACGACCGTGCCGAACACCACGTAGTGGAAGTGCGCCACCACGAAGTAGGAGTCCGAGACGTGGAAGTCCATCGGCGGCGACGCCAGGATGACACCGGTCAGACCACCGAAGGTGAAGGTGATCAGGAAGCCGGTGGCCCAGAGCATCGGGGTCTCGAAGCTCAGTGACCCCTTCCACATGGTGCCGATCCAGTTGAAGAACTTCACGCCGGTCGGTACGGCGATGAGGAACGTCATGAAGGAGAAGAACGGCAGCAGCACACCGCCGGTGACGTACATGTGGTGGGCCCACACCGTCACGGACAGACCCGCGATCGCGATGGTCGCGCCGATCAGGCCCATGTAGCCGAACATCGGCTTGCGGGAGAAGACCGGGATGACCTCACTGATGATGCCGAAGAACGGCAGCGCGATGATGTACACCTCTGGATGCCCGAAGAACCAGAACAGGTGCTGCCACAACAGGGCACCACCGTTCGCGGCATCGAAGATGTGTGCGCCGAACTTCCGATCCGCCTCCAGCGCGAAGAGCGCGGCGGCGAGCACGGGGAAGGCGAGCAGAACGAGAACCGCGGTCAGCAGCACGTTCCACACGAAGATCGGCATGCGGAACATGGTCATGCCGGGCGCGCGCATGCAGATGATCGTGGTGATGAAGTTGACCGCGCCGAGGATGGTGCCGAAGCCGGAGAAGGCCAGACCCATGATCCACAGGTCGGCGCCGATACCGGGGGAACGGACCGCGTCCGACAGCGGGCTGTAGGCGAACCAGCCGAAGTCGGCCGCGCCCGAGGGGGTGAGGAAACCGCCGACCGCGATCGTCGAGCCGAACAGGTACAGCCAGTAGGCGAACATGTTCAGCCGCGGGAAGGCGACGTCGGGGGCACCGATCTGGAGCGGCATGATCCAGTTGGTGAAACCGGCGAACAGCGGCGTCGCGAACATCAGCAGCATGATCGTGCCGTGCATCGTGAACGCCTGGTTGAACTGCTCCGCCGACATGATCTGAAGGCCCGGCCGGGCCAGCTCGGCGCGCATGAGCAGCGCCATCACGCCACCGATGCAGAAGAAGGCGAACGACGTCACCAGATAGAGCGTGCCGATCGTCTTGTGGTCGGTGGTGGTGAGCCACTTGACGACCACGTTGCCCGGCTGCTTGCGCCGTACCGGCAGCTCGTTCTCGTACGAGTCCTCAGCTGCGGCGGCACCCTGGGGTTCGTTGGTGATGCTCACAGGTTTGTCGTCTCCCGGTTCTTCTCGTGGCTCGTCTGCGCGATGCCGGCGGGAATGTAACCGGTCTGCCCCTTCTTCACGAGGTCCTTGAGGTGCTGCTCGTAAGCCTCGGGAGAGACGACCTTCACGTTGAACAGCATCCGGGAGTGGTCGAGACCGCAGAGCTCCGCGCACTTGCCCATGAAGGTGCCCTCCTTGTTGGGGGTCACCTGGAAGGCGTTGGTGTGGCCCGGGATGACGTCCTGCTTCATCAGGAACGGCACCACCCAGAAGGAGTGGATGACGTCACGTGAGGTGAGGACGAAGCGGACCGTCTTGCCCTTGGGAAGCCAGAGGGTCGGACCCGGGTTGTGGGTGTCCGGGTCCTTCGAGGCGGGCGTACCGACGTCGTAGACACCGCCGGCGTTGGCCGGGAAGTCCTTCTTGAACCGGTCCGGAATGGCGTCCAGGTTCGGGTCGGTGTCCGCGTTTCCGGTGGAACCCGGGACGTTCTCGATGTAGTTGAAGCCCCAGCTCCACTGGAAGCCCACGACGTTGACCGTGAGGTCGGGCTTCTTCGAGAGGTCGAGGAGCTTCGACTCGTCGCGTGCCGTGAAGTAGAAGAGCACCGAGACGATGATCAGCGGAACCACGGTGTACAGCGCCTCGATGGGCATGTTGTACCGGGTCTGCGGAGGTACTTCTACCTTGGTGCGGCTGCGCCGGTGGAACATGGCGCTCCACAGGATCAGGCCCCAGACCAGCACGCCGGTGGCGAGCGCGGCTGCCCAGGATCCCTGCCACAGGGAGAGGATCCGCGGAGCCTCATCAGTGGCCGGGGAGGGCATACCAAGGCGGGGGAAGTCCTTGTATGTGCAACCGGTCGCGGTCGCCAGGACCAGGCCCGCAGTCAATGCCTGAAGCAGCTTCCGCCGCAACGGGCGCCGCGGCGTGGGGGTACCGCCCGCGCCCCCCAGGGTGCGGGGGAGGTCGGAGCCGTTGGGACTCACGTAGCGCCTTCCCGAGAGTCTCGCCCGCGCGGATTGGCTGCGGCCTGCCTTCTCGGGGTCGGTCGCCGCCCTGCGTCGGGCAGGGGTTTGGATGTTTATGCGGACCAAACCCTACTGGACGCAATTTGGGGTCGCGCGGGGAGGGTCCCCAACGCGCCGGGGGTCACCCCGACGGGGTCTGATGGGGGGTCCGGTGCCCGGTGCGACGGGGTTTGGGCGCCCAATGGGGTGGGGGGTTCTGTGCGTTGGCGGGTGCGGGTGGGTTGTGGTTGATCGCGCCCCGCGGCGGAGCCGCTGATGTCACAGCCCCGCGCCCCTGGGGTGGGACTCCGTCCCCTTGCTTGAGGACTTAGCGTTGATGTGTGTCCTACTTCGATGCCGCTTCCTCTGCTCCCCTTCACCCCGTTGCCCGGCAGGCCTTGCTTGCCTCGCTCGACGAAGGGTGGGCGGATCCCGCACGTTTGTACAGGGAGGGGCGGCGGGCGCGGATGTTGCTGGATGCCGCTCGGGAGGCCGCCGCCGAGTCCGTGGGGTGCCGTCCCGATGAGCTGACGTTCGTGTCGTCCGGTACTCGGGCCGTGCATGCCGGTGTCGCCGGGGCGCTCACCGGGCGGCGTCGCGTGGGGCGTCACCTGATCGTGTCGGCGGTCGAACACTCGTCGGTGCTCCATTCGGCTGAGGACTGGGAGGCGTCGGGCGGTTCGGTGACGACGGTCGCCGTCGACCGCGCCGGTGCCGTGGCCGTCGAGGGGTACGAGGCAGCCGTACGGCCCGACACCGCGCTGGCGTGTCTCCAGTCGGCCAACCACGAGGTGGGGACCGAGCAGCCGGTCGCGGAGGTGGCCGAGGTGTGCCGGGCGGCCGAGGTGCCGCTGCTGGTGGACGCGGCGCAGTCGCTGGGGTGGGGGCCGGTTCCGGGGCCTTGGTCGCTCCTCACCGCCAGCGCCCACAAATGGGGTGGGCCTTCCGGGGTCGGGCTGCTCGCCGTCCGCAAGGGTGTGCGGTTCGCGGTGCAAGGGCCCGTGGACGAGCGGGAGTCGGGGCGGGCGGCCGGGTTCGAGAACCTACCGGCGATCGTCGCGGCGGCGGCCTCGCTGCGCGCGGTACGGGCCGAGGCGGCCCAGGAGGCGGTACGGCTGCGGGAGCTGACGGAGCGGATCCGGGTACAGGTGCCGCGGTTGGTGACGGACGTGGAGGTGGTCGGCGATCCGGTGCGGCGGCTGCCCGGGGTCGTCACCTTCTCCTGTCTCTATGTCGACGGGGAGACACTGCTGCACGAGCTGGACCGCGCCGGTTTCTCCGTCTCCTCCGGCTCGTCCTGTACGAGCAGCACGTTGACGCCGAGCCATGTGCTGCGGGCGATGGGGGTGCTGAGCGAGGGAAACGTGCGGGTGTCGCTGCCGGCCGGGACACCGGCCGAGGAGGTCGACCGGTTCCTGTCCGTCCTGCCGGGCGCGGTGACGACCGTACGGGAGAAGCTGGGCGCGCCGACGACCCCGGTGACGGTCGCCGCCGTCGGCGAAGGGGACTCGCTCGTCGTGGACGCGCTCGGCAAGCGGTGCCCGATCCCGGTGATCGAACTGGCGAAGGTCATCGGCGACGTCCCGGTGGGCGCCACGATCCGCGTCCTGTCGGACGACGAGGCGGCCCGCCTGGACATCCCGGCGTGGTGCGAGATGCGGCAGCAGGAATATCTGGGGGAAGAGCCGGCGGAGAAAGGCACGGCATACCTGATCCGCCGGACGAGCTGACCCACCCGCTTTTAGGGGCGCGGGGAACTGCGCGACCAGCCCCCACGCACCTGCGGACGAAAAACTCAGCCCAGGTGCCCCTGAACTTCCAACGCGGCGTCGTCCCCGTACGCCTTGCGGAAGCGGTCCATGAAGTTGGCCCGCCGCAACGTGTACTCCTGCGTACCCACCGTCTCGATGACGAGAGTCGCCAGCATGCACCCGACCTGCGCCGCCCGCTCCAGCGAGACCCCCCACGCCAGCCCCGACAGGAACCCCGCACGGAAGGCGTCGCCGACACCCGTGGGCTCGACCTTGGCCTCCTCGTCCGGGCAGCCGACCTCGATCGGCTCCTCGCCGACGCGCTCGACGCGTACGCCCCGGGAACCGAGGGTGGTCACCCGAGTACCGACCTTGGAGAGGATCTCCGCGTCGGACCAGCCGGTCTTCGACTCGATGAGGCCCTTCTCGTACTCGTTCGAGAAGAGGTACGCGGCGCCTTCCAGCAGGACCTTGATGTCGTCGCCGCCCATGCGGGCGATCTGCTGGGAGAAGTCGGCGGCGAACGGGATGGACCGGGTGCGGCACTCCTCGGTGTGGCGGAGCATCGCCTCCGGGTCGTCCGCGCCGATCGAGACCAGGTCGAGGCCGCCGACGCGGTCGGCGACGGTCTTCAGCTCGATCAGCCGGGCCTCACTCATGGCACCGGTGTAGAAGGAGCCGATCTGGTTGTGGTCGGCGTCGGTGGTGCACACGAAACGCGCGGTGTGCAGCGTCTCGGAGATCCGGACCGAGTCGGTGTCCACGCCGTGGCGGTCCAGCCAGGCGCGGTACTCGTCGAAGTCGGCGCCGGCGGCCCCGACCAGGATCGGCCTGGTGCCGAGCTGGCCCATGCCGAAGGCGATGTTCGCGCCCACGCCGCCCCGGCGTACGTCGAGGTTGTCGACCAGGAAGGACAGCGAGACCGTGTGCAACTGGTCCGCGACGAGCTGGTCGGCGAAACGGCCGGGGAAGGTCATGAGGTGGTCGGTGGCGATGGAGCCGGTGACTGCGATACGCACGACGAGGACACTCTCCTGCGAGGGGAGGCGGATTGACACTTCACGCTACCCGGTCCGCCCGTGCTCGCTGTAGCGGCAAAACTACCCGATAGTAGATCTTTCTCGGCCGGGCCTGCCGTGCATACGGTTCCGGCATGACGAACTTCAAGGTTCACCAGGCACTTCAGGCCCAGCAGCCGCACTCGGGACGGGGTGCCGCGCCGCACGACCTCGAAGGGGATCTGGCCTCCCTGCGCGGCGACTGCGCCCGGATGGCCCCGCACTGGGCCGCCCCGGACCGGATCACCGCCCTGCCCGTCTCCCCGACCCGTATCCATGGCGTGACCGTCCCGTCCGCGTCGGCGCGGCTGGTGGACGCGATGCCCGAGTACGGCGGCTGAGGGGCCCCGGCCGACGGCAGCCCTCCGACCAGCGCTCGGAGGGAACCGTGCGCTCCCCCGCCGCGTCCCATCGCTGTCCCCCGTAAAGAGGACGCGCTGTACGACCCCCGGTGCCCGTCTGTGACAGGGCCGGTCCGTCGGGACAGCCGGGACAGCCGGGAGCCGAAGGAGCAATGCCGTGAACACCGAGCGACCTGATCACGACGACGCCGAAGCCGGCGCCGAGGAGAAGGGCGTCGACGACAAGGGCGTCGACAAGGCCGCTGGGGCTGCTGAGTCCGCCGAGGCCGCCGAGGCCGAAGCGGACGGCGCCGCCGAGGCCACGCCGGAGGAGCCGGAGGAGCCGCAGGAGCCGGAGGAGCCGCAGAAGCCGCAGAAGCCGCAGAAGCCGCAGGAGGGCGACGCGGAGCGACCGTCCCGGCACCGGTCCCCGGTGCTCATCGCCTCGGTCGCCGCAGCGGTCCTGCTCGTCGGGGGTGGCGGGGCGTACCTCGCCACCAGCGTCGCCGTCGGCTCGAACCACGACGACCGTACGAATACGTCGGCGCCGGGCGACGACGGCACCACTCCCCCGCCGCTGGCCCTCGACGGCTACACCCGGGGCGGTACGGGTGACACGGGCGGCGGGAACGGCATCGCGCCCGGTGAGCCCGACCCGAACGGGGTGACCTACCGGGCGGCCGGCCCACTGCCCGCCGGGCCCGGCTCGGCGCCTGTGTACACGACGTCGAAGAACGGCGAGGGAGACAAGGACTCGGTCACGACCGCCGAGGTGACCCGGCTGGCCCAGGCGCTCGGTGTCGAGGGGAAGCCGGTGCGGCAGGCCGGTGACTGGCTGGTCGGCGCGCCGAAGGACGGGACGGGTCCGGTCCTGCGGGTGGCCGGGCAGGCGCCGGGGACCTGGTCCTTCAGCCGGTATCTGGTCGGGGGGTCCGACAACTGCAAGAGCACGACCATGTGCGCGCAGGGTTCCGGCTCCGCCGACGGGGGGATGGCCACCCAGGGCACGACCGTCGATCCGGTGAGCGAGGCGGTGGCGAAGAAGGCCGTGGCACCGATTCTGAAGGCGGTCGGCCAGGACGACGCGAAGCTCGACGCGAGCCAGGTCGTCGACACCAAGCGGGTGGTGAACGCCGACCCGGTGATCGGCGGGCTGCCCACGTACGGCTGGACGACCGGCTTCCAGGTCAGCCCGCAGGGCGAGGTGGTGGCGGGCAGCGGCCAGTTGGTGAAGCCGGTGAAGGGCGACACGTATCCGGTGCTCGGCGCCAAGGCCGCCCTGGCCCTGCTCAACGAGCCGGGGGCGGTGGCCACTCCCGACCACCACATGGGCATCGGGGGCTGCGCGAGCCCCGTACCGCTGAAGGACCGCCTGGAGGCGCCGTGCGGTACGACGACTCGGGAGACAGGACAGAAGGAGTCGCTCACCGTCGACAAGGCGGTGTTCGGGCTCGCCTCGCTCTCCGTGTCCGGGCGGCCGGCGCTGGTGCCGTCGTGGCTGTTCGAGGTGCGGGCGCGGGGTGCGGCCGAGGGCTACACGGTGACGTATCCGGCGATCGACCCCCGGTATCTGGCCGGAGCGGAGTCAGGATCCGGGACCGGGTCCGGGTCCGAGACGATTACGCGCGATATGAAGATCGAGGGCTACACGGTCTCCGGCGACGGCAAGGAGCTGACCGTGGGCTTCTGGGCCGGGGTGTGCAGCAAGTTCTCGGCGTCGGTGAAGGAGGGCGGGAGTGAGGTGACGGTGACCGTGACCTCGACGACCGAGAAGGACAAGGCCTGCATCGCGCTCGCCAAGGCGACGTACGAGACGGTGCGGCTGGACAAGCCGCTGGACGGCCGGAAGGTCGTGGGAACGGACGGGCAGACGATCCGAGAGGGCGACTTCGCCGGCAAGTGATACGTGTGAAGGCGGCGCCCCCGGAAGAGGGGACGCCGCCTTCACACGTACAGAAATACAGAAGTACTGACGTACTGACGTACTGAGATTTAGCTGAAGGAGTCGCCGCAGGCGCAGGAGCCCGTCGCGTTCGGGTTGTCGATCGTGAAGCCCTGCTTCTCGATGGTGTCGACGAAGTCGATGGAGGCGCCGCCGAGGTAAGGAGCGCTCATACGGTCGGTGACGACCTTGACGCCGTCGAAGTCCTTGACGACGTCACCGTCGAGGGAGCGCTCGTCGAAGAACAACTGGTAGCGCAGACCCGAGCAACCGCCGGGCTGGACGGCGACGCGCAGAGCGAGGTCCTCGCGGCCTTCCTGGTCGAGCAGGGCCTTGACCTTCGCCGCGGCGGCGTCGGACAGGATGATGCCGTCGGTGACGGTGCTGGTCTCGTCCGATACGGACATCTACATCTCTCCCGGGTTGTACGGAGACTGCTTGCCGACGAGTGCAACCGGCGGGGCCGCGGATTCATTCCGGGCCGAGAGTCTGTTCTTTCCGTTCCATCTACCTGTCCATGCTCGCACACCCTCGGAAGCGCGAACAGCGACCGTTGGACGGGCTCCGGTCGAGTTCTGGTCGGGCTCCGGGATTCATGTCACATCGACGCTATGAACCTCGTCAAAGTGACGTGAAGGGCTTACCATAGATAACGTCAATTAGACGAAAAGGCATGACCAGAAGAACAGAAAGGGTGCGTGTCGTGACCACCGCCCAGACCCAGGACCTCGACGTACAGCCGACACCCCTCGCGCTGCTGCTGCTCGGCCGGGAGGCCGACCCGCGCAGCGAGCGCGGCGTGGAGTGCCCCGGCGACCTGCCCTCCCCCTCCGACCCGGACCTGGTGGCGCGCGCCCGTGCGGCCAAGGAGAAGCTCGGCGACAAGGTCTTCGTCCTGGGCCATCACTACCAGCGCGACGAGGTCATCCAGTTCGCGGACGTCACGGGCGACTCCTTCAAGCTGGCCCGGGACGCGGCGGCGCGTCCGGAGGCGGAGTACATCGTGTTCTGCGGTGTGCACTTCATGGCGGAGTCGGCGGACATCCTGACCGGCGACGACCAGAAGGTGGTCCTGCCCGACCTGGCCGCCGGCTGCTCGATGGCCGACATGGCGACGGCCGAGCAGGTCGCCGAGTGCTGGGACGTCCTGACGGAGGCCGGGGTGGCCGACCAGGTCGTGCCCGTGTCGTACATGAACTCCTCGGCGGACATCAAGGCGTTCACCGGCAAGCACGGCGGCACGATCTGTACGTCGTCCAATGCCGAGCGGGCCCTTGAGTGGGCCTTCGAGCAGGGCGAGAAGGTCCTGTTCCTGCCGGACCAGCACCTGGGCCGCAACACGGCGGTGCGGGACATGGGCATGTCGCTGGACGACTGCGTCCTCTACAACCCGCACAAGCCGAACGGCGGCCTGACGGCGGAGCAGCTGCGCGACGCCAAGATGATCCTGTGGCGCGGCCACTGCTCGGTGCACGGCCGCTTCTCGATCGACTCGGTCAACGACGTCCGGGCCCGGATACCCGGCGTGAACGTCCTGGTCCACCCGGAGTGCAAGCACGAGGTGGTGGAGGCGGCGGACTACGTCGGTTCGACCGAGTACATCATCAAGGCGCTGGAGGCGGCCCCGGCCGGCTCCAAGTGGGCCATCGGAACGGAGCTGAACCTGGTACGCCGCCTGGCGAACCGTTTCGCGCCCGAGGGCAAGGAGATCGTCTTCCTCGACAAGACGGTCTGCTTCTGCTCGACGATGAACCGCATCGACCTCCCCCACCTGGTCTGGACCCTGGAGTCCCTGGCGGACGGCAAGCTGGTCAACCAGATCTCGGTGGACCGGGAGACGGAGAAGTTCGCGAAGCTGGCACTGGAGCGGATGCTGGCGCTGCCGTAGGTGGGTGGCCGGGTGAGTGGGCGGCGCTGCGCGTGTCCATTCGGGTGCACTCTCGTTCTTAGGGATGTACATCTTAGATATGTATCCCTAAGAACGAGGTCACCGTGCCGCGACAGACTCACCACAACATCCCCAAGCCAGCCGAGATCTTCGACCGCGACTGGGAGTGGAGCGAACTGACCGCGTTCGCCTCCAGCGAGGCGCCCGGACCACACCTCGCGGTCGTATCCGGGCGTCGCCGACAGGGGAAGAGCTTCCTGCTCAAGGCCCTCACCGCGGCAACGAACGGCTTCTACTTCGCCGCTGTCGAGGCCACGCGGGCCGAGTCACTGAGTCTGCTCGGTGAGGAGATCGGACGCTTCACGGACGCTCCCGTGCCACCCCACCCCCAGCACTGGAGCGAGGCCCTGGAGCTGCTCTTCGACCTGGCCGCGCAGCGCCCCGTCACGATCGTCATCGACGAGTTCCCGTATCTGGTCCGGGGCGACACCTCCCTCCCCTCCCGCCTCCAGGCTGCCATCGGATCCGGGTTCGGCCGCGATCTGCGCCACAGCCCCCGCATCCTTCTCTGCGGCAGCGCGATGTCGTTCATGGGGGGCCTGCTCTCCGGCACGTCACCGTTGTACGGCCGCGCGAGACTCAACCTCGTCGTGCACTCCCTGGGTTACCGGGAAGCAGCGGAGTTCTGGGGCATCACCGACCCGAGGCTCGCCGTCCTCACGCACGCCGTGGTCGGCGGAACCCCGGCCTACCGGCGGGAGTTCGTGGCCAATGACGTACCGGAGGGAATGGACGACTTCGACGACTGGGTGTGCCGTACGGTCCTGAACCCCATGCGCCCCATCCACAGCGAGGCGGAGTTCCTGCTGGCCGCCGAACCGGACGTACGCGACCGCGCCCTCTATCACTCCGTCCTCGCTGCGGTCGCGGCCGGAAACCACACCAGCGGTGGCATCGCGAGCGCGGTGGGCCGCAAGGCCACCGACATCTCCCAGCCGTTGACGGTACTCAAGCGATGCGGACTGCTGACCTTGGAAGCCGACGCCTTTCGCGGCAACCGCAGCGCCTACCGCATCGCCGAACCGCTGATCACGTTCCACCACGCGGTGGTACGCCGCAACCAGGCGCTCATGGCCGATCGACGCAACCTGAAGACAATCTGGTCCCTGTCCCGGGACACATTCCTCAGCAAGGTCGTCGGCCCCCACTTCGAGCAGTTGTGCCGCGAGTGGGTGTCCTGGCACGCGGAACCCGACACCTTCGGCGGGCTGCCCATCGAGGTCACTTCAGGAACCGTGCCCGATCCGGCCGCGCGCACCTCCCACGAGGTCGATGTCGTCGTACGCGGCGCCGTCGGCCAGGACCACGGCATCCTGCTGTCGGTCGGCGAGGCGAAGTGGAACAAGGTGATGAACGTCGGTCACCTCGAACGCCTCCGCCACGTCCTCGGACTCCTGGCGGCACGAGGCATCGACACGAGCCATGCCCGCCCCGCCTGTTACAGCGGCGTCGGATTCTCGCCGGACCTGCACGCGGCGGCAGAGCGCGGTGAGGTCGTCCTCGTGGACCTGGAACGTCTGTACGGCGGGGCATAGCCACTGTCCGTCTCACCACTGGAGCTGGAGCGGATGCCGACAGTGCCGTGGGTTCAGCCGACCCTGTCGCCGGGTGCCACCAGGTGCGCCTCCAGCTCCGAAGCGGCCAGCAGGTCGGCGATCAGTTCCTGGGAGCCGCCGACGTAGGTGCTCACCAGGTCCACGTCACCGCCCAGGCACCAGGCGCGGTCCTGCGGCCACCACAGGTCGGGCAGTTCGGCGAACTCGTCCAGAGACACCGGCGAGACGGCATCGGCCAGCGTCCCGGCAAGCAGTACTTCGTCCCGGCCGGGAGTCTCGAAGGACGGAAGCCGGCCGAAGTCCCAGCGTCCGTAGCCGTGCCACAGACCGAACCAGCAGTGTTCGGAAGTCCGGGTGTGCCGGGCCAGGATGGGGATCAGGGCCTGGGCGACGACGGGCGGAGTCGGACCTTCCGCCGGATGCTCGTCCCAGACACCGGGCAAGGCGTGCTCGGCGGCGCCGTAGTAGTCGCGGTCCGCCCCGATCACCTCATGCCAGTTGGTGCCCGCTGTCACCTCTCGCTGGTAGGCGGCAGCCACCTCCGTCCACCGCACCGGCCGCTCGTTCAGGGAAGCGGGATGCAGAACCCTGGCGTAAGCGGCGAAGCCGGGCGCGGCGACGCCCGCCACCGTTCCGAAGTCGTCGCGCCCCGGGACACGTTCGGTGAGCCAGCGGGCCGGGCCGAGATCAGCGGTCTGCACGCGCAGGCGTCCGTACCATTCGGGAGCGGGATTCCGGTCCACCGGTCGATAGTTGTCCACCAAGCACAGTTTGCATGACCGGCCATGCAGCCGCCGCCTCAGAAGTACCGTGAATGCGCTTCAGTTGTCCGGCAGTCTCGCACCCCGGCTCACCGCGATCCGCAACGCATCCCCCAGCGCCTCGGCAAGCCGTACCCCGGTGAACCTCAACTCCCGCTCCCCCACGCCCTCCCCGGCCAGCAGCGGCTTCGCCTGCCCGAGTACCTGCTCCGCCGAGTCGAGAAGTTCCGTCTCCAACTCGTCCGCCATGCACGACAGTCGGCTGTTCGGGTCGGACGTGCTGAGGTAGCACGGGCCACCGTCGGGCGTGGTCCACGGCAGCAGCCGCAGCCGCGTACCCAATCCGTCTCGCATCATCACGTGACTCCATTCACTCCGGTCGATTACCGTTTGTGCCCACATCGTCACCCTGTGACAGGCATCCTCAACAGGAAGCCCGCGTCCCAGCGTTGAGATCGGGACGAGCGGAACCAGAGACACGAGAAGAGAGAGGCGAGACCGATGACGTTCAAGCCACAGCAACTGACCCCGTACCACTCCGCCCGCCACTACTTCGGGGCCGAGCAGCGCCGCCACCGCGAGGCCGCGCGGCTGTCGCTCGTACAACTGGCGGACATCCTCAACTCCAGCAAGAGCACGCTGGCCCGGATCGAGACGGCCGAACTGATGCCGCCACCCGACCTGCCCGCCCAACTCGACGCGGCCTTCGGTACGGACAAGCACTTCCACGGGCTGTACCAACTGGCCAAACGCGAAGCGCATCCGGACCAGTACCGCCGGTTCATGGACTTCGAGGCCCAGGCCGAGGTCATCGAGACGTACGACCCGCAGGTCGTCCCAGGGCTCCTGCAAACCAGGGAGTACGCCGAAGCTCAGTTCAGCCTCCAGGAAGAGCTGTCCCGGGAGAAAATCGAGGAGTTCGTCAACGCCCGCATGTCACGCCAGGATCGCCTCCGCTCGGCCGAGCCCCCTCTGCGCTGGTCGATCATCGACGAAGCAGCCCTCCGGCGGCCGTTCGGTGACGCGGAGTGCATGTACAAACAGTTGGCCCAATTGCTCGAACAGGTGGATACTCCGGACAGTAAGGTCCAGGTGATGCCCTTCAGCGCCGGTTCTTACTACCTGATGGGCGGCTCGCTGCACCTGCTGACCCTTCCCAACGGCTCCACCCTGGCCTACGAAGAG
This sequence comes from Streptomyces graminilatus, assembly GCF_001418565.1. Classification (GTDB taxonomy): domain Bacteria; phylum Actinomycetota; class Actinomycetes; order Streptomycetales; family Streptomycetaceae; genus Streptomyces; species Streptomyces graminilatus. Next base: position 9,802 of record NZ_LIQQ01000146.1, on the reverse strand, counting down.
GGCATTGAGGTCGGCCACCTCCATGAGGACCGGGACTCGGCGAAGAAATGGCGGCGGAGGTACGAAGTGCTCCGCGCCAAGGCCCTCTCTCCGGCCGCCTCGGCGGAGCTGATTCGACAGGCCATGGAGGAATACAAGTCATGCGACACACCCCCGAGCTGAACTCCGCCCACTGGCGCCGGAGCAGCTACAGCAATGCCAACGGGGGAGCTTGCGTCGAGATCGCCGAGGACTTCCCCGGTGTCGTCCCCGTTCGCGACAGCAAGAACCCCCAAGGACCCGTACTCGTCGTCCCAGCAGCGATCTGGGACACCTTCGTCAACTCCCTGAAGGTGTAAGGCGGAACGAAAAGATGGCCGGGTCGCCCACGCGACCCGGCCATCTTCCTTCACTCGTCAGTCGGTCACACCTTGACCGACTCCCGCGCCTCCGGCTCCGCCTTCGGCTCGCGCTTCGCCGCCTTCTTCTCCGCCCGGCGTTCCTTCCTCAGCTCCAGCATCGCGTAGAGCGTCGGAACGAGCAGCAGGGTCAAGACAGTTGACGTGATCAGGCCGCCGATCACGACCACCGCCAGCGGCTGCGCGATGAAGCCGCCCTCGCCTGTCACGCCCAGTGCCATCGGGAGCAGGGCGAAGATCGTCGCCATGGCCGTCATCAGGATCGGGCGGAGGCGGTGGCGGCCGCCTTCCACCACGGCCTCGACCACTCCGTACCCCTGCGCCCGGTACTGGTTGATCAGGTCGATCAGGACGATCGCGTTCGTCACCACGATGCCGATCAGCATCAGCATGCCGATCAACGCCGGGACGCCCATCGGAGTGCCCGTCGCGATCAGCAGGCCGATCGCGCCCGTTGCCGCGAACGGGATCGATACGAGGAGGACCAGGGGCTGGACCAGGGAACGGAACGTGGCGACCAGGAGCATGAAGACGATCGCGATCGCCGCCAGCATCGCCAGTGCCAGGTTCTTGAACGCGTCGTCCTGGTCCGACGACACCCCGCCGATCGACGCCGTGGCGCCCGCCGGGAGCTTGAGGGCCTTCAGCTTCGCCGTGAGGTCCGAGCTCACCGCGCCCGTGTTGTCGCCGGTCGGGCGACCGGTGATCGTGGCCGCCCGCTGGCCGTCGATCCTGGTCATCGACACCGGGCCGTCCACCAGCTTCACATCCGCGATGTCGCCCAGCTTCACCGCGCCCAGCTTCAGCGCCTTCAGCTCGTCCAGGGACCGGGCCGGCTTCGCCGGACTGATCACGACGTTGCGCTCGATGTCGTCCAGGTTCGCCCTGGCCGCCGTCGTGCCCCTGACCGCCTCGGCCACCGCCGCGCCCAGCGCCTGCTGGGTGTAACCGGCCGCCGCCGCCTTGGAGTTGGCGCGCACCGAGATGCGCGGCACGCTCGTCGCCAGGTTGCTGGTGACGTCGGTGACGTCCTTCAGGCCCGCCACCGTGGCGCGTACCTGGCCCGCCGCCTTGCGCAGGACGTTCGCGTCGGCCGCCTTCACGACCACGCTCAGGTTCTGGCTGCCGAAGCCGTCACCGGCCGCGATCGTGGTCGTACCGATGCCTGAGAGGCTCCCCAGCCCCTTCTCGATGCTCGCCTGGACCTTGTCCGCCGATGCATCGTCCTCCAGCATGACCTGGTAGCTCGCCTGGTTGGTGTCCGTGCCGCCGCCGAAGGCCGCCAGGAAGCCGGACGAGCCGATCGTCGCCTGGAAGTCCTTGACGCCCTTCACCTCCGCGAGCAGTCGCTCGACCTTCTTCGCCTGGGCGTCCGTTGCCGCCAGGCTCGTGCCCGGCTTCAACTGCTGCTTGACGGTGAGGACTTCCTGCTTGCCCTGGTCGATGAAGTTCGTCTTCAGGAGCGGTGTCATGCCGAAGGTGCCGATGAGGACCACCGCCGCGATCGCCACGCTGGTCAGACGGCGCCGGGTCGCGAATTGCAGGACAGGGACGTACGCGCGCTGGAGCCTGCTCTTCGCCTCCTTCTCCTCGGCCAGCCTGCGGGCCTCGTCCGCGTCGTCCGGGGTGTCCTTCGGGGCGCGCAGGAACCAGTAGGACAGGACCGGGACGACCGTCAGGGAGACCAGGAGCGAGGCAAGCAGGGCCGCCGTCACCGTCAGGCTGAACGAGCCGAACAACTGGCCGACCAGGCCGCCGACCAGGCCGATCGGCAGGAACACCGCGACCGTCGTGAGAGTCGACGAGGTGACCGCGCCCGCGACCTCCCTGACCGCCTTGAGGATCGCCTCGTGGCGCTCCTCGCCGTACCCGAGGTGCCGTTCGATGTTCTCCAGGACCACGATCGAGTCGTCGACGACCCGGCCGATCGCGATCGTCAGCGCGCCCAGCGTCAGCATGTTCAGGGACAGGTCCCTGGTCCACAGGACTATCAGGGCCAGGATCACCGAGAGGGGGATCGAGACCGCCGTGACGAGAGTCGAGCGGATCGATGCCAGGAAGACCAGGATCACTATCACCGCGAAGAGCAGGCCCAGGCCGCCCTCCGTCGTCAGGCCCTTGATGGACTTCGCCACCGCCGGGCCCTGGTCGCTGACCACCGTGATCGTCGCGCCGCTGCCCAAGTCCTTGCGCAGGTCGGCGAGTTTGCCCTCGACCGCGTTCGAGACCGACACCGCGCTGCCGTCGTTGTCCATCGTGACCGCGACGGAGAGACTCGGCTTGCCGTCCGTACGCGTGATCGAGTCGGCCTTCGCGGACTCCTGCTTGACGGCCGCCACGTCGCCGAGGCGCACCGGCTTGGCCGGCGCGCCGGGCGCGCCGGGCGGGCCGGCGACCATCAGGTCCTCGATCTGCTGCACGGACGTGAAGCTGCCGCCGACCTGGACCGTGCGGTTGCTGCCGGCCTCGTCGAAGGAGCCCGCCGGGACGGTCACGCCGCCCGCCTGGAGTGCCTGGGCGAGCGACGCGGAGGTGAGGCCGGCCGCCGCCATCTTCTTGTCGTCCGGGGTGACGGTGACCTGGACGTCCCGTACGCCGCCGACCGTGACCCGGCCGACGCCCTCGATGGCCCGCAGATCGGGCACCACCGTGCGGTCGAGCCGGTCGGCGAGGGCCTGCTGGTCCTGGTCGGAGGCGACGGCGAGGACGACCGCCGGGATGTCGTCCGTCGAACCGGCGACGACCTGCGGGTCCACGCCGGCCGGGAGCACCGCGCGGGCCCGGTTGACGGCCTGCTGGACGTCGGCGACGAGCTGCTTGGTGTCGTTGCCGTAGTCGAAGGACACCGTGATGAGGGCGGTGCCCTCGCTGGCGGTGGAGGTGACTCCGGTGATGCCGGTGACGCCTTGGAGGTTGTCCTCGATCGGCTCGACGACCTGCTTCTCGACCACATCGGGGGACGCACCCTGGTACGGCGCCAGGACGGACACCACCGGGAGTGCGATGGTGGGCAGCAACTGTTGCTTGAGCTGCGGTATCGCTATCGCCCCGAAGACGATCGCGACGATCGACATCAGCCCGATCAGGGACCGTTGCGCGAGGCTGAACCTGGACAGCCAGGACATGGGTGAGCGTCTCTCTTCTGTGGCCTGTGTGGGGGAAGGACGCGCGCGCGGCACGCGCCCACGCATCTGCGGGTGCGTGTCACACAAATGAGCGCCACCCCTACACCCTGAGGCATGGGAAACCCCTATTCCCTAACTCCCAGGTCCCGTTTCCCCACCCGGTCCCTACTCCGCCCGCAGTACGCCCCGCGCGGTTCACTCCACCCTGGGGCGTACCAGTCCCGACTCGTAGGCGATCACGACGAGTTGTGCCCGGTCCCGGGCGCCCAGTTTGGCCATGGCCCGGTTCACGTGCGTCTTCACCGTCAGCGGGCTGACTTCCAGCCGTTCCGCTATCTCGTCGTTCGAGTGGCCGCCGGCGACCTGCACCAGCACCTCGCGCTCCCGTCCGGTCAGCGCCTCCAGGCGTTCGGCGCGGGCGGGGTCGCGGTTGTCGTCCAGTAAGTCGCCCTGGGCCAGGAACTGGGCGATCAGGCCCTTGGTCGCGGCCGGCGACAGCAGTGCCTCGCCCCCGGCGGCGACCCTGATCGCGTTGAGCAGTTCCTCGGGCTCGGCGCCCTTCCCCAGGAACCCGGAGGCGCCCGCGCGCAGCGACTCCACCACGTACTCGTCGACCTCGAACGTCGTCAGCATCACCACCCGTACCTGTGCGAGCCCCGGATCCGCGCTGATCAGCCGGGTCGCGGCCAGCCCGTCGGTGCCCGGCATCCGGATGTCCATCAGCACGACGTCGGCGCGCAGTTCCCGCGCCAGCCGTACCGCCTCGGCCCCGTCGGCCGCCTCCCCGACCACCTCCATGTCGGCCTCCGAGTCCACGAGCACGCGGAAGGCACTGCGCAACAGCGCCTGGTCGTCGGCGAGCAGGACACGGATCGTCGTCATGGGCGGTCCTCGTCGAATCGGTGAGTGAGCAGTGAGCAGTGAGCAAGGTGATGAGTGGGTGAGTCGTGCGTGGTTACGCGGGGCTCGGTACGGGGGTGCCCGCGCCGTCCGCCGGGCGCGGCCTGCTCTGCACGGGCAGGATCGCATGCACCCGGAAGCCGCCTCCGTATCTGGGGCCCGCGGTGCAGCCGCCGCCGACCGCGGTGACCCGCTCCCGCATCCCGAGCAGCCCGTGCCCGCCGCCCTCCGCCGAGTCGCCCTCCGCCGGGTCGCCCTGGCCCCCGCCGCCGGCCGGCCGCCCGTTGTCCAGCACGGTGATCTCGATGTTCGACCCCACCCGTACGACGCTGACCTCGGCCTTCGCCTCCGAGCCCGCGTGCTTCTGTACGTTCGTCAGGGCTTCCTGGATCACCCGGTAGGCCGCCAGGTCGATGGCCGCCGGGAGCGTGGTGTCCTGGTCGGCGCGGGCCACCTCGACCCGGAGTCCGGCGCTGTGGAAGGTGCCGACCAGTTCGTCGAGCCGGTGCAGCCCTGGGGCGGGCTCGGTGGGCGCCTCCGGGTCCCCGGACTGGCGCAGCAGTCCGACGGTCGCGCGCAGCTCGTTCAGCGCCGAGCGGCTGGCCTCCCGTACGTGGGCGAGGGCCTCCTTGGCCTGGTCGGGGCGCTTGTCCATGACGTGCGCGGCGACTCCGGCCTGGACGTTGACGAGGGCGATGTGGTGGGCGACCACGTCGTGCAGGTCACGGGCGATGCGCAGCCGCTCCTCCGCCACGCGTCGGCGGGCCTCCTCCTCGCGGGTGCGTTCGGCCCGCTCGGCGCGTTCCCGCATGGCGTCGACGAAGGCACGGCGGCTGCGTACGGCGTCCCCGGCGGTCGCGGCCATGCCGGTCCAGGCGAAGATGCCGAGGTTTTCCTGCGCGTACCAGGGCAGGGCGCCGCCCAGCATCGCGGATCCGGTGAGGACGGTCATCGTGAGGAGACCGACGCGCCAGGTGGTGGGGCGGTCGGTGGTCGACGCGACGGTGTAGAGGGCGATCACCGCGGACATGGCGACGGGGGCACGGGGGTCGGCGGTGACCGACTCGATGAGGGAGGCGACGCCGGTGAAGGCGAGCACCCGCATGGGGGCGCGGCGGCGGAGGATCAGTGCCGCGGCGGCGAGCACCATGAGGACGAGGCTGAGGGGGTCGGGGGTACGGGCGCCCCAGGAGCCGTCGGCGTGGCCGCGCGGGTCGACGAACGAGGCGCCCACCATGCAGAGGAGGACGGCAGCGGCGAGGGCCACGTCCAGTGCCAGGGGGTGCGCCTTCAGATGGCACCGGACTCGCTGGAGCACTGACATCAACCCGGGATCAGCCCGTCGTCGTTCAGCAGCTTCCGGACCTCCTCCAGCGTCGCGTCCGGCGACGGCAGGATCAGTTCCGACGGTTCCAGGGAGTCGTCCGGCAAAGGTTCACCCAGCTCGCGGACCTTGGCCAGGAGGGAATGGAGGGTGCGGCGAAAGCCGGGGCCGTCGCCGTTCTCCATCTCCGCCAGGAGTACGTCGTCCAGCTTGTTCAGTTCGGTGAGGTGGCTGTCCGCCACCCTCACCTGGCCCTCCCCCATGATCCGTACGATCATGTCGCCCTCCTCAGGCGTGGCCTGCCGCTGCGAATACCGCTGTGGTTACTGCCGTGGGTAACCACTGTGGGTTACCCACCCGGTCACTGCTTGTCGAAACGCGGAGCGTCCGTCGGCTGGGACTGCGACTGGGACTGCTGGCGGCCGTTGCCGCCCTCAATGGCCTGCTGCCCCGAGGACGAGCCACCGGCCAGCTCCGCCTTCATGCGCTGGAGCTCCAGCTCCACATCCGTACCACCGGAGAGCCGGTCCAGCTCGGCCTGGATGTCGTCCTTCGCCATGCCCGTGGGATCGTCGAGGGCGCCCGAGGCGAGCAGCTCGTCGATCGCGCCGGCGCGCGCCTGGAGCTGTGCCGTCTTGTCCTCGGCCCGCTGGATCGCCATGCCCACGTCGCCCATCTCCTCGGAGATGCCGCTGAAGGCCTCGCCGATCCGGGTCTGGGCCTGGGCGGCGGTGTACGTCGCCTTGATCGTCTCCTTCTTGGTGCGGAAGGCGTCGACCTTGGCCTGGAGGCGCTGCGCCGCGAGGGTGAGCTTCTCCTCCTCGCCCTGGAGGGTCTGGTGCTGTGTGTCCAGGTCCGTCACCTGCTGCTGGAGGGCGGCACGGCGCGAGAGCGCCTCACGTGCCAGGTCCTCGCGGCCCAGTGCGAGCGCCTTGCGGCCCTGGTCCTCCAGGGTGGAGGACTGCTTGTTCAACTGGGCGAGCTGCAACTCCAGCCGCTTGCGGCTGGTCGCCACGTCGGCGACACCGCGGCGCACCTTCTGGAGCAGCTCCACCTGCTTCTGGTACGAGTAGTCGAGGGCTTCGCGCGGGTCCTCGGCCCGGTCAAGGGCCTTGTTCGCCTTCGCGCGGAAAATCATCCCCATACGCTTCATGACACCGCTCATGGGCTTCGCGCGCCCCCTTCTGACGGAACTCCAGCTCCAGCACCTGCAACAGGCCCAACACCAACAGTACGGGCCCTGTCTCCATTACCGCACTGTTCCGGGCCCGATGCGGTCATCCCCAAGGACGACTGCGATCTGTCCCGGCTCCGGCGTAGGGAGTAGGTGACCCCTACTGTCCGTCTCCTGTCCTACTTCTGTTTCTGTCTTCTGAGGACGACCGGTGTTGCCGGATCGTTCCCCAGTCGACTGGGGTCCATGCCCCGATACCCCGTACCCTTGGGTTTTGTGTTCCGTAGCCGTGCCAAGGAAGAGAAGGCCCCCGCCGACAAGGCGCCGGTGACCGACTCCAAGCAGACCCGTGACCCGCAGGCCCCGAAGGGCAGGCCCACTCCCAAGCGGAGCGAGGCCCAGTCCCAGCGGCGCAGCGTGGCCAGTACGCCGACGACGCGCAAGGAGGGCGCCAAGCGGCAGCGCGACGAGCGCCGTGCCGCCATGGAGCGCCAGCGCCAGGCGCTCGCCAGCGGGGACGAGCGTTATCTCCCCGCCCGCGACAAGGGCCCGGTGCGCCGGTTCGCGCGCGATTTCGTGGACTCGCGCTTCTGCGTCGCCGAGTTCTTCCTGCCGATGGCCGTGATCATCCTCGTCCTGAGCATGGTGCGGGTCGGCGCGCTCCAGAGCATCGCGCTGCTGCTGTGGCTCTTCGTGATCGTGCTGATCATCGGCGACTCGGTCTTCATCGCGTTCCGGCTGCGGAAGCAGCTCGCCGCGCGCTTCGCGAACGAGCGCACGAAGGGCGCGGTCGCCTACGCGCTGATGCGTTCCCTCCAGATGCGTCGCCTCCGGCTGCCGAAGCCACAGGTCAAGCGCGGAGAGCGGCCCTGAGCACTACGTCGTTCTCCGGGGGCGCGGCGGATGCGTGGCTGGACCGGCTGGGCGGGCTGCGGAATGTCGTACGGCAGGAACTGGTGGCACGGCAGCTCGACGAGCAGATAGCCGCGCGGTTCCCGGTCGGGCAGCGGCTGCGGGTGCTCGACGTCGGGATGGGCCAGGGCACGCAGGCGTTGCGGCTGGCCCGGGCCGGGCATCAGGTCACCGGCATAGAGAAGGACCCGACGATGCTCGGCGCGGCCCGTGAGGCGCTGGCCGCCGAGCCGGAGGGCATCCGGGCGCGCGTCCGGCTCCTGGAGAGCGACGGCCGCGACACCGGGGTGCACTTTCTGCCGGGCAGCTTCGACGTCGTGCTCTGCCATGGCGTACTGATGTACGTCGAACTGCCGGACGCCCTGCTGGCCGGGCTGGCGCGGATGCTGGCGCCGGGCGGGCTGCTGTCGCTGCTGGTGCGCAATGGTGACGCGCTGGCCATGCGGGCGGGGCTCGCCGGGGACTGGGCGGGGGCGATGGGCGCGTTCGACACCGATTCCTATACGAATCGGCTCGGGCTCGAGGTACGGGCCGACCGGCTGTCCGCGCTCACGGGCACGCTCGCCGGGATCGGGGCGCCGTTGCACGCGTGGTACGGGGTGCGGGTGTTCACGGATCTGGCGGAGGACTCCGCGGAGATTCCGGACGATGTGGATGTGCTGCTGGCCGTGGAGGAGCGGGCCGGGCGGACCGATCCCTATCGGCAGGTGGCCGCGTTGTTGCACTTGTGCGGGGTTCGGGGTTGATGACCCCGGTTCTTCGGCTGCCGGTCCGTCGTGGCTGGTCGCGCAGTTCCCCGCGCCCCTAAAGGCAGGTGGGTCCCCGCGCCCCAGGAAAAAGGGCGCGGGGCAGCTTTCGTTTACCGCTACGCCTCCTTGGCGTCCTGGAGGCTCATCGGGCCGTAGATCTTCGTGGTTTCCTCGAAGAGGTGTACCTGGTCCGTGCCGCCGGCGAGAAGGTCCTTCCAGTACTCGCCGATCCAGGACTCGGCGTCCCCCTGCGTCGTGAACTCCTCGGGTTCCACCGCGGGCTGGACCTCCGTCCCGTCGGCCTTCTCGAACCGCCACGTCCATGCCGCCATGTACGCCTCCAAGATATGAACCGCTGCGGGCCAGGAGCGGATCTTGATCCGGCTCCTGGCCCGAAAGCCTAGCCGGACGCGCAAGACCTGCGGGGACACGCGAAAATCAGGCTCGTGGAACTCACTCTGCTCGGCACCGGTGCCCCCGCGGGTCTGCCCCGCCCCGACTGCGCCTGCGCGGCCTGTACCCGCGCACTCGGCGCGAACGCGCGGGCGGCCACCGCACTGCTCGTGGACGGCTCGCTGCTGCTCGACCTCACCCCCGGCGCCGTACTGGCGGCGGCGCGCGCCGGGCACTCGCTGGGCGGCGTACGGCAGGTGCTGCTGTCGCATCCGCACGACGGGCCCGCCGTCGACGTGCCGGCAGGGCTTCCGACGCCCGGACGGGTGCCGGACGGGCGGGAGTTGGCGCTGCTGACCGGGCACCGGGTGCGCGCGGTGCCGATGGACGCGCCCGGTACGGGGTACGCGGTGACCGGTCCCGACGGGCAGCGTCTGCTGTATCTGCCGCCGGGCGCGGCACCGGCCGGGCTCGACGGGAACGGTCCCGCGTACGACATGGTCCTCGCGGACGTCGTCGGGCGGCCGGACGCCCTGGCCCGGCTGCGGGCGGGCGGCGCGCTGGGGCCTGCCACGGACGTCGTCGCCGTACATCTGGACCACGACGTGCCGCCGGGTGCCGAGCTGCGGCGGCGGCTCGCGGCGGCGGGCGCGCGGGCGGTGGCGGACGGTACGACGTTGACGGTCGGGGTGTACGAGGACGTGCCCGATGTGCCCCGGCGGACGCTGGTGCTGGGCGGGGCCAGGTCCGGGAAGTCGGTGGAGGCGGAGCGGCGGCTGGAGGCGTTCCCGGACGTGCTGTACGTGGCCACGGGCGGGACGCGGGGC
>NZ_LIQQ01000145.1 GCF_001418565.1 Streptomyces graminilatus | reverse complement strand
GGCCTGCGGCGGGCCGGGCGGCCGGGGTCGGGTCCTGGCCGGTGGTGAGCAGCGCGGCCGTGCCGGCAGCTCCCACGGCGGCGGCCCCGCCGATCATCAACACCCGGCGCCGGGTGAACAACTGATCGTTCGTCATGTGTCATCAGTCGCCCGGTCCGGTACTGACGCCCCGCATCGACACCGGTGCGGCGGCAGGAAAGCACCCGCCTGGACCAGTACGCGCCCGCTCCTTCCTCTGGAAGCCCACGACGGCCGGATCCCGGCGCCGGGTGCCGGACCGGCCCGCCCCGCGTGTCCTGCGACACCACGCTCCGGATAGCCTCGCGGCGTGACGGAACACCAGCACGCACCCCGGGACGGGCATCGGTTCGAGCGGGGCACGGACGGGCCGAAGGTCATCGTGGTCGGCGTCGACGGCTCCGACTCCTCGCTCCGCGCGGCGGCCTACGCGGCGGGGCTGGCCAGGCGCCAGCACGCGCTGCTCGCCCTGGTGTACGTACAGCCGGTGCCGGGGGCGGGAGCCGCGTTCGGGGTGCCCGTGGCGGAGGCGACGGAGGACATCGCGGAGGACCTCATGGCGCAGATCCGGGAGGCGACCGAGCAGGTCAAGGGGATCTTCGACGTCCGGTGGGAGTTCCACACCCTGCGCGGGGACCCGTACGCGGGCCTGGTGCGGGCCGCCGACGAGCTCAAGGCGGACGCGGTGGTCGTCGGCGCGTCCGAGCAGGCGGGCCATCGGATCATCGGCTCGGTCGCGGTCCGGCTGGTGAAGGCGGGCCGCTGGCCGGTCACCGTCGTGCCGTAGCGGCCCCGCCGGCCCGTCGTACGGCCGCGCGGATTCGGAATCCGCCGTTCGGACCGTTCGTCGCACCGTTCGCCGACGGGTCCGACCGTCCGCCGCACACTCCGGTCCGTGGTCTGTCCCGGACCGTGACCCTGCGATGCCATACGGCCATGACGGCCGGAACCACCATCACCCACGGGACGACGACCGCCGAGCACGAGCTGGCCGCGCTGCAGCGCGAGCACGGCCGACCGCTCTTCGCGCTGCTGCTGCGCCTGTGCGACGGCGACCGGCAGCGCGCCGAGGATCTGGTGCAGGAGACCCTCGTACGCGCCTGGCAGCACCCCGAGGCGCTGCGCGCCGGCGACTTCGCCTCCGTGCGGCCGTGGCTGCTGACCGTGGGACGGCGGCTCGCCATCGACGCGCGGCGGGCCCGGCGGGCGCGGCCCGCCGAGGTCGGGGACGCGATCCTGGAGACGGCTCGGGTCTGTGCCGATCACGCGGAACGGTCGGCGGCGACGCTCGATGTGCGGGAGGCTGTGAAGACACTCACTCCCGAGCACCGTGAAGTCCTGGTGCTGGTGTATTTCCAGGGGGCGAGTGTGGCGGAGGCCGCCACGGCGCTCGGTATTCCGCCCGGTACGGTGAAGTCTCGCGCGTATTACGCGCTGCGCGCCCTGCGGCGAGTCCTTCCGGGTTATGCGGCCGACCTGCGGTGAAACCGAAGGCCTGGTCAAACCTCGGCAAAGTCCCTTGCTGAGGACCATGGTTGAGCAATCTGCTGTCTTCATCCGTGTCCGAACCGGGCGAAGTCCCGGGGGCCCGAGGTCGGGCGACGCGCACGCACCGGAGGAAGGCAGGAAGGGATGCTGCACAGAGGTCAAGAGAGCACCGACGGCACCGGCGGGGACGAACTCACCGTCCCCATGGCCTGGTTGTACGCCGAGTACATCGCCGACGAGCTGTTGCGGACGGGCGACCTGATGCCGCCCACGTCCTTCGAGTTCCGCGCGGGTCGGGACGCGCTGGCGCTCACCATCTTCCTGTCCGACACCAGCGGTGAACTCTCGGGCATCCGGGTCATCACCCAACTGGAGAAGTGGCTTTCGCTCACGGCGTACGACCAGCCGTGGCAGGACTGGGTCCGGACACGTATTTCAAGGTTGGCGGCCGACGCACTCGAGGCGAAGGCGCCGGCACCGGATCTGGATCTGGCCGCCGCCGCCTGGCGCTGGCTGGAGGAGACCGAGCTGCTCGCCCCGGACCTGGACGCCGTGCCGGGAGGCGGGCCGGTGCCCGGAGAGGACGACGGACCGAAGGTGTGGACACCGGCCTGGCGGCTGGGACTGCCTCTCGGGCATCTGGCGATCCATCTTTTTTAGAATCCGACCAATCCGCGGCCCCCTCCGCTCCGAACACTTTGGTCTCGATTCGGTATGGACCTTGAGTGATTCCGCTGTCCGGTGCGTACGGGTGGGAGCAACAACACCCCACCCGCACCATCGGCACGAGGATTCGGCATGAGGTCCCTGGAACTGCATCGCGACGTCGGCGCATACGCGCTCGGCGTGCTCGACGAGGCGGACGCGTTCCGCTTCGAGGACCACCTCATGGAGTGCCCTCAGTGCGCGGCCCATGTAACCGAATTCGGCCCCTCCGCACGGCAGTTGCTGCTGTACCGGCGGGCCACGCCGCGCTCCGTGCACCCCATGGCCCAACCCGGTCCCAGGCTTCTGGACCGGCTGCTCGGCGAAGTCGCGAAACGGCGTAAGGCCGGCCGGCGGCGCCTGCTGTACGCACTGGCCGCCTCGGTGGTCCTGGCCGTGTCCGGGTCCGGTGTCGCGATCATGGCGAGCGGCGAGACGGACCCGACGCGGCAGGTCGCCGCGACCGACGAACGGTCGGGGGTCTGGGCGCAGGTCACCAGTGAGGACACGGCCTCGGGCAGCCTGGTCAAGCTGGAGGTCAAGGACGGCGCCGGTCCTCGCGCCTGTCATCTCGTCGCCATCGCGGACGACGGCACGGAGGAGACGCTGACGAACTGGAAAGTGCGCAAGCATGACGCCCGGCCCAGCACGATGATGGGGGCGTCCGCGTTTCACACGGATCAGATCGCTCGGTATGAGCTGCGCGCTGAGGACGGCTTGCGGCTCGTTACGCTCGACGCGCAGTGAGCAATTGCCTGGATGGGTCGTAGGGTCTCTGCCGCGGCGTTGTGGCTGGTCGCGCCCACGCGGCGGAGCCGCACATAAACACAGCCCCGCGCCCCTTCAGTGCGCCCCTGCGGGGCGCTACTTCAAGGCGCTAGCCCCGGGCTCTGCCTCAGAGGCTTACTTCAGTAGGCGGGACATCCTGCGGTCCGCCAATGGTTTGCCCGCTGTCTGGCAGGTTGGGCAGTACTGGAGTGAGGAGTCGCTGAAGGAGACCTCGCGGATGGTGTCGCCGCAGACCGGGCAGGGGTCGCCGGTCCGGCCGTGCACCCTCAGACCGCTCTTCTTCTCCGCCTTCAGGCGTCCGGCCGCGAGGCCCCGGGAGCGCTCGACCGCCTCGGTGAGCGTCGTGCGCAGCGCCTCGTACAGCCGCCCGTTCTCCTCCGGTGTGAGTGAGGCGGCGAGCTTGAACGGGGACATCCGGGCGGCGTGCAGGATCTCGTCGCTGTAGGCGTTCCCCACTCCCGCGATCAGGCCCTGGTCGCGCAGCGCACCCTTCAGCTGCCGCCGCTCCCCCGCCAGCAGACCGGCCAGGCGCGCCTCGTCGAAGTCGTCGGCGAGCGGGTCCGGGCCCAGGCGGGCCACGCCGGGGACCTCCAGCGGATCGTGTACGACGTACACCGCGAGCCGTTTGCGGGTGCCCGCCTCGGTGAGGTCGAAGCCCTCGCCCGTCTCCAGGGCGACCCGCAGCGCGAGCGGGCCCTTGCCGGGTTTCGGCGGGCCGTCGGGGAGGCGGTCGCGCCAGTGCAGCCAGCCCGCCCGGGCCAGATGGGTCACGAAGTGCGGGCCGCCGTCCGTGGTCAGGTCGAGGAACTTGCCGTGCCGGCCGACGGCGGTGACGTCGCGGCCCTCAAGGGCGGTGAGCGGTGGGTCGTACGTCTTCAGGACGCTGATCGCGACGGGCAGCACGCGGACGATCTCATGGCCCACGAGCCGGTCGGTCAGGAAGTCCCTGAGCGCCTCGACCTCGGGAAGTTCCGGCATAGGACCAGAGTGCCACCGCACGCCCCGGCGCTCAGCTCGTGGACGGCACCACGAACTCGCACCACACGGCCTTGCCGCCGCCCCGCGCCTCGACACCCCAGTCGTCCGTGAGGAGGTCGACCAGCAGCAGGCCGCGCCCCGCGAGCCCGGACTCCCCCGCCTCCAGGCGGCGCGGCAGCGCGCTGGAGGGGTCCTCGACCTCGACGCGCAGCCGGCGTTCGGAACCGTTCAGCACCCGCAGGGTGACGATCGCCTCGCCCTCGGTGTGCGTCAGGGCGTTGGTCATCAGCTCGTCGGCCACCAGTTCGACGTCGTCGGCCCGCTCCCGGGCGCCCCAGGCCCGGACCGCCGCGCCGATCATGTGCCGGGCCTCGCTGAGCGCGTCGGGGTCGGCCGGTGCGACATGCTGCTGGAACCGGCCGCCGGACTGTACGGCGGCCAGGCCCCGGCGGCGCAGGAGGAGCAGCGCCACGTCGTCGTCCCCGCTGCGGTCGTCGGCCACCTCGATGAGACGGTCGGCGAGGTCCCAGACGCTCTCCGGGCCCGTGGTGATGAGCGCGCGGAGGGTCCGCAGTCCGTCGTCGAGGTCGGCGCCCGGCTGCTCGATCAGCCCGTCCGTGCACAGCACCAGGGTCTCGCCGGGGTCCAGTTCGAAGGTGGTCACCGGGTAGGTGAGCCGCCCGAACTCGGCGGACAGGCCGAGCGGCAGCCCGCCGTCGACCGGGACGCGGCGGCAGGTGCCGTCGGTGCGCCGCAGCAGCGGGTCGAGGTGGCCGGCGCGGACCGCCTGGACGACCCCGGTGGACAGGTCGGCCTCCGCGTACAGGCAGGTCGCGAAGCGGTCGGTGTCGAGTTCGTGCAGGAAGACGGAGGCGCGGGCCATCACCGTGGCGGGCGGGTGCCCCTCGGTCGCGTAGGCCTTCAGGACGATCCGGAGCTGGCCCATGACGGCCGCCGCGTGCGTGTCATGGCCCTGTACGTCGCCGATGACCGCGCCGATCCGGCCGCCCGGCAGCGGGATCACGTCGTACCAGTCGCCGCCGATGTCCCGGCCGAGCAGGCCGCCGGAGGAGGCGGCGCGGTAGCGGACGGCGATGTCGGCGCCGGGCACGGTCGGGATGCGGCGCGGCAGCATGGCCTGCTGGAGGCTCTGGGCGAGGTCCTTCTCCTGCTCGTAGAGCATGGCGCGCTGGAGGCTCTGCGCGATGCTGGTGCCGAGCGCGACGAGTACGGCCCGGTCCTCGGCGGAGAAGCCGTACCGGTCGTCGTAGAGCAGGCCCATCGCGCCGATCGGCCGGGCCTGCGCGATGAGCGGCAGATAGGCGGCCGAGGTGATCCTCAGGTCGGTGAGGTGCGGCCACAGGACCGGGTATCCGGCCGCGAACTCCTCCGGCGACTCGATGAACCGCGGGGTGAGGGTCCGTACGACGTCGCCCATCGGGTAGGGCTCGTCGATTCGGGTGATCTGCGTGCCTGGCACGGAGGCGCCCGCCGGGCCCTCGGCGACCAGCCGGATACGGCCGGCCTCCACGAGGCCCATGACGAGGCTGGCCGCCCCCAGGTGGTGCACACCGTGGGAGTCGGTGAGGACGTCGATGACGTCCTCCACGGTGCGGGCGTGCGCGAGGGCCGCCGTGATGACCTGCACGACATTGGTCTGGCGGCGCCGGACCTCGTCCTGGGCGGCCTCTTCGGTACGGGCCCGGCTCTCCCGCATCTCCCGTGTGGCGTCCCGGATGATCCCGATGACCCGGCGCGGGCGGCCCGTCTCGTCGCGGCGGATGTGGCCCTGGGTGTGGGTCCACCGCAGAGTGCCGTCGCGGCGGCGGAGGCGGAAGTAGGCGCCGTAGTTCTCGCTGCCGTCCTTCATGGCCTCGGCGACGATGGAGTCGAGCCGCAGGCCCTCCATCCGGGGCACGCGCACGCTCAGGCTCCCGGGGTGGCCGTCGTATTCCTCGGGGCGCAGATCGAAGATCTCGTGGGCCAGGGCGTCCATGTGGAGCAGACCCGCGTCCAGGTCCCAGTCGAACGTCCCCATGCGGTTGAGCGCCAGGACCGGTTCCGGGTGGGCGGGCCGGCCGTCCAGGGATGACAGGGCGCTCGCTCCCCGATCAGCCATGGGCCCACCTTGTCAGCATTTGGTCGATTTATCGACTCACCCGACCACTTTCGTCTGGTCAGCGCTCACTCGCCGAAACCCTCACAGGGGTCGTACGGGACGTAGGAGCCGTACACGGTGCTGTTCTCGTCGGGGTCGTCGGGAATCAGACCGCCGCCGTCGGGGAGGTCGGGGATCTCCGGGACCCGGTCGGGACCGATGTCGGAGCACTCGTCCAGGGCCGTGCCGACTCCGAAGTCGTCCGGGGACACGACGTCCACGCCCGGCGGGTCGCCCTCCCAGCCGCCGACGAGCAGGGCTGCGGAGAGTATGCAGGCCATGACAAGGGTTCGGTGCATTCCCCATTGTCTGCGTCGCCCACCCGGCCCGCGCAAGCCGGGACGGTCACCCACGGTCACAATGGAGGGAGACCGGAAGGGAGAGGGGGGCGAGAGGAGCGGCACGCGTGGAGTGGTTCGCCGCACCCGACTACTGGCTGAGCCGTCTGCTCCTCCAGCGGGGTCTGGCCTGCGTCTACCTCGTCGCGTTCCTGGGCGCGGCCCGCCAGTTCCGGGCGCTCGTCGGCGAGCGGGGCATGCTCCCGGTGCCCCGGCTGGTCGCCCATGTGCCTTTCCGGCAGGCTCCGAGCGTGTTCCAACTCCACTACTCCGACCGCTTCTTCGCCGGGTGGTCCTGGACGGGCTGCGCGGTGTCGGTGGCGCTGCTGGGCGGGCTCGACGGGCAACTCCCGCTCTGGGCGGGGATGTCGCTGTGGCTGCTGCCGTGGGTGATGTATCTGTCGATCGTCAACGTCGGCCAGACCTGGTACGGGTTCGGCTGGGAGTCGCTGCTCCTGGAGGTCGGCTTCCTCGCCGTGTTCCTGGGCAACGACGAGGTCGCGCCGCCGGTCGTGGTGCTGTTCCTGCTGCGCTGGATCCTGTTCCGGGTCGAGTTCGGCGCCGGTCTGATCAAGATGCGCGGCGACGCCTGCTGGCGGCGACTGACGTGCCTGGACTTCCACCACGAGACACAGCCGATGCCGGGCCCGCTGAGCCGGTACTTCCACCATCTCCCCAGGCCGGTGCACCGGATCGAGACGGCCGCCAATCATGTCACCCAACTCGCCGTCCCTGTCCTGCTGTTCACCCCCCAGCCGGTGGCGACGGCCGCCGCCGCCCTGATGATCGTCACCCAGTTGTGGCTGGTCCTGTCGGGCAACTTCGCCTGGCTGAACTGGCTCACGATCGTGCTGGCCCTGTCGGCGGTACGCCTCCCGGACACCGCGCCGACGCCGGTCCCGGACACCCCGCTCTGGTACGAGATCGTGGTCCTGGCCGTCGCCACGGCACTGCTCGCCCTCAGCTACCGCCCGGTCCGCAACATGTTCTCGCGCCGCCAGGTCATGAACCGCTCCTACGATCCGCTCCATCTGGTCAACACCTACGGCGCGTTCGGCAGCGTCAGCCGGATCCGCCACGAGGTGATCGTCGAGGGCACGGCCGACGCGGTGCCGCGCGAGGACTCCGACTGGCGGGAGTACGAGTTCAAGGGCAAACCGGGTGATCCCCGGCGCCGGCCACGCCAGTTCGCGCCCTACCATCTGCGGCTCGACTGGATGATGTGGTTCGCCGCGCTGTCGCCCGCCTACGCCGGACCGTGGTTCGGCGCGCTGGTCGAACGGCTCCTGGAGAACGACCGGGACACCCTCCGGCTGCTGCGCCGCTCCCCGTTCCCGCCTGACGCTCCCCCGCGCCATGTCCGCGCCCGCCTCTTCCGCTACCGGTACACGACCCGGCGGGAGCTGCGGGACACGGGGGCGCACTGGGAGCGGGTGTACGTACGGGAGTTCATGCCTCCGACGCGGCTCGCCGCCGGGCCGCCCCGGAGTCCGTAGGTCCGGTTCGGACCCGGCCGGGCACTCGCCGCCGCGCGGGACTCCACCGCGAGGTCGGCCACGGTGAGGTCCCGGCGCGCGGTGGGCCGTCCTCGGCGGTCAAGGCCCGCTCCGGTCGGCGCGGACCTTGGTGTGCGGGGCGGCTCCCGGGCCGGCTACCGCGCGGGGGCTTCGTCGGAGAGCAGACCGGTGTCCCTGAGTTCCTGCCAGAAGGCCTCGGGCACTGACACCGCGAACTGCTCGGCGCAGTCCCGGACTTCGGCCGCCGAACGGGTGCCGACGAGGACTCCGGCGACGGCCGGGTGGGCCACGCAGTAGGCGAGCGCGGCGGCCCGCAGGGTGATGCCGTGGCGCTCGGCGACGGCCTTCATGCCCAGGGCGCGTTCCAGCACCTCGCCCGACGCGGCGGTGTAGTTGTACGTCACCCCGGGCCTCGGGTCCGCCAGCAGACCGGAGTTGAAGGCGCCGCCGATCACGACGGACGTACCGCGTTCGACGGCGGCCGGCAGCAGTTCGGTGAGCGCCCGCTGGTCGAGGAGCGTGTAGCGGCCCGCGCACAGGATCACGTCGACATCCGTGTCCTTGACGAAGCGGGTGAGCATCTCCGCCTGGTTCATCCCGGCGCCGATGGCCCGTACGACGCCTTCGGAGCGGAGTTTCTCCAGCGCCGGGTAGCCCTCGCGGAAGGCTTCCTCGGCGTGGTTGTCGGGGTCGTGGAGGTAGACGACGTCGACGTGGTCGACGCCGAGGCGCTCCAGGCTCGCCTCCAGGGTGCGGCGGATCCCGTCGGCGCTGAAGTCCCAGACACGCCGATGGGTGGCGGGCACCGCGAAGCCCTCCGCGAGGTCGTCGCCCGACGCGTCCGGGGTGGGTTCCAGACGGCGGCCGACCTTCGTGGAGAGCGTGTACGCGGAACGCGGGTGCTCGCTCAGGACCGCGCCCATGCGCCGTTCGGCGAGGCCTATGCCGTAGTGCGGCGCGGTGTCGAAGTAGCGGATGCCCGCGTCCCAGGCGGCGGAGACGGCGTCCTGCGCCACTTCGTCGGTGACCTCGGTGAAGAGGTTGCCGATGGCGGCGGCGCCGAAGCCGAGGCCGGTGATCTCGACGCCGCTGCGGCCGAGGGTGTGCACCGGCATGGGCGCGGGTGCGGACATGGGAACGCTCCTTGCTGTGTTGTCGGCCGTGCTCACTGGGCCACCGGCCGCAGTCGCAGGCCCTGCATACCGCCGTCGACGGCGAGCGAGGTGCCGGTGGTGGCGCCGGAGAGGGGGCTCGCCAGGTAGGCGACGGCGCCGGCGACCTCGGCGGGCGCGACCAGGCGTCCGGTGGGCTGGCGGGCCTCCAGCGCGGCGCGTTCGGCGGCGGGGTCGGCGGCCGAGTCGAGGAGGCGGCCGACCCACGGTGTGTCGGCGGTGCCCGGGTTGACGCAGTTCACGCGGATGCCCTCGCGGACGTGATCGGCGGCCATGGACAGGGTCAGCGAGTACACGGCGCCCTTGGTGGCGTCGTACAGGGCGCGCTGCGGCAGACCGGCCGTGGCCCCGATCGAGCACATGTTCACGATGGAGGCGTGCGCGGACTTCCGCAGGTGCGGCAGCGCGGCGCGGGCGACCCGGACCATGCCGAGCACGTTGACGTCGAAGACGCGGTGCCACTGTTCGTCGTCGTTGTCCTCGATCGTGCCGATGGCACCGATGCCGGCGTTGTTGACGACGATGTCGAGTCCGCCGAAGTCGGCCACGACGGCGGCCACGGCCTCCCGTACGGAGATGTCGTCGGAGACGTCGGCCTTGTACCCGAAGAGCGGCTTCTCGACCCCCGACGGGTCCAGGTCGAGGACGGCGACCTGCGCGCCGCGCGCCGTCAGCAGTTCCGCGGTGGCCAGCCCGATGCCGGACGCGCCGCCTGTGACCAGCGCCTTGAGACCCTCGAACTCGGTCATGCTCCCTGCCCCTCTTCCTATTCCTTCGCCAGGTCTGCGCCCCGGAGGGTACCGCCGGAGAATATGTGCTCCGCGGCGGACCCCGGCCGCATGGTCGCCGAATATCGCATATTTATCAGACCACTTCCAGGCCGGAACAGACCCGGCGGGCAAATTTACCGGGAATCTGCGAGTAGTGGTCCGACCACCCCTCTGGTTAGACTGCGGCGCACCCGGCTACAGGAGGACACGGCGTGGACGAGATCCCGGCCAGGAACGGCGTGGCCGCCCCGCAGAAGGGCACCGTGACCGAGCGCGCCATCGAGCAGATCAAGTCGCTGATCGGCGAGGGCCGGCTGGAACCGGGTGAGCGGCTGCCCACGGAGCGCGAGCTCGCCACCCGGCTGGGCATCTCGCGCAGCTCGATGCGGGAGGCGATCCGGGCGCTGACCGTGATGGGCGTACTGGAGGCCCGGCACGGCTCGGGCATCTACGTGACGCAGTTGGAGGCCGGCGATCTGCTGGAGACCTTCGGGGTGGTCGCGGACCTCGCACGGGGCCCTCGGATGGCCGAGCTGCTGGAGGTCCGGCGCATCCTGGAGTCGACGGCCACCGCCCTGGCCGCCGCCCGGATCACCCCGGACCAGCTCGCGGAGGTGGAGAAGCACCTCACGGCGATCAATGTCACCGACGATCCCGAGGAGATCCTCGCCCACGACCTGGCCTTCCACCGCGCGATCACCGCCTCGGCGGGCAATGACAGCCTGGCGGCGATCCTGGACGGCCTCTCCTCCCGCACGCTCCGCGCCCGTGTCTGGCGCGCCTACCAGGAGGAGGGCGCCTTCGACCGCACCCGTCGCGAGCACGCGGCGATCCACCGCGCGCTGGTCGCCCGCGACCCGGAGGCGGCCCGCGCGGCGGCCTCGGCCCACGTCGGCCAGGTGGAACAGTGGCTGCGGACCCAGACCGCGTCCGCGGCCATCCCCGCGCCCGAGGACGAGCCCCCGGCCTGAACCGGCACCCGCGCACGCCTCGCCGCAGGCGCCCGGAGACCGCCAACGGCCCTTCGCGTCAGCGGACGATGGCCAAGTGCCAGACGGCGGGCGGGTGTTGGTCCGGCGGGTACTGTGCGAGCCGGCCGTCGCCCGTCACGGCCACGGTCATCCGGGTGATCGCGTTGACGAGCCGGAAGCCGTCCGCCGACCTCTCCAGCTCCCAGCGCTGCAAGGTGTTCGCGGTGTCGCAGCCCTGCGCGGTGATCGCGGTGCCGGGCTGGAGCGGGGTGTTGAGCGTGAGCCTTCCGCCGCGCACCTCCAGACAGCCGTCCGGGGTCCGCAGGGTGACGTAGCCGTCGGGTGTGCGCCGTACGTCGGCGACGAGGGAGACGGCGTCGGACCGCAGGGTGTACGTCCCGTCCGCGACGGGCACCCGTGTCAGGTCCCGTCGGCCGGGTCCGTGCCCGACGGCCGCCGCCCGCGCGGTGAACCCGGCGTAGGTGGCGTCGGGACGCGGATCACCCCAGGTGGCCTGGGCGAGATGGCGCAGCGCGGGATCGGCGGCGACGGCGACCTCGTTCTCGGTCTCGCCGCGCCCGTTGTCGGGCCAGAGGCTGATCTTCGCCCCGGTGACGCCCTGGCTGGAGGCGAGTTTCTCGCCCTCGAAGGCGCGCGGGTCCCAACTCTGGTCGTACAGGCTCCTGGTGTCGCTGTGGAAGCCGCCCCGGACGAGGTACAGCGCGTAGGCGGCGTTCATCAACGAGTAGCCCTGGGCTCGGAGCCGGCTCGGTTTGACGGCCACGTCCAGCCAGTGCTCGACCGTCGTGCCCTGGGCCACCGGCACGGTGTTGGCGCCGGTGAGCCCGTCGTTCCAGATGCGCAACTCCTTGCCCTTGCCGGCCAGGTAGGTCCGGACCCGGTTGACGAAGTCGATGAAGGCGTCCTGAGGGGTGGCGTTCGCGCCGAACTTCTCTCTGGCGTACCGGAGTATCTGGGGGTACCGGGCGAAGTCGGAGCCGAGCATGTACTCGTCGGCGCCCATGTGCCAGGAGCCGCTGGTGAACACCTGCGCGTATTCGTCGATCAGGCTCGTGTAGTGGGCGAAGGCGGCCGGCTGGGTGATGTCGAGCCTGTTGGGCTGCTTGTTGCCGGCGGAGTCGGTGAGCTGGAGATCGGGGCGGTTCTCGATCCACGGGTCCATGTGGCCCGGGGAGTTGATCTCCGGGACGATCTCCACGTGGTACTTGTCGCCGAGGGCGACGAGCCGCCGTATCTCGTCCTTGGTGTAGTAGCCCCAGGTGTTGGCCTCGGGGTGACTGTCGCTCTTCACCTTGAGTTCCAGGAGCAGTTGGTTGAGCTTGTGGTACGCCATGTCGCGTACGAGGTTCTCCAGCCACGGCGTCGAGATGTGGATGTAGCAGGCGCACACGCCGACGCCCCGCTCCGCGTAGCGGGGTACGTCGACCGTGCGTCCGGCGGGGATCCGGTCGCCCTGGGCGAGGAGTTGGAGGAGTGTGCGGGTGCCGTGGAACGCGCCGCTCTCGGTCGCACCGGTCACCGACAGCCGTGCGTCCGCCCGGAGTTCGTATCCCTCCTGGCCCAGTTCGGCCCGCCCCGGCGCCACGTCGATAACGATGTCACCGTCCCGTGCGCCACCGCTCACCACGGGGAGGTCACCGTGGCCCGCGTCGCGCAGATCGTCGGCGAGGGTGTCCGCGACCCGGCGCTCGGGCGCGGAGTCGGCGACCAGACGAGCGGCACCGCTGTACTGGTAACTCCCCTCCCCCGGGGTCCAGTTGGTCAGGGCGGGCACGGTGACCGGGACGGCGCCCGGCGCCACTGTGTGCGCGGCGGCCGAGACCGGGGCGGGGGCGGCCAGCAGTAAGAGTGTCACCAGCACACCCGGAAGCCGACGCCTTGGACACCTGCTCATCGGAAAGCTCCCGCCCGTCGGAGGTGTTCGGAGGTGTGATGATCGAGCGCGCCCCGGACACTGTCAATGGGGCCTGGTGTCCGACTCCACGACACCTGACGACTCTCGACGCACCCAGTACCCGCGAGTAGCCTCGTCGCCTCACGCGTCGCACGATGTGTCGCATCCACCCCGAGGAGCCTCCGTGACCACCTGGGTCGGCCGAACCGCCGTCGAGATCGCCGCCGCCGTACGCGAGAAGCGCGTCACACCGCGCGAAGTGGTGGCCGAGCATCTCGCGCGCATCGAGCGTCTGGACGGCCGGGTCGGAGCGTTCCGCCGCGTGCGGGCCCAGGAGGCGCTGGCCGAGGCGGACGAGGTGGCCGGCCGCGCGGACCTCGCCGGCCTGCCGCTCGCGGGCGTACCTCTCGCGGTGAAGGACAACCTGGGCGTGCGCGGCGAGTCGACCCGGCACGGTTCGACCGCGACGCCGGACACCCCGGCCGGCCACGACCACGTCACCGTGGCCCGGCTCCGGGTGGCGGGCGCGATCGTCGTCGGGGTCACCAACGTGCCCGAACTGTGCGTCTGGGGCACCACGGAGGGCCGTCTCGGCACGGCCCGCAACCCCTGGGACACCACCCGCACGGCGGGCGGCTCCTCCGGCGGCAGCGCGGCGGCCGTCGGCGCCGGGATGGTGCCGATCGCGCTGGGCAACGACGGCATGGGCTCGCTGCGCATCCCGGCCGCCAACTGCGGTGTCGTCACCATCAAGCCGGGCCTCGGGGTCGTCCCGGCGGGCATCGGCAACGGCGACTGGTTCGGCATGTCGGAGAACGGCCCGCTGGCGACGACGGTCGAGGACGCCCGTCTGATGCTGTCGGTCCTCGCGGACACGGAGTTCGTACGGTCGGACGCGCACGTCGGCCGAAAGGTCGCCCTCTCCGTCCGCAGCCCCATCGCCGGTGTCACCATCGGCAGGGCGTTCGCGTCCGCCGCGCGCGAGGCCGCCGCTCTGCTGGACAGCGCCGGTCACCAGGTGCGGCCCGCCGACCCGCCGTACCCGCTGTCGATCGGCGTGACCTCGTTCACCCACTGGACGGCGGGCACGGCACGGGACGCCGAGGGCCTCGACCGGAGCGGGCTGGCCCGGCGCACCCGGGTCCACGCGGCCGTCGGCCGCCGGTTCGTCGGCCATGTCGAGCGGGGGCAGCACAAGGAACAACTGCGCCGGCGTCTCGAACCGTTCTTCGCCGAGCACGACGTGCTGCTCACCCCGGCCCTCGCCCGCCGCTCGCCCACCGCCGTGGCCTGGCACGAGCGGGGCTGGCTGCGCAATGTCCTCGCCAACACGAACTACTCGCCGATGACGCCCCCGTGGAACCTGACGGGCTGGCCGGCGATGGCGGTGCCGTTCGGCACCCTGCCCTCGGGGGCGCCCTGCGCCGTGCAGCTGGTGGGCCGGCCGGGCTCGGAGGCCGTACTCCTCGATGTGGCGGAGCAGTTGGAGAAGCTGCGTCCCTGGCAACGGACGGCTCCGCTCACCTGAACGCGGTCAGTCACCCGGTCGGCACGGGCGGATGTTCGGGGCACGCATGCCGACGACTGTCCCGCCAGGACCTGACGGGTCCTGACGGGTCCTGACGGCGCGTCAGTCGACGCTGGGCAGGATGTGGGGCTCGGCCAGGTCGTCCTCGTAGCCCGCCAGGCGGATCGGGGCCGACCTGGCCCACACGTCGAGGCTGCCGAGCCGGTCGCTTCGGTCGCCGGGAGCCTTCGTGCGTTCCTCGGGGCCTTGTTCGAGGTTCGTCTTCTCCGGTGTCACCGCGCACTCCTTATGTGTCGGATCACCCTCAGGACGTTCGGGACCAGTCTGATGCCGGCCGCTCCACATCCACTCGGGTCTGGGTCGAGAGCAGTCAGGACGCGGTGGCGCCGGTTACGGACCGTGGGTGTGGGTGGAACCCGTTGTGCTGCCCGTGCCCCCCAGTATTAACCAAATGAGCGGGCGCCCGCTCGATGGGGTGAAAACAAGGAGTAAAGAACTAAAGTCGCCCAGTGTTCATTCGGCCATAATCTGCGGTTATTTGTAACCTCATGTGCGGTTTGAGTATCACTCGTACGGCTCAGTCGGCGCACCCACGGACGCCATCGCCGGAACACGCCCGGCAGTTCAGCTCCCGTTGGCCCGCGCGCAAGTCGGCCCTGATCTGCTGGCCGACGGCAACGGCTGATCCCGCGGTGGAACTCGGGAGGGACTGACGTATGGAGCTGCGCGGCGTCGAGGAGCTGATGGATCTGCTGCACGCCTGCCGGGGCACCCCGGAGCACGGCGGCGGCCCGGTCTGTCCGGTCGATCTGCACCAGCACGCCCTCCAGACGGCCGCCCTGCTCCGCCGCAGCCGCCCTGCCGACAAGGAACTCCAGGTCGCGGGCCTGGTCCACGTCATCGGCCGGCTTCTCGCGCCCGGCACCCCCACCCGGCACGCCCGGGTCGCGGCGGACGCCGTCCGGCAGCTTCTCGGCGAACGGGTCGCCCGCCTCGTGCACGACAGCCCGTACGCCACGGACCTGGACCCACACCTGGACACCGACACGCTCGCCCTGCGCCAGGCGGACGAGGCAGGCAGGGTCCCGGAGTTCGACGCGGGCGTCCTGGAGGACTGGCGCACCCTGCTCGAACTGGTCGCGCGCCAGCACTCCCGACTGGGCGCAGTCGACTGAACTCCCTTGCGTACAGGGGCTGTTGACTGACGTTCCGTCATGAGACGGTACGCGGATGACATCGCCGTACGGACTCGACGGGCGGGTCGCCCTGGTCACCGGGGCCACCCGCGGGATCGGGCTGGCCGTCGCCGGGGCGCTCGCGCGGGCGGGGGCGAGGGTGTGTGTGACGGCCCGCGACCCGGAAGGCGTGCGGCGGGCCGCCGAGACGCTCGGCGGGATCGGGCTGCCGGGCAGTGTCGCCGATCCGGCGCACCTGTCGGCGCTGACCGAGTTCACCCTCGACGCGTTCGGACGGCTCGACATCCTGGTGAACAACGCGGCGACCAACCAGCCCTACGGCCCCCTCATGGACGCCGACCCGGACGCCTGGCGCGAGGCGTTCACGGTGAACGTGGAGTCCCCGCTGCGGCTGACACAGTGCGCGTGGCGGGCGTGGATGCGCGAGCACGGCGGCACCGTGATCAACGTGTGCACGGAGGGCGCCACCCACGTAGGCCCCAACGTCGGCGCGTACGGCACCAGCAAGGCCGCCCTGCTGCACCTCACCCGGCAACTCGCGGGAGAGCTGGCCCCGAGGGTACGGGTCAACTCGGTCTCCCCCGGCCTGGTCCGGACGGAGATGGCCCGCTTCGTCTGGGAACAGGGGGAGGACGCCGTCGCCGCCGGCCTCCCCCTGGGCCGCATCGGCGAACCCGAGGACATCGCCCAGGCGGTCTTGTGGCTGGCCTCGGACGCGGCGAGATGGATCACCGGGACAGACCTGCTGGTGGACGGCGGCACACGGGTCAGAGCGGCCCTGCCGGCCTCGGGATACGCAGTGCACGACCACTTACGAGCACGCGGTCCTGCTACCCCCTAGGGATTGGCGCGACCACTTGCGAGCGGGCGGTCCTGCCACCCCCTAGGGGCGCGGGGAACTGCGCGACCAGCCCCCACGGACCCGCACGCGCCGTACAACCCCCCTCTACCACTTACCAGGCGCGTAATCCTTCATGAACACCCCGTACAGATCCTCGCCCGCCTCACCGCGCACGATCGGGTCGTATACACGAGCCGCCCCGTCCACCAGATCCAGCGGCGCGTGGAACCCCTCATCGGCCAAGCGCAGCTTGTCGTAATGAGGCCGCTCGTCCGTGATCCACCCCGTGTCGACCGACGTCATCAGAATCCCGTCGGCCTCGAACATCTCCTGCGCACTGGTCCGCGTGACCATGTTCATCGCGGCCTTGGCCGCATTCGTGTTCGGATGCCCCGCACCCTTGTACCCGCGCCCGAACACGCCCTCCATCGCGGAGACGTTGACGACGTACGCCCGCTTGCTGACCGCCTCGCGCGCCGCCCCGGCCATCGCCGGACGCAGCTTGCTGATCAGGATGAACGGCGCCGTGTAGTTGCACAGCTGGGTTTCGAGCAGCTCCACCGGGGAGATCTGCTCGATGGTCTGCACCCAGGTGTTGGTGTCGACGACGTCGGGAAGGAGACCGCCCGCGTCGATGGCGGTGCCGTCCAGGTGCCGGGCGACGCTGGCGTTGCCCGCGACCAGGGCGAGGTCGGCGACCTGCTGGGCGTCGATGCCGCTGATGCCGACGGGCAGCGCGGCGAGGCCGTCGACCGCGCCCGAGTTGAAGGCGCCGATGACGTGGTGGGCGGGCAGCTCACCGGCCGGCAGCGGGGCGCTCTCGGCCTCGACCAGCGCGGCGTACGCGGACGGCAGCCGGCGTACCGTCTGGGTCGCGTTGTTGATCAGGATGTCGAGCGGGCCCTGTTCGGCGATCAGGTCGGCGAGGGACACGACCTGGGCCGGGTCGCGCAGGTCGGTGCCGACGACCTCCAGGCGGTGCAGCCAGTCCCCGGAGTCGTCCATCGCCTTGAAGCGGCGGATGGCGTCCTTGGGGAAGCGCGTGGTGATGGTGGTGTGCGCGCCGTCGCGCAGCAGCCGCAGGGCGATGTACATGCCGATCTTGGCCCGGCCGCCGGTGAGCAGCGCGCGCTTGCCGGTGAGGTCGGTGCGGGCGTCGCGGCGGGAGCGGTTCTCGGTGGCGCAGGCCTGGCAGAGCTGGTGGTAGAAGTAGTCGACCTCGACGTAGCGGGTCTTGCAGGTGTAGCAGGAGCGCGGGCGCTGGAGTATCCCCGCGATCTTGCCCTCCTCGGTCACCGACGACGGGAGGATGCCCTCGGTCTCGTCGTCGATGCGCTGGGCGGAGCCGGTCGCCGTGGCCTCGGTGACCGCCTTGTCGTGGGCGGTCTTGGAGGCTCGGCGTTCCTGTCGGCGGCGCTGCTTGACCGTGCGGTAGACGCCGGCGGTGGCGCGGCGCACGGCGATGGCGTCGGGGTGGTCGACGTCCAGCTTCTCGAGTTCCTCGAGCACGCCGAGGCAGACGGCCATGCGTTCGGGGTCGATGCCGGGACCGTAGGAGACGTCGTCCATGGCGTCCATGTCGTCCCGGCCGTCCACGGCCGTCGGGCCGTCCTCTGTCACCGTCATCGCGCTGCCGTTCCCTGGGTCGCCGTCGCGGCGCAAAGTCCGCGCCCGCTCTCGAACAGGCGATTTTACGGAAGGCCCGGCCCAGTCTCCAAACCCGTGACGATCATGACGCGGGTCACAGGGCGCAGGCGGCGACCAGCGTCTCCACCTCGGCGGACAGCGCGGCGGCGAACCGGTCGAGGTCCGGGACGGCCTCCGCGTCGGCGACGAGCCCGAAGTGGACCTGTCCCCGGTAGGTCGAGACGGCGACCGCCAGCGACTGGCCCTGAGCGAGCGGGGCGAAGGGGTAGACCTCGGTGAGCGGGTTGCCGCCGAGGCGGAGGCCCAGGCTGGGCAGGGGCACGCTGGTGACGAGGATGTCGAACCAGAGCCGGGCGGCCTGCTTGACCAGGGGTCCGCCGAGCCGGTGTCCGAGCGGCGGCACATGGTCGGCGAGCAGCGCGACCGCTCCCGCGCCCCGGCCCGGCCCGGCGTCCTTGTTGCGGTCCATGGCGCCGCGCACGGTGTCGAGGCGGCTGAGCGGGTCCGGATCGTCGACCGGCAGCCGCATCAGATAGCCGGAGAGCCGGTTGCCCTGCGGATGCGCGGTGCGCGGACGCCGTTTGGAGACGGGGATGAGCGCGCGGGGGGCGACTCCCTCGCTGCCGTCGCCGCGTTCGTCGAGCCAGTGGCGCAGGGCTCCGGCGACGACGGCGATGAGTACGTCGTTCACGGTGCCGCCGACCGTCTTGCGGACGCGGTGGACGTCGTCGAGGTCGATGGCGACTCCGGCGGTGCGGCGGGTGCCGGTCGGTCCGGCGACGAGCGCGGCCGACGAACGGGTGTTCAGGGTGTGCAGCCCGGAGCGGGCGACCGAGGCGCCGATGTCCAGGGCGCGGCCCACGTCGGAGAAGGCGTCGCGCACCAGTCCGGGCAGTTTGCGTACGTCCGGGAAGAGACCGGTGGCCGGCGGTTCGGGGCGCGGGCGCGGTGCGGGCAGGTCGAGGGGGTCCATGACGCCGGCGGCGAGGGTGAGGGCGCGCAGGCCGTCGGCCAGGGCGTGGTGGAACTTGAACAGCACGGCGAAGGAGTCACCGGCCTCACTGGGCAGCACATGGGCCTCCCAGGGCGGCCGGCCGCGCTCCAGGGAGCGTTCCATGAGCCGTCCGGCCTCGGCGTGGAAGTCGGCGGTCGGGGCGTGCAGCCGGACGTGGTCGAGCGGGTCGAAGTCCGGTGTGTTCTCGCGGGTGGCGCCCCCGAAGGCCAGCGGCGGCAGGGGCTGCCAGACGTCCCGGATGCGCATGCGCAGTCCGGGCACGGCGGGGGCACGGGCGGCGAGCAGGTCGGCCGCGTGCGCTCCCGCGGTGGGCGAGGTGGCGGAGAAGACACCGAGGGCACCCAGGTGCATGGGGTGCAGATCGGAGTCCATGTTCCAGAACGCCAGGTCGAGGGGGGCGAGCAGGTCCGAGTTCTCAGAGGTCACGGGATCACTCTCGCGTCGACGACGGGTGAACCAGCAGTCAATCGCTCACGGGCGATTACGGTCAAGTGCGATCAAGCTACGCTCAGTTAACAACGGATTAAGTCCCACCGCTGCGAGAGCGGTGGGACTTGGGTGAATTGTGAGCCTACGTCAGGGTTTCGGGGGAGCTAGTGGAGGGCGGGCGGCGCCGCGTCGGCGTCCGTACCCCACCCGGACGGCTCCGAGCCGACCGTGAAGTCGAGCGAGCGCGCGCCCCGCAGGATCCCGCTCGTCACATACGTACGGGTGTACGGGGATCCGTCGACGGCGACCGACTGGACGTACCGTCGGCTGTCCGACGTACCCGGTGCCGTCACCGTGAGGGCGCCGAGCGGGTAGTAGGCGGGGTCGAGGGTGAGGTCGACCCGGTCGAAGACCGGGGTGGACAGGCCCCAGGTGTCGTAGCCGGGCTGCACCGGGAAGATCCCGATGGCCGACAGGACGTGCCAGGCGGACATGGTGCCCATGTCGTCGTTGCCGGTCATTCCCGTCGGGCCGTCCGTGTAGAGGGTCATCGCGGCATGCACGACCTCGGTCGTCTTCCAGGGCTGGCCGGTGGAGAGGTAGGTGTACGGGGCGGTGAGATCGACCTCGTTCTGGGGGTTGTACTTGTCCGCGTTGTAGTAGGCGTACGGGCCGTTCACCCACACCTCGCGGGCCGTCCGGGCGGGGTCCGCCTTCAGCTGGTCGTACGCGAAGAAGGCGTCGAGCCGGTTGTTGGCCGACTCCCGCCCGCCGAGCAGGTCCACCAGGCCGGGCATGTCCTGCGGGACGAGCCACTGGTACTGCCAGGCCGTGCCCTCGTGGAACCCCTCGCCGATGGCCGGGTCGGGGTCGCCCGTGAAGGCGCCCGAGCCGTCCCTGGGCCGGAAGAAGCCGGTCGAGTCGTCGAAGACCGCGCGGTAGCTCCGTGACCTGGCCGCGTAGCGGTCGGCGTCGGCGTCGTGGCCCAGCTTCCGGGCCATCTGGGCCAGCATCGCGTCGGAGAGGGCGTACTCAAGGGTGACGGAGGCACCCCAGTGGTAGTCGGAGTCGCCCGGCTTGGTGCGCGCGCGGCCCTTGAGGTAGGGCGCGAAGCCGTTCTCGATGTACTCCGGGTTCGCCTCGCGCCCCAGCATGGGCACGGCGGCGGGCGGCACGCCGTCGGCGTTCTTCCTCAGGGCGCGGTAGGCCCGTTCCTCGTGGCCGTGCAGCAGCCCCTGCTGGTAGGCGTGGGTGAGGAACGGCGTGACGGGGTCGCCGGTCATGATGTTGGTCTCGACCGTGCCGTAGCCCCATTTGGGCAGCCAGCCGCCCTCCTCGTCGATCTTCAGCACGGAGAGGGCCATGTCCCGGGCCTCGGCGGGCGCGAGCAGGGACAGGAGCTGCGCCTGGGTGCGGTAGGTGTCCCACAGGGACCAGTTCTGGTAGTACGTGAAGTCCCGCGCGCGGTGCACCTTCAGGTCCCAGCCGGTGTAGCGGCCGTCGGCGTCGCTGCCGGTGTTGGGCGCGAGGAAGCTGCGGTAGAGGGACGAGTAGAAGGTCCGGCGCAGGGTGTCCGGGCCGCCTGTCACACGGACGTCGTCGAGGCGCGCCTCCCAGGCGTTCCGGGCCGCCTCCCGCACCTCGTCGAACGGGCGTCCGCCTTCGGCGCGCAGATTGCCGGCCGCGCCGTCCGCGTCGACGTACGACAGCGCGGTGGTCGCCTCGACGGTGCGGTCCCCGTCGGTTGTGTCGAAGCGGACGTAGGCGCCGTCGGCCCCGGTCCGGGAGCCGCCGGTGACCTTGGCGCCGTCCCAGGTGCCGTACGCCGTGAAGGGCCGGTCGAAGCGGGTGATCGTGTGGACGGTGTACGGGTTGGTGCCCCGGCAGAAACCGGAGCCGGTGATCGTCGTACGCACGGTCCGGTCGTCGAGGATCTCCACCCGGTTGGACACCTTGGTGTGCAGCGACTGGCCCGCGTTGAGCAGCACGTTGGCCTTGGTGGTCGCCGGGAAGGTGTAGCGCTGGACGCCGGTGCGGGTGGTCGCGGTCAGCTCGGCGTCGATGCCCGTCTTCAGGCCCACCCGGTAGTAGCCGGGGCTCGCCGCCTCGCCCTCGTGGCCGAACTCGGCTGCGTAGGCCGCGTAGTCGGTGCTCGTGATGTCGCCGGTCGTGGGCAGGACCGGCAGGTCGCCGCCGATGCGGCAGCCGACTCCGGAGAGGTGGACGAGGGAGAAGCCCCGGATACGGGTCTGGGAGTGGTCGTAGCCGGTCTTGTGCCCGGTGTCGGGCGAGAGCTGCACCATGCCGAAGGGCACGGTCGCGCCGGGGAAGGTGTTGCCCTCGTTCTCCGAACCGATGAACGGGTTGACCAGGTCGGTGAGGCGCTCGTCGCGGGCATGGGCGGCCGGGGCGGCGAGCGCGCCGGCGAACAGGGCGGCGGCCGTCACCGCCCCGGCTGTGCGCAGGGTCCATCTCACAGGGAGAACCTCCGTGGGCTCGGGTCGGGTCTGGCGGCGCGCGGCCCACAAGCCAGGGGAGGCCGGGGTGTCCGGGGCCGTGTCCCGGATACGTTCCGTGCCGGGCGCCCCGATCCGCGCCGCGCCCGGCACGGTCACCTCGCGGCCGTACGGCAACAGCCCGTTCGGCTCACTCGCCGGCGCCCGGACACGCCGGTGGCCCCGGTGAGCACGGGCTCACCGGGGCCACCAGGACGGGTGTGGGCGCCTACGACACCTGCTGGCCCTTCCCGAGGCCGATCACGCCGCCCTTGGAGACGGTGTACAGGTCGGCGTCGCGCTCCGGGTTGACGCCGATCGTCGCGCCCGGCGGGACCTCGACGTTCTTGTCCAGGACGGCCCCGCGCACGATCGCGCCCCGACCGACACGCACGTTGTCGTGCAGGATCGACCCCTGGACGACGGCACCCGGATCGACCCGGACACCGGGCGAGAGCACCGAGCGGCTCACCTGGCCCCGGATCAGGCACCCGGCGCTGATGATCGACTCGCTGGCGATTCCGCCCGCGTTGAAACGGGCGGGCGAGAGCTGACCCGAGTGGGTGTAGACGGGCCAGCTGCGGTTGTAGAGGTTGAAGGCGGGGCGCTCGGCGATCAGGTCCATGTGGGCGTCGTAGTACGCGTCGAGCGTGCCGACGTCCCGCCAGTACCCCTGGTCGCGGGTGGTCTCGCCGGGGACGTGGTTCTGGCTGAAGTCGTACAGCTGGGCCTCGCCCCGGTCCGTGAGCGCGGGCAGTATCGAACCGCCCATGTCGTGCACGGAGTCGCCGTCCTCGGCGTCCCGTTGAAGGGCCTCGATGAGGGCCTTCGTGGTGAAGATGTAGTTGCCCATCGAGGCGAACACGGACTCGGGGTCGCCGGGCAGACTGGGGGGATCGGCGGGCTTCTCCAGGAATCCGCGCACGGTCTGGCCGTCCGAGCCGGGACTGATCACGCCGAAGGACGACGATTCGGCGCGCGGCACCCGTATGCCCGCGACGGTGACCCCCGCGCCGCTCTCGATGTGCTGGTTGAGCATCTGGCGGGGGTCCATGCGGTAGACGTGGTCGGCGCCGAACACCGCGACGTAGTCGGGCTGTTCGTCGTACACGAGGTTGAGGGACTGGAGGATGGCGTCGGCGCTGCCCAGGTACCAGCGCGGGCCCAGGCGCTGCTGGGCGGGGACCGGGGTGACGTAGTTGCCGAGCAGGCTGGACATCCGCCAGGTGGTGGTGATGTGCCGGTCCAGTGAGTGCGACTTGTACTGCGTGAGCACGCAGATGCGCATGATGTCGGCGTTGACGAGGTTGGACAGGACGAAGTCGACCAGGCGATACGTTCCGCCGAAGGTGACAGCAGGTTTCGCGCGGTCCGCGGTCAAGGGCATCAGACGCTTGCCCTCTCCGCCCGCCAGTACGATCCCGAGCACAGAAGGCCCACCACGACGCATCGCCGCTCCCCTCACCGTGGTTGTGCCCGATGCCTTCCCGTCCCCCGGTCGGGCTAAGCCTGCCTGGCCTGTCCGAGGACCTCCTCGTAGAGCCCGACCGTCCGCCGGGCCACCGCGTCCCAGCCGAACTCCCCCACCGCGCGTTCCCGTCCGGCGTCCCCCATGCGCCGCGCGGCCTCCGGATCCCGGAGCACGGAGTCCAGAGCGCGCGCGAGGTCCGCCTCGAAGGCCCGCGGGTCGTCGTCCAGGGACACCAGAACCCCGGTCTTCCCGTCCGCCACCACCTCGGGGATGCCGCCGACTCGCGAGGCCACCACGGGAGTTCCGCAGGCCATCGCCTCCAGATTGACGATGCCCAGCGGCTCGTACACCGAGGGGCAGACGAACACGGCGGCGTGCGTGAGGAGTTGGATGACGTCGGGGCGCGGCAGCATCTGCGGGATCCAGAAGACGCCCTCGCGTACGGCGCTCAGTTCCTGGAAGAGTTCGCGGAACTCCCGGTCGATCTCCGGGGTGTCGGGGGCGCCCGCGCACAGTACGACCTGGGCGGCCGGGTCGATGTCCCGTACCGCGCGCAGCAGATGGGGCACGCCCTTCTGGCGGGTGATGCGGCCGACGAACAGGACGTACGGGCGGGCCGGGTCGACGCCGATCCGGGTGAGGGCGTCCGTGCCGTGGTCGGGCCGGTAGAGGGTGGTGTCGATGCCGTTGTGCACGACGTGGACGGTGGCCGGGTCGAGGGCCGGGTAGCAGGCGAGGATGTCCTCGCGCATGGCCCCGGACACGGCGATCACGGCGTCGGCCGACTCGATGGCGGTGCGCTCGGCCCAGCTCGACAGGGCGTATCCGCCGCCGAGTTGCTCGGCCTTCCAGGGGCGCAGGGGCTCCAGGGAGTGCGCGGTCATCACATGCGGGATGCCGTACAGGAGCTTGGCGAAGTGGCCGGCGAGGTTGGCGTACCAGGTGTGGGAGTGGACGAGTTCGCGGCCTTCGAGGGCGGCGGCGATGGAGAGGTCCGTGGAGAAGACGCGCAGCGCGTCGTTGCTCCCGTCGAGGGCCGACCAGGAGCGGTGGCGGATGACGCCGACGCCCCGGCCCTCGCCCCAGCAGTGGACCTCCAGGTCGGTGAGGGCGGCCAACTCCCGCGCCAGGAACTCGACATGGACGCCCGCGCCGCCGTACACATCCGGCGGGTACTCCCGGGTCAGCAGGCCCACACGCACCCGGAACCCCCTTCTCAGTGGCTGGTTCCCACATGGTCACCCAGATGCGGCGCCCGGGGAAGACCGTGGGGCCCTGGTGAAGCAGCAGTCACCGCAGATCCCGCCGCCGGGCACCCGGTAGTAGAGGCAGCAACTGCGCCGCCGGAAGGCGCCGCCGGTGAACGTGCCGGTCGGGGCGAGCCGGGGGTGGGTGAACAGTTCGGCGGCGAGGGCGCGGGCGCGGGTCCCGGCGTCCGTGCCCGCCCCGCGCGCCCAGCGGTCGACCTCGCGGGCCGCGCCGGCCAGCGCCGAGCCCGCGTTGCCCCACAGCAGGCCCTCGGCGACGCCGTACCGGGCGTGCAGGGCTGCCGTGAGGGGCTCCAGATGCCCGCGTACGACGAGGTCCGCGACGGTCGCCGCGTCGGCGGGCCGGGGGCGCGTCTCCGCGAGCCACAGGTCGTCGGGGGCGCTCGCGGCGGGGTCCCAGTGGAGCAGCCGGGGATCGAGGTCGGGGACGCGGCCGTACAGGACGGCGCAGCCGAGGGCGACGGACCACAGCCGGGCCGCGAGCGCCTGCTGGGCGATCGACGCGGAAACCCGCAGCGCGGAGACACCAAGACGGTCCGCGACGGTACGGACACGGAAAGTTATGGAATCCGGGTAAACCTCCTCGCCGCGATGCGCGTACGCCTGCGCGAGTGTCGGCGGCGGATCGGCGGGGGCTCCGGCCGTGCGTAGTACGAAGAAGCCGCCCAGCCGTCCGAGCGCCGTGAGATCGGGGTCAAGGTCCACGAGAGGCAGTAGTACCAGGCCGGACAGCGGGCCGGGAGCAGCGGCCCCGGCGCCGCGTCACCCCCCTTGGGGAGGACATGGGGCGCGGCGTACTCCATCGGCAGTAGGACGCGATGGATGCTCTGGGACGACGCGCGGGCGCGCGAGAGGAGGGATCGTGGTGACTATGGAAGCCGACCGTTCGCCGCGCCGGGCCCCGCGCCCGCGCCGCACGCAGAGGAGTTGCTCATGAGCGCCCTCGCGTTGTCCATTGTGCTGTCGCTCGTCTCCGCTGTGGCCTACGCGGGCGGGGCGATCGTGCAGGAGCGGGTCGCGGAGTCCGGACACGGCCCCTCCTACGCGCCGATGCGCCGGCCGGTCTGGTGGGCCGCCGTGGCGCTGAACTGTTTCGGCGGTGTGCTGCACGTGGTGGCGCTGGCGTTCGGGCCGCTGAGTGTCGTGCAGCCGATGGGCGCCCTGACGATCGTGTTCGCGCTGCCGATGGCGGCGCTGTTCGTGCGCCGCAGGGCCGGGGCGGCGGCCTGGCGCGGCGCGATCATGGCGACGCTCGGGCTCGCGGGTCTGCTGTCCCTGGTCGGCGCGTCCGAGGCGCGGTCCCTGGGCACCACCGAGCGGGTACTGCTGGCCGTGGTCACCGGCTCCGCGGTGGTGGCGCTGATGGTGGCGGGGCGTGCGGCGCACCGGCACCCGGCGGTGCGCAGCACCCTGCTCGCGATCGCGTCCGGTATCGCCTTCGGGATGTCGTCGGTGTTCACGAAGGTGGTCGCCGTGGACTGGTCCGACGGCCCCACGGCCGGGGACGTGCCGTCGCTGGCGCTGATCGGGGTGCTCGGTATGTCCGGGCTGCTGCTCTCGCAGGCGGCCTACCGGGGCGGTGGCCTGACGGCGCCGCTCGCGACGCTGACGGTCGTGAACCCGGTGGTGGCGGCGGCTGTCGGCATCACGATGTTCGGCGAGACCTTCCGGTACGGCACCACGGGCACGATCCTCGCGCTGAGCTGCGGTGTGGTCGCGGCGGGCGGCCTGATCCTGCTCACCACCGAGCGCCTCCAGCACGCCCCGCACACCGACGCGCGGCCCTCGGCCTTTCCTGCCCCTGCTTCCCCTGCTCTCGTCGCTCCGGCTGCTCCGGCTGCCCCGGCACCGGAACAGACCGGATCCGGGCGCGACCACGAAGAGGAGGCGGCGGTGCCGGTGAGCGAGACGCCCGCCCGGCCGGTGCCGGCCGGCGCGGCGTCACCGCCGGCCGGTCCCGGTCAGGACACGCGGGACGACGTGCTCGTTCCCTACGCGGCCTGCTACGGCATCCCCTACGTGCCGGTCCCGATGAGCGCCCGCGACCGGCACCGTACGCGGGTCAGATCCTGACGCCGCCGGCCCGGAGATAGGCCACCGGGTCGATGTCACTGCCGAAGTCGGGCCCCGTCCGCACCTCGAAGTGCAGATGCGGTCCGGTGCTGTTGCCCGTGGAACCGGAGCGTCCGATGCGCTGCCCGACGGACACCGACTGGCCCTGTCGCACGGAGATGGCGGACAGATGCGCGTACTGCGAGTAGCGCCCGTCGGCGTGCCGGATCACCACCTGGTACCCGAAGGACCCGCCCCAGCCCGCCTCGACGACCTCGCCCACACCGATCGCCTTCACCGAGGTCCCGGTGGGCACCGGGAAGTCGACGCCCGTGTGATACCCCTTCGACCAGGAGGAACCCGTCTTGCGGTACGGCGTCCCGGTCCCGGCGCTGACCGGCGCGGTGAGTGTGGTGGTCGCGTGGTGCGGGGCCTTCTCGGCGGTGTGCGGGGCCTTCCCCGGACGGGACTTGTGGGCGGGGGCGTGCGGTGCGGCCTTCGTACGGAGGTCCAGCCGCTGGCCCGGCACTATCAGGTCCGGATCGGCGCCGATCGTCGTGCGGTTCGCCGAGTAGAGGCGCTGCCAGCCGCCCCGGACGTCACGCTCGTCGGCGATGCCGGAGAGGGTGTCGCCGTGCACGACGGTGTACATCTCGGCGGTGCCCGCCTGGGACTGGGGCGTGGTCTGCGGCTTCACGTCACGGACGGTCCGCTGGGACTTCCGTTCCAACTGGCCCGAGTAGCCCGAGTGGCCTGAATCACCCCCGTTGCCGGAGGGGTTGACGTCGGGGGTGTCGCCGCCCCGGGTGAGACCGGCGCGTACCGAGCAGACGGGCCAGGCCTCGGGGCCCTGCGCCTTGAGCACCTTCTCGGCCACGGCGATCTGCTGGTCCCTGGTGGCGAGATCCGCGCGCCCGGCGTAGGCCGTGCCGCCGTACGCCTCCCAGGTGGACTGGCTGAACTGGAGCCCGCCGTAGTACCCGTTGCCGGTGTTGATGTTCCAGTCGTTCGTGGACTCGCAGGCGGCGACCTTGTTCCAGGTCGCCATGTCCGCCGCGTCCGCCACTCCCGCGCCGACCAGCGGGAGCGCGATACCGGCGCCGCCCGCGGTGACGGTGAGAGAGGCCCGGTTGATCCGGTTCGGCTGGTACCGGCGATGCTTGCCGCGTACGGCCATGGCGGAGCCCCCTCATCCGTTGCCAGGAACCGCAAAAGTAAGCGCTGGGAACAGGCCACCACAAGACCGCGAATCAGCCTCCGTGCGGCCGAAGTTCATCCGGGCGACCCCGAAGTGGCCAGGAGTTGAGGCCGATTGCGTGAAAGCTGAGGCAGACGGGGGTTCTGGTGCGTATCTGCGTACGCAGGGACAGCAGAACTGCAAGAACGGCGCAAGAACGGCAAGAACAGCAAGAACGCAGCACCGCAGGAACGGCGGACCCGGATGTGCGATCGGCGTACCGGCACGTCAGGATGGCCCGAGGGGCAATACTGGCGAGCAGACACGGCACCACCGA
The DNA here is from genome assembly GCF_001418565.1 of Streptomyces graminilatus. Classification (GTDB taxonomy): domain Bacteria; phylum Actinomycetota; class Actinomycetes; order Streptomycetales; family Streptomycetaceae; genus Streptomyces; species Streptomyces graminilatus. The sequence goes on along the minus strand of NZ_LIQQ01000145.1, from coordinate 1,644 downwards.
TCCACTGATCCAGGACCTACCGGCACGACCGTTTTCCAGGACCACTAGGAGCCATCCGCATGAGCAACTCAGCCCAGATCGGCGTCACGGGACTCGCGGTGATGGGCCGCAACCTCGCCCGCAACTTCGCGCGCAACGGCTACACGGTCGCGCTGCACAACCGGACGGCGGCTCGTACGCACGCTCTGGTCGAGGAGTTCGGGAGCGAGGGCGCCTTCATCGCGGCCGACACCGCCAAGGAGTTCGTGGCCGCGCTGGAGCGTCCGCGCCGCCTGGTCGTCATGGTGAAGGCCGGTGAGCCGACCGACGCGGTGATCCAGGAGTTCGCCCCGCTCCTGGAGCCCGGCGACATGATCATCGACGGCGGCAACGCGCACTTCGCGGACACCCGGCGCCGCGAGCGCGACCTGCGTGAGCAGGGCATCCACTTCGTCGGCATGGGTGTCTCGGGCGGCGAGGAGGGCGCGCTGCTCGGCCCGAGCATCATGCCGGGCGGCCCGGCCGAGTCGTACGACTCGCTCGGCCCGATGCTGGAGAAGATCTCCGCGAAGGCGCAGGACGGCACGCCCTGTGTCTCCCACGTGGGTCCGGACGGCGCCGGTCACTTCGTGAAGATGGTGCACAACGGCATCGAGTACGCCGACATGCAGCTCATCGGCGAGGCGTACCAGCTCCTGCGCGATGTCGCCGGGTACTCCCCGGCGCAGATCGCCGACATCTTCCGCACCTGGAACACCGGCCGGCTCGACTCCTACCTGATCGAGATCACCGCCGAGGTCCTGTCCCACGTGGACGCGGCGACGGGCAAGCCGTTCGTGGACGTGGTGGTGGACCAGGCCGAGCAGAAGGGCACCGGCCGCTGGACCGTGCAGATCGCCCTGGACCTGGGTGTACCGGTGTCGGGCATCGCCGAGGCGGTCTTCGCCCGCTCGCTGTCCGGCCACGCGGCGCTGCGCGAGGCGTCGCGGGGGCTGGCGGGCCCGAAGGCGACCCCGCTGAGCGAGTCGGAGGCGGCCGCCTTCGCCGACCGCGTCGAGCAGGCGCTCTACGCGTCGAAGATCGTGTCGTACACGCAGGGCTTCCACGAGATCGCCGCGGGCGGCGCCGAGTACGACTGGAACATCGACCTGGGTGCCGTCTCCGCGCTCTGGCGCGGCGGCTGCATCATCCGGGCGGCGTTCCTGGACCGCATCCGCGCGGCGTACGACGCGCGGGCGGACCTGCCGAGCCTGCTGTCCGACGACACGTTCGCGCAGGAGATCGCGGCGGCGCAGGACGACTGGCGCGAGGTGCTGGTCGCGGCGACGCGGCAGGGCGTTCCGACGCCGGGCTTCGCGGCTGCGCTCGCGTACTACGACGCGCTGCGCGCGGAGCGGTTGCCTGCGGCGCTTACGCAGGGGCAGCGGGACTTCTTCGGTGCGCACACCTATCGGCGGACGGACCGGGAGGGCTCGTTCCACACGCTGTGGGGCGGGGACCGGTCCGAGGTGACTGGCTAACGGGCTGACTGGCTAAGGGGCGCTCCGCGGGTTGGGCCGTTTTGGCCGCGGGCCCGGTGGGGGCTGGTCGCGCAGTTCCTCGCGCCCCTTAACGGCAGTTGTTCGACTGCGGGCCGGTGGGGGCTCGTCGCGCAGTTCCCCGCGC
>NZ_LIQQ01000144.1 GCF_001418565.1 Streptomyces graminilatus | reverse complement strand
TCGGGGTGTCCGGGGTGGTCGGGGTCTCCGGGGTGCTCGGCTCGGACGGCGTGGGGGCGGGCGGCTCGGAGGAGCCCTTGTCGCACGCCTTGTCGCCACCGTTCCAGGCGGCTATGAGGTGGTACGGCGTGAACACGCCCTCGGGCTCGTAGGGCGCGGGGCCGTGGCCCTCGCCCGTCTGGCCGTCGTAGGAGATGTCGTCGCCGTACAGGTCGATCTGGCCGTAGCAGTCGGGCGCCTTGACGCTCAGCTTCTGGTAGGCCTTGTCGGCGCCACCGGCATCGGCGACGTCGGCGGAGGTGAGGTAGACGGTGGCCTTGTCGACCAGGGTCTGGTGACCGGAGTTGGCCCAGTACGGGCCCTCGGTCGCGTACTCGGCCAGGGACACGGGGTACTTGCACCCCTCCCCGACGTTCTGACCCGGGGCCAGCCGCACCTCGACGGCGCTGGGAGCGTCCTTCCAGGAGTGGAACCCACCCTGCGACGTCCATTCGGTGTCACCGGCGAAGCGGTACTGGACGGTGGCGGACTCGCACCCGGCGGTCGCGCTCGCCGTGCCCGCCCCGAGCACGGGCACGACAGCGGCGGCGAAAGCGGTTGCTGCGAGGACAGTCAGAGTTCTGGACTGGTGCGAACGCGACAAAATATGCCTCTGTGGATCGAAATGTGTGGGAAGTGTGTCGGGTGCCAGCGACCGGCGCGGGCGGACGCACGAGGGCGTGCGCGACCAGGTCACTAGCGTCACTTCACTCGCTTCAGGCCCAGCGAAGTGATCGCATTCTCGCCACGATCGGCGACTCCCGTCAATCCTCCACCAGTTCTCCACATTTCGATGTGATTACGGCGGCCTCCGGCGTCCGTCCGGCGCCGCCGTGACCTCAGCGCTGCCGCGCCACCACGACCCACTTCGAGGGCAGCACGACGCGGGTTCCCTCCGGTGTGTACTCCGTTGTGGTGAGCGGGAGTTCACCGCTCCCGAGGACCTGGAGGCCCGCCGCGCTCAGATAGACGGGCACCGCCGAGTCCGCCACCTCGCCGGGTGCGATGCCGTGTTCGAGGACCGGGCGCAGTTTGGGCGGCGGGCCCTCGGGGTTCTCTGCGAGGCCCATCAGCATCGGGCGTGCGTCCTGCGACAGTTCGACCAGGAAGGCCCTGCCGCGCTGCCCGATGAGGGTCGCGATGCCGTCGACGAGGGTCTGCCGGTCGTCGGCGTCGCACTGGTGGAGCACCCCGCGCATGTACACGTTGGTGTCGCCGAGCTTCGCGTGCAACTCCTCGACCTCCGACTTCTCGGCGCAGTCGAGCAGTTCGTACTCGGCGGCGCCCGCCGGGTCGGCCTGGCGCGCGCGGTCCAGGGCCGCGGCCGAGAGATCGGCGCCGACGACCCGGGTGAACCGGTCGGTGAGGAACCGGGTCTGGGTGCCGTTGCCGCAGCCGAGGTCGAGCAGGGGCAACTCGAAGTCCGCGAGGTGCGGTTCGAAGACGGCGAGGTGGAGCCCGACAGTCAGCACGGGCTCCGCGTCCCAGAAGACGGCCCCCTGTTCATGGGGCACCTCGCGCCAGAAGCCCTCCCAGGCCTCCCTGTACCGACTCGTCACGCTCATACCCAACTCCCCAGGGTGCGACGGCTGCCCGTCCGAGGTGACGGGCCAGTTCGGTCTACCGTGCCCCGGTTACGCCCACAAGCGCACCGCGCATACCTTCACGGCTCGTTCGAGAGGTGTACGCCGGTGTGCGCCTCGCGCGCCTCCCCGGCCCCGTGGCAACGGCAATCCAAGCACAGGGCACTGCCAAAGGGCGGCGTCGGCGACACCTGCCGGGGTGTCAGCGGCGGCGCGGCAACGTGAGTTCGAACCACACGGTCTTGCCGGTGCCCGTACGGCTCGCGCCCCACTCGCGGGCCAGCGTGCTGACCACTCTCAGCCCACGCCCGAACTCGTCCGTGGGCCCGGCGCTGAGCAGCGTGGGCAGGGTGTGATCGTCGTCGTCCACCTCGCACAGCAGGGTCTCGCCGCGCACCAGCCGCAGTTCGACGGGCCGCCCGTGGGAGTGCCGTACGGCGTTGGTGACCAGCTCACCGACCAGCACCTCGGCGCTGTCCACCAGCCGCGCCAGGCCCCACTCGTGGATTTGTTCGCGGACCACGGCACGGGCCCGGCCGACCTCGGCCGGGTCGAGGGCGAGCCGCCATTCGGCGACGTCGTCGGGTTCGATCCCGTTGAGCCGGGCCATCAGCAGCGCCACGTCGTCCTTGCGGCCCCCGCGCGGGTTGAGGGCGCGGATGATGGTGTCGCAGGCGTCGTCCATGGAGGCGGCCGGGTGGGCGGCGGACTCGCAGAGGGTGGCCAGGCCCACGCCGATGTCCTCCCCGCGCACCTCGACCAGGCCGTCGGTGCACATCACGAGCCGGTCGCCGGGCTCCACGCGCACGCGTACCGCCTCGAAGGGCACTCCGCCGACGCCGATCGGCGCGCCGGTGGGCAGGTCGAGGAGTTCGCTCCGGCCGTCCACCGCGCGGACCAGCACCGGCGGGATGTGACCCGCGTTGGCGAGGTGCAGCTCGCTCTCGATCGGGTCGTAGACGACGTAGAGGCAGGTCGCGAGGTACGTGTCGCCGAGGCGCTGGGCGAGGTCGTCGAGGTTGCGCAGAAGCTGGGCGGGCGGCAGGTCGAGGGCGGCCATGGTCTGGACGGCCGTACGCAACTGGCCCATCATCGCGGCCGAGTTGAGTCCGTGCCCCATGACGTCGCCGACGACGAGGGCGGTGCGGGCGCCCGGCAGTTTCACGGAGTCGAACCAGTCGCCGCCGACCCGGCCCAGCAGTGTGCCGGGCAGATAGCGGGTGGCGATGTCGCAGCCCGCCATGCGCGGCGGGATCTGCGGCAGCATGCTGTCCTGGAGGGTCTCGGCGACGCTCTCCTGGTAGGTGTACATGCGCGCGTTGTCGAGCACGAGGCCCGCGCGGGCGGCGAGTTCGGCGCCGGTGACGCGGTCCATGTCGTTGAACTCGGCGCGCTCCGGGTGGCGCAGCAGGATCATGAAGCCGAGGACGACGTTGCGGGCCTTCAGCGGTACGACCAGCATGGAGCGGCCGGTGATCAGCGGCCGGATGTCCCGCTTCTCGAACTGCGAGGCGATCATGTGCCCCATCTGTTCGCTGATGCGCGGCACGAGGACGGGCTGACCGCTGGTCATGCACTGGAAGAACGGGGTGTGCGCCGGGAACGGCATGGCCTCGCCGACCGGTACGACGTCGTCCCAGCGGCCCGGCTCGTCGGTGTGTTCGAGGGCGACGCGGTGCCACATCGTCGTCGTGTCGGGCACCCCGTCGGGGAACCCCTCACCGGCGACGACCTGTTCGCGCAGATAGGTGCCCGCCACGTCCGTGAAGCGGGGTACGACGGCCTTGCTGACCTCGATGATCGTGCGGGACAGGTCGAGCGAGGTGCCGATGCGCCCGCTGACGTCGTTGAGGAACTCCAGCCGCTCGCGCACCGCCGCGTGTTCGAGGTCCTCGACGTCGTCCCGGAGGTCCTCGGGCAGGGACTCGCCGGCCAGGACGGCACGGGCCGCCCGCTCCCGGCGGGCCTTGCGCTCGGCGCGTCGGGCCACACCCCAGTCGGGAGTGACCGGAATCAGCTCGTTCTGGCTGAACTCCAGGACGGGATAGCCCAGTTCGAGGATCTGGGCGACGATCCGGGCGCTCTCCCCGACACTCATGCTGGGCAGGATCTCGGGGAGTCGGCGGGCGAGTTCGTCGGCGCCGGGGAAGTTCGTGTGGAGGGCGAATCCGGGCGCTATGCGCTCGACGGCGACGTCGTCGTCGTCCTGGCGCAGTACGTCGGTGTCGGCGGCCAGCACGAGGAGGCGCTCGTGGCCCGGTCCCACCAAAGGGTAGGCCCACCACAGCACATCGACGCGGGCGTCGTCGCCGGGCACCGTGATGCGGGCGCGACCGGCGGCCCGGTACGACAGCCCGCCGTCGAGGGAGGACTCCAGGTCGGGTCCGAGGCCGTCGTACGACGAGTACGGCGTCGCACCCTCGTCGTCGGTGTCGGGGAGGGCGCCGGAGACGGGCAGCAGGTCGGCGGCGGGCCGGCCGAGGGCTTCCTCCTTGGATGCACCGAACAGCCGCCGCGCGCCCCTGCTCCAGTGCGAGACCAGGCCCTCGCGGTCGACCACGACCACGGCCAGCGGGATACGGCCCGCCACGGCGTGCTCCGCCGGCGCGCTCTCCTCAGCTCCGCCGCTGAGAGGTACGCCCGTCTCGGTGCCATGCTCCATGGCGCAGGCTCCTTCTTCCCACGGCTCCACAAGATCTGTGCCGTCCGACAACCGTACGGCGTCGGCCGGTCGCGATGTGTGGCAATCCGGTTATTGGTCTTGGCCGTCGCGCTCCGGCGCGCGCCGCACGCGCCCTGCCCGCTCAGTCGTCGTGCCCGAGCTGGAGGTCGCGTTCCGTACGGCCGCCGCCGGCCACCTGGAGGACGGTGGCGACCGGTGAGTAGCCGGAGGCGATGACCGTGTACTCGCCGGTGGACAGGTCGGCGAACCGGTACGTTCCGTCGGCGGCCGTGGTGAGTGTGTTCACGACGTTGCCGGCCAGGTCGAGCAGCGTCACACGCGCGTCCCCGACGGGCCGCCCGCCACTCGCCCGTACGGTGCCCTTCAGGACGGCTCCGCCCGCGAGTTCGACGTCCAGGCGGGTCTCCCGGGAGGCCCGCACGGTGACGGGGTGCGCGGCCGGGCGGTACCCGGACGCGCTGGCGGCGAGGGTGTACTCGCCGGCCACCAGCTCGGTGATGGCGTACCCGCCCTCGTACCCGCCGCGGGTGGTGGCGACGACCTCGCCGTGCACATCGGTGAGCGTGACGGTGGCGTCCGGCACCGGAGCGCCGTCCGCGGTCCGCACCCGGCCCGCCAGGCGCCCCGCGCCGCCCAGGACGAGGTCCACCTCGACGGGCCGCTCGCCGACGGTCACGGTGACCGCCTGCGGCTGGTGGCCGCCCGCCGCGGCGATCAGGACGTACGCCCCCGCGCCGGGCGTGGCCAGCGTGTACCGCCCGTCCTCGGCACTCGCGCCGCGCCCGATCTGCGTTCCCGTGACATCGATCAGCGTGAGCGCCGCGCGCGGGACGACGGTCCCGTCCGGGTGCTGGACGGTGCCGCACACCGGGACTCCGGCTGCGTACGACGCGCGGGCCTCCGGGACCGCCGGAGGGGCCGGCATCGTCGCGGTGTCGAGGTCGTCGGGGGCGGTGTGGTGGGACACCAGCGGTTTCTCCTTGAGGAAGAAGGCGATGAACAGGCCGAGGACCAGCACCGGCACGAGGTACAGGAAGACGCGCGGCATGGCGTCGGCGTACGCCCTGATGTAGCTGTCGCGCAGCGCCGGGGGAAGCGTGTGGACGAGCTGCGGGGTGATCGAGTCGGGGGCGGGGAGAGCGGCACCCGCGCGCGTGGGGAGGCTGTTTCGCAGGGACTCGGCGAGCCGGTTCGCGAAGAGGGTGCCGAAGACGGCGGCGCCGACGCTCCCGCCGATCTGCCGGAAGTAGGTGTTGGCGCTGGTGGCGGTGCCGAGGTCGGCGGGGCGCACGGAGTTCTGCACGGCGAGGACCAGGACCGGCATCACCATGCCGATACCGGTGCCGAGGACGGCCATCCAGAGGCTGTAGTGCAGCCGGGGCGTGTCCGCTTCGAGGCGGGACAGCAGCCACATGCCGACGGCGGCAACGGCAGTGCCCAGGACGGGCCAGACCTTGTAGCGGCCGGTGTGGCTGATGAGCTGGCCGGAGACGATCGACGCGCCGACGATGCCGGCCATCATGGGCAGCATCAGCAGCCCGGACTCGGTGGCGGTGGCACCGTCGACCATCTGAAGGAAGGTCGGCAGATAGCCGGCGGCCCCGAGCAGCGCGACGCCGATCACCAGGCCCACCAGGGCGGTGACGTTGAAGACGGAGTCCCGGAACAGCCGCAGCGGGATGAGGGGTTCGGGCGCGAAGTGCTCGGCGACGACGAAGAGCACGGCGGCCACGACGGCTCCGGCGCCGAGTCCGAGGATCTCGCGCGAGCCCCACGCGTACTCGCTGCCGCCCCAACTGGTCAGCAGCACCAGACAGGCCGAGACCGCGGCGAGCAGCAGCGCACCGAGCAGGTCGAGCCGCGCCTTGGCCGTCGGCTTCGGCAGCTTGAGTACGACGGTGACGACGGCCAGGGTCAGCAGCCCGAACGGCACGTTGAACCAGAAGCACCACCGCCAGGAGAGGTGGTCGGTGAAGTAGCCGCCCAGCAGTGGCCCGGCGACCGAGGCGAGGCCGAACGCGGCGCCGATGAGGCCCCCGAAGCGCCCGCGTTCGCGCGAGGGCACGATGTCCGCGATGATCGCCTGCACGCCGATCATCAGCCCGCCCGCGCCGACGCCCTGGAGGGCGCGGAAGGCGATGAGCTGGTCCATGGTCTGTGACCGGCCGGCCAGCGCGGAGCCGATGACGAAGACGACGATCGCGAACTGGAAGACGCCCTTGCGGCCGAACAGATCGCCGAGTTTGCCGTAGACGGGCAGTCCGACGGTGGCGGTGAGCAGGTAGGCGGTGATCGCCCAGGACATCCGGTCCAGGCCGTGCAGGTCCCCGACGATCCTCGGGAGAGCGGTGGCGACGATCATCTGTTCCAGGGCGGCGAGCAGCAGCGCGAGCATGAGCCCGAAGAACACCAGCCGCACCTGGCGCGGCCCCAGTTGCGGAGGCTGTGCTGGGGGTGGGGCGAGCGCGGTCACCGGTTCGTCCTGCACCAGAGTGATCCCGCCCATGTACCGCTCCCCTCGTCGCACCTGCCGACAATTCCCGCTTTGGCGACAACTGCGAGCAGGCGCGACGAGTTACGGCGTACCGAGGTACGGGAGAGAGATCCACTCGAACCGGTGAGGCACGGGGGAGACGGAGGGAGGTGAAGGGCGGGAGTCAACGCCCTTCAGAGGGCTGCCCCCTGGGTTACTTCTCCACCTCGGCGGCGAGCTTGTCGAGGAGGGCGTCGTAGATACGGGCGAGGCCCTTGGGGGCGAAGGTGCGCTCGAAGAAGCCGCCGATGCCGCCGGCGCCGTCCCAGACGGTGGTGACGACGACCCGGGACCTGCCCTCGCCGGCCGGGGTGACGCGCCAGGTGGTGACCATCGAGGAGTTGCGGTCCTTCTCGACGAGTTCGCCGTCGGTGGGCTCGGTGACCTCCAGCAGACAGTCCCGGACGCGCTTCTTGGTGGCCTGGAGCTTCCAGTGGACGAGGGTGCCCTCGCCGTCGCCGCCCTCGTGCACCGCGTACTCGCTGTACTGCTCCGGCATCACCTTCGCGCGCGTGCCGCTGTACTCGGCGAGGGCGTCGAACACCGTCTCCGCGTCCGCCGCGACGATGCGCTCCGTGGTGGCCTCGACCTGCGCCATTGCGTTCCTCCAGCAGCTTCGGTTCTTCGGGGGTTCGCGCTCAGCCAACCACCCCGCCGCCCGGCCGCCCAAATCGGGGCGACCACTGTCCAGGAGCTTCACAGGACTCGAACATACGATCGCACGATCAAGGGAACATGTGTTCTATTCTGTGGTCAGTACCAACCGAGGAGGTGTCATGCGCTGGGAGAACCTCACAGTGGAGTCGGGCTCCGGCTCCGGCCCGGCCGACGCCGCGTTGTTCGGCGCGGACGCGGTGACCACCCGTACCTTCGACAGCCCCGAGTTCCGAGGCATCACCTTCCACGAGATCCGGGCCCGTTCGATCATCAACCGGGTGCCCGGGGCCTCACGCATGCCGTTCGAATGGACGGTGAATCCCTATCGGGGCTGCACGCACGCGTGCGTCTACTGTTTCGCGCGCAAGACTCACAGCTATCTGGACCTCGACACCGGTCTCGGCTTCGACTCACAGATCGTCGTCAAGGTGAACGCGCCGGAGCTGCTGCGCCGCCAGCTCGGCTCGCGCCGCTGGCTCGGCGAGCACATCGCGATGGGCACCAACGTCGACTGCTACCAGCGCGCGGAGGGCCGCTACCGGCTGATGCCGGGCATCCTCACCGCCCTGCGCGACCACGCGAACCCCTTCTCGATCCTGACGAAGGGCACGCTGATCCTCCGCGACCTCGACCTCCTGGTCGAGGCCTCCCAGGTCACGGACGTCGGCGTCTCCGTCTCCGTCGGCTTCACCGACCCCGACCTGTGGCGCACGGTCGAGCCGGGCACACCCGCCCCGGAACGGCGCCTGGACGTCGTACGGGCGCTGGGCGAGCACGGCATCGGCTGCGGGGTGCTGATGGCGCCGGTGCTCCCCTTCCTCAGCGACGACCCGGCGCAACTGCGGGCCACCGTAAGGGCGATCGCCGCTTCGGGGGCGACCTCCGTGACCCCGCTGGTGCTGCATCTGCAGCCCGGTGCCCGCGAGTGGTACATGGCCTGGCTCGGGCACCACCATCCGCATCTGGTACACCGCTACGAGCGGTTGTACGCGGAGGGCGCGTACGCCCCCAAGTGGTACCAGCGCCGTGTCACCCGCCAGGTCCACGACCTGGCCCAGGAGTACGGGATGGGCCCCACGCGCGCGGGAATGCCCCGCAGGATCCCGGCGCCCGTCCCGGCCGGGCACGGCGCCGAGACCCCCGAGCCGGTCCAACTGACGCTGCTCTGAAGGCCTCCGGGACAGGAGCGGCAGCCCGTCGGGGGCGTTGTCAGACCCGTGGTCCACCATGGGCCCATGAGTGAGCTGACCTGGATTCCCGCCCCCGACGGCGTCGCGCCCGCCTCCCAGTACACCCATGTCGTCACGGGCAGCGGCCGTTTCGTCGCCGTCTCCGGCCAGCTCGCCCTGGACGAGGACGGCAAGCTGGTCGGCGAGGGCGATCCGGCGGCGCAGGCACGCCAGATCTTCGAGAACCTGCGCCGCTGTCTGGCCTCGGCGGGCGCGAACTTCGGCCAGGTCGTCAAACTCACCTACTTCGTCACGGACATGGCCCACATGCCGGCCGTCCGCGCGGCTCGCGCGGAACACATACCCGACGACCGGCTGCCGGCGGCGTCGGCGGTACAGGTGGTCTCGCTGGTGCGCCCGGAGTTCCTGATCGAGATCGAGGCGTTCGCCGTACTGCCCGAGCCGGCACCCGAGTAATCGAACACCTCCGTACGCCGACTCGCCCGGGATGCCGCCATGAACGACCCGATCCTCGTCCGCGAGATGACCCTCGACGACTGCGACCGCGTCTCCGAGATACGTGTCCGGGGCTGGCAGCACGCCTACCGGGGCCTGATACCGCAGCCGTATCTCGACTCCCTCAGCGCGGCGGAGGACGCCGAGCGGCGGCGGACGTTCTTCGTGGGGGCCGGGTCCGAGGTCGTCGACCTGGTCGCGGAGCAGGGCGGCGAGGTCGTCGGCTGGGCCTGTCACGGGCCCTACCGGGACGGCGAGTTCCGCACCGACGACGCCGAGCTGTACGCGATCTACGTGGACGCCGGGCGGTTCGGTGCCGGAGTCGGGCGGGCGCTGCTGGGCGAGGCGGTGCGCCGGTGTGCCCTCGCCGGGCACCGGCGCATGCTCCTGTGGGTGCTCAAGGGCAACGACCGGGCCCGGCGGTTCTACCAGCGGGCGGGGTTCATGGCCGACGGCGCCGAGGAGCCCTTCGACGTGGACGGGGTCGCCGTACCGGAGGTGCGGTATGTCCGGGAGCTCCTCGGCTGACGGTTCCCCCGGTTCACCTCTGCTTCGGGATGCGGGCCAGCGCGTGCACCGCCGCCTCGGCGAGCGCCGGGTGCGCCAGGGCCTCGTTCAGCACCGGTGCCGCGCGCCGGTCCCCCAGCGTGCCCAGTGCCTCGACGCAGGCGAGCGCGACCCGCCGGTGGGGGTCGTGCGGTCTCAGACGGCGGGCCAGCGTGGTGATCAGCGCGGGTACGGACTCGGGGGCGCGCAGCTGCGCCAGCAGCCGGACCGGGTGCAGGGCGTAGGCGACGCGCAGTTCGTTGGTCGCGAGGGCGGCTGCCGCTCGGGCCGTGCGCGGGTCGCCGAGGCGGGCCAGGGCGTACGCGGCGGAGGCGCAGCGCTGCGGGTCACGGTGGTTGAGGAGCAGTACGAGCGCCTCGAAGGCCCGCCGGTCCCCCGCGAGTCCCAGCCGGAAGGCGGCCAACTCCCTGGTCCACAGCGGCTGTCCGGGGGCGGTGAGGACATCGGCCAACTCGTCGAGGTCACCGGTCGCCACCAGGCGTTCGTACGCCTGCCGGGCATCCGGCCCCGCCTCCGGCCGTAAGCGTTCCGTGAGTGATCGCAACTCTTCGTCCATGGTGCCGAGATTAGGTGCGCGGGCGGGACCGCGTGGGCAGGATGCAGGGACGCGCATCACAAAACCGGGGGCTGGCGCGCTCGTTACCCACCGGTTAAGCTCAGACGAGCGAGTTACCCACTCGCCGGCAGTACTTACTGACGACGGCCTGGTGACGCAGCCGTCGTGAGTGCGACACGGTCTGGGACAGGACCGGTCGGACCTCACCGTTCTCCGGGCGTGTGCACGCCCGCGACCACGGCACCGGGCGTGTGCGCCTCGCAGCCCGGCATCACCCGCATCAGCGCTCCGCGTTCGCGTTCCGCACCCTTTTCCCGCACCCGGTGCACCGTTCCCAGGGCTTCCCTCTCCGCAGGGCTCCGTCCCTCCGGCGTACCCGGGCGCGTTCCCAGCCGTCACCCTCATTCCTGGAGTCCCGCGATGGCCACTCCCCTGTCCCACACCTCTCCGTCCACGCTCCGCACCGTCGCCGTGGTCGGCCTCGGCACGATGGGCACCGGCATCACCGAGATCCTCACCCGCGCCGGCCGTCAGGTCGTCGGCATCGACATCAGCGAGGCCGCGGCCGTGCGGGCCGTCGCCGCACTGGAGGCGTCCACCGCCCGGGCCGTGGAACGCGGCCGGCTCACCGAGCGGGAGCGCGAGGACCTGCTCGCCCGCTTCCGCACCTCCACCGACCTGCACGAGGCGGCCGACGCCGACCTGGTCATCGAGGTGGCGCCGGAGTCGTACGAGATCAAGCACCAGATCATCCGCGCCCTCGACGCCGTCGTGCGCCCGGAGACGATCCTCGCGACGGGCACCAACGCCCTGTCCGTCACCCGCCTCGCCGCCGACTCGGCGCGTCCCGAACGCGTCCTGGGCCTGCACTTCTTCAACCCGGCGCCGGCGATGAAGCTGGTCGAGGTGGTCTCCTCGGTGCTGACCGCGCCGCAGGCCGTCGCCGCGGTCACCGATCTGGCGGTCGAGCTGGGCAAGGAGCCCGTCGCGGTCGGCGACCGGCCCGGCTTCGTTGCCGACGGGCTGCTGTTCGGCTATCTCAACCAGGCCGCCGCGATGTACGAGGCGAGGTACGCCTCCCGGGAGGACATCGACGCCGCGATGCGGCTCGGCTGCGGGCTGCCCATGGGTCCGCTCGCCCTGCTCGACCTGATCGGCGTCGACACGGCCCGTACGGTCCTGGAGGCCATGTACACCGAGTCCCGCGACCGGCTGCACGCCCCGGCGCCCGTCCTCAAGCAGCTCAGCGAGGCGGGCCTGACCGGCAGGAAGACGGGGCGCGGCTTCTACTCGTACGAGGCGCCCGGCAGCGCGACGGTCGTGCCGGACGCGCTGACCCCGCTCTCCGGCGCCTCCGGGACCCCGTGCCGCACGGTCCGCTCCGTCGGTGTCGCCGGTTCCGGCACGATGGCCTCCGGTATCGCCGAGGTCTTCGCGAAGGCCGGGTACGAGGTGGTCCTCGCCGCCCGCAGCGACGAGAAGGCCCAGACGGCCAAGGCCAGGATCGGCAAGTCCCTGGCCCGCTCCGTCGACAAGGGCCGTCTGACCGCCGAGGCCGCGGCCCAGGCCCTCGACCGGATCACTGCGGCGGGCTCGTACGACGCCTTCGCGGACGTGGAGCTGGCCGTCGAGGCCGTCGCCGAGGACCTGGAGATCAAGCAGCAGTTGTTCGCGGCGCTGGACAAGGTGTGCAAGCCGGGCGCGGTGCTGGCCACCACGACCTCCTCGCTGCCCGTCATCGCGTGCGCGCGGGCCACCTCGCGGCCCGAGGACGTGATCGGCATGCACTTCTTCAACCCCGCACCGGCGATGAAGCTGGTCGAGGTCGTCCGTACGGTGTTGACGGCCGACGATGTCCACTCAACGGTCCGCGAGGTCTGTGGACGGATCAAGAAGCATGCAGTCGACTGTGGAGACCGAGCCGGCTTCATCGTCAACGCATTGCTTTTCCCGTATCTCAACAACGCGATCAAGATGGTGGAGGAGCACTACGCGTCTCTTGACGACATCGACGCGGCGATGAAGCTGGGCGGCGGCTACCCGATGGGCCCGTTCGAACTCCTGGACGTGGTCGGGCTGGATGTCTCCCTTGCCATCGAGCAGGTCCTGCATCGCGAGTTCCGCGACCCCGGACTCGCCCCCGCGCCGCTCCTGGAGCATCTGGTGGCCGCGGGCTGCCTCGGCCGCAAGACGGGCCGCGGCTTCCGCGAGTATGCCCGCCGCTGACCGGGCCGGCGACCGGTCCGGGCCCGGCTTCCCACCGGGCTTCGGACTGGGGTTCGGGCGCGGCCCGAGGCACGACGAGGACTGGGGCGGCCTCCTCGATCCGGCCGCCCCGCCCTCGCCCGCCCTGGGCGAAGGTGATCCCGGACGTGCGCGCCACCCTGCACGGATGCAGTACGTTCGGGTCATGTCCCAGCCCGCCAAGTCCTCCCGTACCCCTGCCACGCCCGACGCGCCGGAGAGTGCCGCGGGCGGTCGTGCCGCCGCCCAGCGACTCAAGATGCGCCGAGAACTGGCGGCGGCGGCGATGGAACTGTTCTCGGCCAAGGGCTACGAAGGCACCACCGTCGACGAGATCGCGGCCCGGGCCGGCGTGGCCCGCCGCACCTTCTTCCGGCACTTCCGCTCCAAGGAAGAAGCGATCTTCCCGGACCACGACGACACGTTGATCCGGGCCGAGGCGGTGCTCAACGCGGCGCCCGCGCACGAACACCCGCTCGACACCGTGTGCCGCGGCATCAAGGAAGTCATGAAGATGTACGCGGCCCGGCCGGAGATCTCGGTCGCCCGTTACAAGCTGACGCGCGAGGTCCCCACCCTGCGGGAGGCGGAGATCGCGTCGGTCGCCCGCTACGAACGCCTCTTCACCCGCTATCTCCTGGGCCACTTCGACGAGCACGCCCACGACGACGACGCGAACGACGATCCGCTGCTGGCCGAGGTCGCCGCGTCGGCCGTGGTCACCGCCCACAACCACGTCCTGCGGCGCTGGCTGCGGGCGGGCGGCCAGGGTGACGTCGAGGCACAGCTCGACCACGCCTTCGGGATCGTGCGGAAGACCTTCGGTACGGGCATCGGGGCCGGGCGCGACACCACTCCCCGGACCACCATGCCCGCCTCGGTGACCTCGCAGGGAGAGGTGCTGGTCGCGGTGGCCCGGACCGACGCCCCGCTCGACGAGGTGATGCGCACCATCGAACAGGCGCTGAAGGAACGGTCGTAGAGAACTCGGGAATCCCAGGAAAGAGGCGGGTCGCGGACAGCGAGGCCCGCCTTTTCCGTGCCCCACGAGGACTACTCCTCGGTAGCTTTTGATCGATCATCGCTCATTTGTTGCGTAAAGATTTCATCTGAGTGCAGATTCTGGCACCCAGTGCCTTGTCACCTGACACGCGGTGCCATACCTTGAAGGTGTCCGGGCGGCCGGCGTGCAGAGACCTTTCGTACGTCGGCTGTCCCCGCAATCCACGTGATTCGCGCGCCCGGACGCCTGCGTCACAGGCAACCTCCCGCGCCACCACGCGCTGCCGAAGCACCACCCGCCGAACCGACGGCACGTCTCTCACCAACCCTCAGCAGCACCGACGTAACCCTCAGCGTCCTTCCCTCGGGGCGCCATTCGCCGGAGGCAACACCGTGACCGTTAAGGACATCCTGGACGCGATCCAGTCGCCGGACTCGACTCCGGCCGACATCGCCGCTCTGCCGCTTCCCGAGTCGTACCGTGCGATCACCGTGCACAAGGACGAGACGGACATGTTCGCGGGCCTCGACACCCGCGACAAGGACCCCCGCAAGTCGATCCACCTGGACGACGTCCCGGTGCCTGAACTCGGCCCGGGCGAGGCCCTGGTGGCCGTCATGGCCTCCTCGGTCAACTACAACTCGGTCTGGACGTCGATCTTCGAGCCGCTGTCGACCTTCGGCTTCCTGGAGCGCTACGGCAGGCTCAGCGAGCTGACCAAGCGGCACGACCTGCCCTACCACGTCATCGGCTCCGACCTCGCGGGCGTCGTCCTGCGCACCGGTCCCGGTGTCAACGCCTGGAAGCCCGGTGACGAGGTCGTCGCGCACTGTCTGTCCGTGGAGCTGGAGTCGTCGGACGGGCACAACGACACGATGCTCGACCCCGAGCAGCGCATCTGGGGCTTCGAGACCAACTTCGGCGGCCTGGCGGAGATCGCGCTCGTCAAGTCCAACCAGCTGATGCCCAAGCCGGACCACCTGAGCTGGGAGGAGGCCGCCGCACCCGGGCTGGTCAACTCCACCGCGTACCGGCAGCTCGTGTCGCGCAACGGCGCCGGGATGAAGCAGGGCGACAACGTCCTCATCTGGGGCGCGAGCGGCGGGCTCGGCTCGTACGCCACACAGTTCGCGCTGGCCGGCGGCGCCAACCCCATCTGTGTCGTCTCCAGCGAGCAGAAGGCGGACATCTGCCGGTCGATGGGCGCCGAGGCGATCATCGACCGCAACGCCGAGGGCTACAGGTTCTGGGCGGACGAGCACCAACAGGACCCGCGCGAGTGGAAGCGGTTCGGCAAGCGCATCCGTGAGCTGACCGGCGGCGAGGACGTCGACATCGTCTTCGAGCACCCGGGCCGCGAGACCTTCGGCGCCTCCGTCTACGTCACGCGCAAGGGCGGCACGATCGTCACCTGCGCCTCCACCTCGGGCTTCAACCACGAGTACGACAACCGGTACCTGTGGATGTCGTTGAAGCGGATCATCGGCTCGCACTTCGCCAACTACCGCGAGGCCTGGGAGGCCAACCGGCTGGTCGCCAAGGGCAAGATCCACCCGACGCTGTCCAGGGTGTACTCCCTGGAGGAGACCGGGCAGGCCGCCCACGACGTGCACCGCAACGTCCACCAGGGCAAGGTCGGCGTCCTGTGCCTGGCCCCCGAGGAAGGTCTCGGGGTGCGCGACGAGGAGAAGCGCGCCCAGCACATCGACGCCATCAACCGCTTCCGCAACATCTGAGAGGCGCGAATGAACGAGCGTCAGTCACCCAAGGACAGGGACCGGCCGTGGCTCATGCGCACGTACGCCGGTCACTCCACGGCCGAGGCGTCCAACGAGCTGTACCGGCGCAACCTCGCCAAGGGCCAGACAGGTCTGTCGGTGGCCTTCGACCTGCCGACCCAGACCGGGTACGACCCCGACCACATCCTCGCCCGTGGCGAGGTCGGCCGGGTCGGCGTGCCCGTCTCGCACCTCGGTGACATGCGCCGGCTGTTCCAGGACATCCCCCTGGACCAGATGAACACCTCGATGACGATCAACGCCACCGCCATGTGGCTGCTGGCGCTCTACCAGGTCGTCGCCGAGGAGCAGGGTGTCGACATCACCACGCTCCAGGGGACGACCCAGAACGACATCGTCAAGGAGTACCTGTCCCGGGGGACGCACGTCTTCCCCCCGGGACCCTCGCTCCGGCTGACGACGGACATGATCTGCTACACGGTCAACCACATCCCGAAGTGGAACCCGATCAACATCTGCAGCTACCACCTCCAGGAGGCGGGGGCGACCCCGGTCCAGGAGATCGCGTACGCCATGTCGACGGCGATCGCGGTGCTGGACGCCGTACGGGACTCGGGGCAGGTGCCCGCCGAGAAGTTCGGTGACGTCGTCGCCCGGATCTCGTTCTTCGTGAACGCGGGTGTCCGGTTCATCGAGGAGATGTGCAAGATGCGGGCGTTCGGCCGGATCTGGGACCAGGTCACCCGCGAGCGCTACGGCATCGAGAACCCCAAGCAGCGGCGCTTCCGGTACGGCGTGCAGGTCAACTCGCTCGGGCTGACCGAGGCACAGCCGGAGAACAACATCCAGCGGATCGTGCTCGAAATGCTGGCGGTGACCCTGTCGAAGGACGCACGCGCGCGTGCCGTGCAGCTCCCGGCGTGGAACGAGGCACTGGGCCTGCCCCGGCCCTGGGACCAGCAGTGGTCGCTGCGGATGCAGCAGGTGCTCGCCTACGAGAGCGACCTGCTGGAGTACGAGGACATCTTCGCCGGGTCGCACGTCGTCGAGGCGAAGGTGGCCGAGCTGGTCGAGGAGTCGCTCGCCGAGATGGGCCGCATCGAGGAGATGGGCGGCGCGATGGCCGCCGTCGAGTCGGGCTACCTGAAGTCGCATCTCGTCGCCTCGCACGCCGAGCGGCGGGCCCGTATCGAGTCCGGGGAAGAGAAGATCGTCGGCGTCAACATCTTCGAGTCGACCGAGCCGAACCCGCTGACGGCCGACCTCGACGCGGCGATCCAGACCGTCGACCCGGCCGTCGAGGCCCGGGTGACCACGGCACTGCGGGGCTGGCGCGACACGCGGTACCAGCCGCCGTTCAACCACCCGCGCCCCTGCAAGGCGCTGGAGCGGCTGAAGGAGGCCGCGAAGGGCACCGACAACCTCATGGAGGCCACCCTGGAGTGCGCCCGCGCCGGCGTCACGACCGGTGAGTGGGCAGGGGCCCTGCGCGAGGTGTTCGGGGAGTTCCGGGCACCGACCGGCGTCTCGTCCGCGCCGGTCGCGGTGACCGCCGAGGAGGGCACCGCGATGGCGCTGGTCCGGCGCCGGGTCGCGGACACCGCGAAGGAGATGGGCGTCGGCAATCTCCGCTTCCTGGTGGGCAAGCCGGGGCTCGACGGACACTCCAACGGCGCCGAGCAGATCGCCGTACGGGCCCGTGACGCCGGATTCGAGGTGGTCTACCAGGGCATCCGGCTCACCCCGGAGCAGATCGTGGACGCGGCCCTCGAAGAGGACGTGCACGCGGTCGGCCTGTCCATCCTGTCCGGCTCGCACGCCCAGCTCGTGCCGGATGTGATGGACCGGCTCCGTGTGGCGGGTGCCACTGATATTCCGGTGATCGCCGGTGGGATCATCCCCCATGGTGACGCCGAACAGCTCAGGGCTGCGGGCGTGGCCGCGGTCTTCACCCCGAAGGACTTCGACATCACCGGAATCATCGGCCGCATCGTCGACGAGATCCGGAAAGCGAACAAGCTCGACCCCCTGGAGGTCCCCGCATGACCACGCCCGTCAACCGTCTGCGTCCGCGCCGCTCCTGTCTCGCGGTCCCCGGGAGCAACCCCCGCTTCCTGGAGAAGGCCCAGGGCCTGCCGGCCGACCAGGTCTTCCTGGACCTGGAGGACGCGTGCGCCCCGCTCGCCAAGCCCGAGGCGCGGCACACCATCGTCAAGTTCCTCAACGAGGGCGACTGGACGGGCAAGACGAGGGTCGTGCGCGTCAACGACTGGACGACCGAGTGGACGTACCGCGATGTCGTCACGGTCGTCGAGGGGGCCGGCCAGAACCTCGACTGCGTCATGCTGCCGAAGGTGCAGGACGCCCAGCAGGTCGTGGCCCTGGATCTGCTGTTGACGCAGATCGAGAAGACGATGGGCTTCGAGGTCGGCAAGATCGGTATTGAGGCGCAGATCGAGAACGCGCAGGGACTCAACAACGTCAATGCGATCGCTCAAGCCAGTCAACGTGTCGAGACGATCATCTTCGGCCCTGCCGACTTCATGGCGTCGATCAACATGAAGTCACTGGTCGTGGGCGAGCAGCCGCCCGGCTACCCGGCGGACGCCTACCACTACATCCTGATGAAGATCCTGATGGCCGCCCGCGCCAACAACCTCCAGGCGATCGACGGCCCCTACCTCCAGATCCGCAACGTCGACGGCTACCGCGAGGTCGCCCAGCGGGCCGCCGCCCTCGGCTTCGACGGCAAGTGGGTGCTGCACCCGGGCCAGGTCGAGGCGTCCAACGAGATCTTCTCGCCCTCGCAGGAGGACTTCGACCACGCCGAGCTGATCCTGGACGCCTACGACTACTGCACGTCAGAGGCCGGCGGCAGGAAGGGCTCCGCGATGCTCGGCGACGAGATGATCGACGAGGCCAGCCGCAAGATGGCGCTGGTCATCTCGGGCAAGGGCCGGGCGGCGGGTATGCGGCGCACCAGCAAGTTCGAGACCCCCGTCGACTAAGGAGCCCTGAACACCATGCAGTTCGGACGCACCTACGAGGAGTTCGAGGTCGGGGCGGTCTACAAGCACTGGCCCGGGAAGACGGTCACGGAGTACGACGACCACCTCTTCTGTCTCCTGACGATGAACCACCACCCGCTCCACATGGACGCCAACTACGCGGAGAACACGACCGACTTCGGGAAGAACGTCGTCGTGGGGAACTACATCTACTCCCTGCTCCTGGGCATGTCCGTGCCGGACGTGTCGGGCAAGGCGATCGCGAACCTGGAGGTCGAGTCGCTCAAGCACGTGGCGCCGACCTTCCACGGCGACACGGTCTACGGCGAGACGACGGTCCTCGACAAGACGCCCTCCCGGTCGAAGAACGACCGCGGGATCGTGTACGTGGAGACCAGGGGTTACAAGCAGGACGGCACGCTGGTCTGCGTGTTCCGCCGCAAGGTGATGGTGCCGACCGAGACCTACATCAAGGAGCGCGGCGGCGAACAGCCCGGCCGCCCCCAGCCCAGGGAGCAGGAGAAGTAGCCATGGCGCGACTCGCCCAGACCGCCGGTCTGACCGACATCCAGCGGGAGATCCTGTCCACGGTGCGGGACTTCGTGGACAAGGAGATCATCCCGGTCGCGACCGAGCTGGAGCACCGCGACGAGTATCCGCAGCAGATCGTCGACGGCCTCAAGGAGTTGGGCCTGTTCGGCCTGATGATCCCCGAGGAGTACGGCGGGCTCGGCGAGTCGCTCCTGACGTACGCGCTGTGCGTCGAGGAGATCGCGCGTGGCTGGATGTCCGTCTCCGGGATCATCAACACGCACTTCATCGTCGCGTACATGCTCAAGCAGCACGGTACACAGGAGCAGAAGGACCACTTCCTGCCGAGGATGGCGGCCGGCGACGTCCGCGGCGCCTTCTCGATGTCGGAGCCGGGGCTCGGCTCGGACGTGTCGGCCATCACCTCCAAGGCGGTCAGGGACGGCGACGAGTACGTCCTCAACGGCCAGAAGATGTGGCTGACGAACGGCGGAACGTCCAATTTGGTCGCCGTACTCGTACGAAGTGACGAAGGACACCCCGAGGGGACGGCGCCCCACAAGTCGATGACCACCTTCCTCGTCGAGAAGGAGGCGGGCTTCGGTGAGGTGCGGCCCGGACTCACCATCCCGGGCAAGATCGACAAGATGGGTTACAAGGGGGTCGACACCACCGAACTCATCATGGACGGACTGCGGATTCCGGCCGATCGCGTCCTCGGGGGCACCACCGGCCGAGGTTTTTACCAAATGATGGACGGAGTGGAGGTTGGGCGGGTCAACGTCGCGGCACGTGGCTGCGGGGTCGCCCAGCGCGCCTTCGAACTGGGTGTCCAGTACGCCCAGCAACGGCACACTTTCGGCAAGCCGATCGCCCAGCACCAGGCGATCCAGTTCAAGCTGGCCGAGATGGCTACCAAGGTCGAGGCCGCCCATGCGATGATGGTTAACGCGGCACGCAAAAAGGATTCCGGCGAGCGAAACGACCTCGAAGCAGGGATGGCGAAGTACCTCGCCTCCGAGTACTGCAAGGAGGTCGTGGAAGACGCCTTCCGGATCCACGGCGGCTACGGCTTCTCCAAGGAGTACGAGATCGAGCGCCTCTACCGAGAGGCCCCGATGCTGCTGATCGGCGAAGGTACCGCCGAGATCCAGAAAATGATCATCGGGCGAAGGCTGCTCGAAGAGTATCGATTCCAGGGCTGATTTTCCGTTTCGGGGTGTTTTGTTCGAGAACAACGTCACACCCCGTCAGCACCCTTCAGCCGCCGACTCGGCTTTCTGGCTTACCCAGTTGTGGCCGCGAGCCGCTACGATCGCCGGAAAGCCGCCGTCCCCTGATACAGCGCGGCATCGTCCGCTACGAAGGTCATCCATGCCCCACAGCCAAACCTCTGCACCTCGCGACAGCCTGGCAGGCGTACGCCTGGCGCGCGGAGCATCGCCGTGGCTCCTCCCGACCGTCGCCACCGCAGCCCTCAGCCTGGTACGCGCGCGCAAGTCCGGCGCCGCCAAGGTCGTGGCAGTACCCGCCACCGCGCTGGCGGCGGGCATGCTGTGGTTCTTCCGCGACCCCGAGCGCGAGATCACCCAGGGCCGGGTCATCTCCCCCGCCGACGGTGTGGTGCAGAGCATCATGCCGTGGAAGGACGGGCGCACCCGCGTCGCGATCTTCATGAGCCCGCTCAACGTACACGTCAACCGCGCGCCCCTCTCCGGCACGGTGACGTCCGTCGAGCACATCCCGGGTGGGTTCGTACCGGCGTTCAACAAGGAGAGCGAGAACAACGAGAGAGTTGTCTGGCACTTCGACACCGAGCTCGGTGACATCGAGATGATCCAGATCGCCGGTGCGGTCGCTCGCCGCATCGTCCCGTACGTCCCGCAGGGCACGAAGGTCGAACAGGGCGACCGCATCGGCCTGATCCGCTTCGGCTCGCGCGTCGACATCTACCTTCCCGAAGGTGTCGAGGTCGCGGTCGAGGTCGGCCAGAAGACAGTGGCAGGGGTGACTCGCATTGACCGTGATTGATCCCGAGACCCAGTGGGTTCCGGAGGCCGACGAGGTGGGTGACGACGAGGAGGAGATGCCTCTCTCTCTTCGCCTGTCGATAGCGGACACCCTCACCCTCGGCAACGCCACCTGCGGCTTCATGGCCGTGTACTTCACCACCACCGGCATCCTGATCCCGCACCTCACCGGCAGTGACGAGTCGGGCATGGCCCGTCACTCGGCGGCGACCGCGGTGATCCTGATGCTGTGCGCGGCGGTCTTCGACCTCTTCGACGGCCTGGTCGCCCGCAAGCTGCGCTCCTCCCCCATGGGCGCCGAGCTGGACAACCTCTCCGACCTGATCAGCTTCGGGCTGGCGCCGGCGTATTTCGTGCTGGTGTACGGGATGGTCGCGAGGGACGCGCATGAGCGGGTCGCGGCGGTGGCCGCGATCGTCGTGCTGCTGACGGTGGTGCTGCGGCTCGCCCGCTTCTCGTGCGTCACCGTGAAGGACGGCACGTTCCAGGGCATGCCCTCGCCGTTCGGCGCACTCACGGTCGTCTCGATCGTGCTGCTCGAACTGCCGTTCGAGGCGACACTGCTGGCGGTCCTCGGTACCGCGTGGCTGATGGTGAGCCGGGTCGAGTACCCGAAGCCACGGGGCGTCCTCGCGGTGGCGATGCTCTGCTGGATCGTGTCGGCCATGGGCATGCTGGCGGCGTGGGCGTTCGACGCCCCGAGCGGCCAGGTGCTGCTGCAGACGGGCTGCGCGCTGCAGATCGTGATGGCGGCGACGATCCCGCTGTTCGCCACGGCCCGCCGGGTGAACAACTTCCGCGACAACCGGCGCGAGAACCGCGAGGCACGGGCGGCACAACTGCCGTAGCGGTCGCGCGACACACTCGTACGCGCTCGTACGTATTCGTACGTATTCGTACGGAGGGCCCCGAACCGGATTCCGATCGGTTCGGGGCCCTTCGCGTTGCGCCCGGGGCTCATCTCCGGGCGCACGCACCCGCGCGGGCAGCCTGCCGTGACGGACGCCTCCTCGAACTCTCGGCCTCTCGGACTCCGGTACGGCCTTCATCCCGCCCGGTGGGAGCGCGTACGCCGGGTGGTGCTGGGGCAGGCGGAGCGGTGGGACCCGTGGGAGGCCTTCAGCAGCCGTCACGGGAGCCGGACACCGGTTCGGGCGGCGGAGGCGGGCCGACGGGGGCGTGGGCACGCTGCTGCCGGCACCTGGCACGGGCCCGGCCTGGGCGTGTGGCGGCCCCCAGGAGCAGGCTTCAGAGCAGAAAGTCCCTGCCGATGTTCTCCGCGACCCGCTCCAGGAGCGGCCCGGCCTCGGCGACGCACTTCGCGAGGTCCGGCTCGATCTCCGTCAGGGGGTACGCGCGCCGGATGCCGGCCCGGCCCAGTGCCTCCGGGCGCAGGGCGAGGCGTCCGCAGACCGCGACGACCTCGCGGCCCTGGGCCCGGGCCGCCGCCGCGACACCCGCCGGGGCCTTGCCGTGCAGGGTCTGCTCGTCGAGGGAGCCCTCCCCGGTGATCACCAGCGTGGCGCGGTCCAGGGCGGACGCGAAGCCGAGGACGTCGAGCATGACCTCGATGCCGGGCCTGAACCGGGCGCCGAGGACCAAGGCGCCGTAGCCGATGCCCCCGGCGGCGCCGGCGCCCGGCGCGGTGGCGTACTGGGCGGCCTTCACGCCGATCGCCGTCTCCATGACCTTGGCGTAGTGCGCGAGAGCCTCGTCCAGGGCGGCCACGTCGGCCGGGGAGGCGCCCTTCTGCGGGCCGTACACGGCGGGCGCGCCCGTCGGCCCGGTCAGCGGGTTGTCCACATCGCTGGCCAGCACGAGGTCGACGTCCGCGAGACGGGGGTCGAGGCCCGAGAGATCCACCGAGGCGAGGCTGCCAAGACCGCCGCCCCCGGGGGGTACGGGCTCTCCGTCGGCGTCCAGGAAGCGCGCGCCGAGAGCGGACAGCATGCCCGCGCCCCCGTCGTTGGTGGCGCTGCCGCCGACCCCGAAGACGATCGTGCGCGCGCCCGCGTCCAGGGCGGCCCGCAGCAGTTCGCCGGAGCCGTACGTCGATGCCGTGAGCGGCGCGAGGACGCCCGAGGGCAGCCGCTGGAGCCCGCTCGCCTCCGCCATCTCCACGACGGCGGTGTCACCGCGCAGCGCGTACGCGGCGGTCACCTCGTGTCCGAGCGGCCCCGCGACCCGCACCTCACGCTGTTCGAATCCGGCGGCGACCGCGGCGGCCACGGTCCCGTCGCCGCCGTCGGCCACGGGCAGCGACTCGACCTCGACGCCCGGGGCGGCCCTGCGCAGCCCGGCGGTCACCCGCTCGGCGACCTGTACGGCCGTCAGCGACCCCTTGAACTTGTCGGCCGCGATCAGCACCCGAGCCGTCCGCACACCTGCCGTACCCGTCGTACTGGTCGTACCCGCAGCGTCCGCCACCCTGTATTCCCCTTGCTCTCGGCCCCGCACACGTCAGGGCAGTCGCGCCGCTGCGACCTTAACCGCAGGACGACCGGCCCGCCATGCCCTCCCCGGCCGCGCACCGCCGGGACACCGCGGGCCCCGTGTTGGTGGTAAACCGGAGGGATGACCGCTGCGGGCACCGCCACGGGACAGGCCGACCGCGTTCTCGGAGGCTGGCTCGGCCGGATCGCGGGCAACATGCTCGGCAAGCCGGTCGAGCGCGGCGACTACTGGACCCGCGACCGCATCGACCGCTACCTGCGGCGCACCGGCGCCCTCCCGCTCACCGACTACCTGCCCGAGCCGCCCGCGGGCAGCGCGGACGGGTCCGACGACTTCGAGCTCCGCCCGGAGTGGCGCCAGTGCGTGCGTGGCCGGATCCACGGAAGCTGCCGGGACGACGACGTCGACTACGCGATCCTCGGCCTGGATCTGCTGGAGACGCACGGTTTCGACTTCAGCACCGAGCAGGTCGGCGAGCTGTGGCTGCTGCGACTGCCCTTCCTCCAGACGTTCACGGCGGAACGCGCCGCCTACCGCAACCTCGCCGCCGGTCTCAGGCCACCGCTGACAGCCACGTACGACAACCCGTACCAGGAGTGGATCGGCGCCCTGATCCGCGCCGACATCTACGGCTGGACCTGCCCCGGCGACCCGGCCGCCGCCGCCGAACAGGCGTACCGCGACGCCACCCTCACCCACACCGCCAACGGCGTCTACGCGGCGATGTTCACGGCGGCCACCATCGCCCGGGCCGCCACCGGCACCCACGACATCCACGCCTGCCTGCGCACCGGGCTGACCGTCGTCCCCCCACGCTCCCGCCTGGCCGCAGCCATCCACCACGGCATCCAACTGGCGCAGTCGCACCCCGACTTCGACACAGTGGTCGACGAACTCCACGCCACCCACGCGACCACCTACCACTGGGTCCACGCCATCCCCAACACCGCCCTGATCGCCGCCGCCCTCACCCACGCCGACGGCGACTTCACCGGCTCCATCTGCCGTGCCGTGTCCGGCGGTTGGGACACCGACTCCAACGGCGCGACCGCCGGAAGCATCGCCGCGCTACTCGCCGGCTCCCCCGCCGCCCTCCCGGGCCGCTGGACGGACCCTCTGAAGAACCGACTGGCCACCTCCGTCGCGGACTTCAACGGCACCGGCTTCGACACACTCGCCCAACTGACGCACTCCCTCACGCACTTGGAGCCAGTCCACCCATGACCCATATCGTCGTGCTGGGCAGCACGAACATGGACCTCATCGCGTACGTCGGCAAGGCCCCGCAGCGCGGGGAGACCGTGACAGGACGGGAGTTCCGTACGATCCCCGGCGGCAAGGGCGCCAACCAGGCCGTCGCCGCGGCCCGCGCGGGCGCCGACGTCTCGATGATCGGCGCGGTGGGCAACGACCCGTACGGCACCCAACTCCGGTCGGTCCTAGAAAACTTGAGTATCGGCACCGACCACCTCCGCACCGCCGAGTGCGCCTCCGGCAGCGCGCACATCGTCGTGGACGACGAGGGCGGCAACGCGATCGTCGTCGTCCCCGGCGCCAACGGCACCGTCACCGCTCTCGCGCCCGGCGACGAGGGCCTGATCGCCGGCGCCGACGCGCTGCTGCTCCAACTGGAGATCCCGCTCACGGCGGTGACCGAGGGCGCACGGGCCGCCCGCCGCCACGGCGTCCGTACGATCCTCACCCCGGCACCCGTCCAGCCGCTCCCGCCCGAACTCCTCGCCGTCACCGACCTGTTGGTGCCGAACGAGCACGAGGCTACGGCCCTCACCGGTCTGACCGACCCGCACAAGGCGGCCGTAGTACTCCTCGACCAGGTGCCGGAGGTCGTCGTCACCCTCGGCGCGGCCGGCAGCCTGTACGCGTCCCGGGACCTCGCCGAACCGGTCACCGTCCCCGCGCCGCCCGTCATCGCCGTGGACTCGACGGGCGCCGGTGACACCTTCGTAGGCGCCCTCGCGGTGGCCCTGGCCGAGGGCCGCCCGATGCCGGACGCCCTGGCGTGGGCCGCGGCGGCGGGCGCTCTGTCCGTACAACGGCCGGGCGCGTCGGCGTCGATGCCGTTCCGCGCGGAGATCGAGGCCAGGTACACATCATGAACCCCCCGAAAACGACCGAACCGGCACCCACATCCGTGTCCACATCCGCACCCGCACCCGCACCCATCAAGACCACAGCCCCCCTCACCGGCCTCCGCGTCCTCGACCTGGCCACCCTCTTCGCCGGCCCGCTCGCCGCGACGATGCTCGGCGACTTCGGTGCCGAGGTGATCAAGATCGAGCACCCGGTGAAACCTGACCCCTCCCGGGGCCACGGCCCGTCGAAGGACGGCATCGGCCTCTGGTGGAAGCTGCTGGGCCGCAACAAGCGCACGATGACCCTCGACCTCTCCCGGCGGAGCGGCCAGGCCACCCTCCTCCGGCTCGCGGCCACCGCCGACGTCGTCATCGAGAACTTCCGCCCGGGCACCCTGGAGAAATGGGACCTGGGCTGGCCGGAGCTGTCCGCCGCCAATCCGCGGCTGGTCCTCGCCCGGGTCACCGCCTTCGGCCAGTTCGGCCCGTACGCTCACCGCCCCGGCTTCGGCACCCTCGCCGAGGCGATGAGCGGCTTCGCCGCGATCACCGGCGAACCGGACGCGCCCCCGACGCTCCCGCCCTTCGGCCTCGCCGACTCGATCGCGGGCCTGGCCACGGCGTACGCGGTCATGACGGCCCTGTCCGCCCGTGACCGCACCGGCGAGGGCCAGGTCGTCGACATGGCGATCATCGAGCCGATCCTCACCGTCCTCGGCCCGCAGCCGCTCTGGTACGACCAGTTGGGCCACGTCCAGCCGCGCACCGGCAACCGTTCGCAGAACAACGCCCCCCGCAACACCTACCGCACGGCCGACGGCACCTGGGTCGCCGTGTCGACCTCGGCCCAGTCGATCGCCGAGCGCGTGATGCGGCTGGTCGGCCGCCCGGAGCTGATCGACGAGCCCTGGTTCGCCACCGGCGCCGACCGCGCCCGCCACTCGGACGTCCTCGACGAGGCGGTCGGCACGTGGATCTCCCGCCATCCCCAGTCCGAGGTCATCGCGGCCTTCGAGAAGGCGGAGGCGGCGGTCGCCCCGGTCCAGGACGTACGGGAGGTGATGACCGACCCGCAGTACCAGGCCCTCGACACCATCACCACGGTCGACGACCCCGACCTCGGCCCGATCCGTATGCAGAACGTCCTCTTCCGGCTCTCCGCGACCCCCGGCGCGATCCGCTGGGCGGGTCGCGCGCACGGCGCGGACACCACGGCCGTCCTCACCGAACTCGGCCTGACCGGACCCGAGATCGACACCCTGCGCACCGAGGGGGCCCTGTGACAGCCACTCCCCTGACCTGGCTGTACGTCCCCGGCGACCGCCCCGAGGTGGTGTCCAAGGCGCTGGCCTCCGGCGCCGACGTGGTCGTGGTCGACCTGGAGGACGCGGTCGCCCCCGACCGCAAGGAGTACGCCCGCGAGGCCACCGCCGAGCGCCTGGCCGACCCCCAGCCGGTACCGGTCCACGTCCGGATCAACGCCCTGGACGGCCCCCTGGCCACCCGCGAACTGCGTGCCCTCGAACGCCTCCCCGGCGTCTCGGGCCTACGGCTCCCGAAGGTGACGACACCGCAGGAGGTCGTCCGCGTGGCCGCCCGCACAGGCACCGGGGTCCCGCTGTACGCCCTGCTCGAAACCGCCCTCGGCATCGAACACGCCTTCGCCATCGCGACCGCGCACCCCGCCCTGCACGGCATCGCGCTCGGCGAGGCCGACCTCCGGGCCGATCTGGGGGTACGAGGGGACACCGGCCTGGACTGGTGCCGCTCCCGGGTCGTCGTGGCCGCACGGGCGGCCGGTCTCGCCCCGCCGCCCCAGTCGGTCCACCCGGACACCCGGGACCTCGACACCCTGGCCGGGTCCTGCGCCCACGGTCGCGCCCTGGGCTTCCTGGGCCGGGCGGCGATCCACCCGCGCCAGCTCCCGGTCATCGAACGCGCGTACCTCCCCACCCCGGAGGAGATCGAGGAGGCCGAGCAGATCGTCAAGGCGGCGGCGACGGACGAGGGCGCCCAGGCTCTCCCCGACGGCCGCTTCATCGACGCGGCGGTGGTCACATCGGCCCGCAGAACCCTGTCCCTGGCCGACCGCCACCGCGACCGATCCTGACCCGCCACAAGGAACAAGGCACAAGGAACGAGGGCGCCCCCGGTCGGACCGGGGGCGCCCTCATCGTCGTACGGCCGGCACTCAGCTCTTCTTGGTCGGCTCCGTCTCGGCCTTGGCGCCGTCCTCGGAGTCGGCCTTGTCGCCGTCCTCGGAGTCGGCCTTGCCGTCCGTATCGGCGTCGGCCTTCACGTCCGCCGATTCACCGTCACCCTTGTCGCTGTCGGCGCCGTCCGCCGCCGAACCGTCGGAGACATCCGCCGCCGGCTCCACATCCGGCTCCACGACTTCCTCCCGGCCCGGCCGCTTCTTCGCCGAGAGCACGAAGTAGATCACCGCGAGGATGAAGACGAAGATCGCGGTCCAGTTGTTCAGCCGCATGCCCAGGATGTGGTGGGCGTCGTCGACGCGCAGGTACTCGATCCAGAAGCGGCCCACGCAGTAGCTCGCGACGTACAGCGCGAACGCCCGGCCGTGCCCCAGCGTGAAGCGCCGGTCGGCCCAGATGACCAGCAGCGCGACACCGACACACCACAGGGACTCGTACAGGAACGTCGGGTGGTAGTAGCCCGGGACCCGGCCGTCGGTCGAGGAGGTGATGTGCAGGGCCCAGGGGAGGTCGGTCTCCCGCCCGTACAGCTCCTGGTTGAACCAGTTGCCCCACCGCCCGATCGCCTGTGCGAGGGCGATACCGGGGGCGAGGGCGTCGGCCCACGCGGGCAGCGGGATCCCGCGCCGGCGGCACCCGATCCACGCGCCCAGCGCGCCAAGGGCGATCGCGCCCCAGATACCGAGGCCGCCCTCCCAGATCTTGAAGGAGTCCACCCAGTCGCGGCCCTCGCTGAAGTACAGCTCGTAGTCCGTGATCACGTGATAGAGGCGGCCACCGACCAGGCCGAAGGGCACGGCCCAGACCGCGATGTCGGCCACCGTGCCGGGTCGGCCACCGCGGGCGAGCCAGCGCTTGTTGCCGAGCCAGACCGCGACGAAGACCCCGATGATGATGCAGAACGCGTAGCCGCGCAGCGGAATGGGTCCAAGGTGCAGCACCCCGCGCGACGGACTGGGAATGTAGGCGATTTCCATGGCAGTCCCGACGCTACCTTGACGGACGCGGCGGATGTGAGCCGCCCCGGGCTACGGCTCCATAACGGGCCGTGCCCCCGGTTCCGCCCACGACGGTGAAACCGGAGGCACTGGCGAAGCCCGCCCCGGGAACGCCCGGGGCCGAAAGCCCTACGCCTTGCCCGCGGCCTCGACCATCTGCTTGAGCTTCGCCGGGGTCATCGTCTGGTCCTGGTAGATGTTCTTCCCGTTGAGCAGCACGGTCGGTGTGCCGCCGAAGCCGCCGCTCTGGAAGGCCTGGTTCGACTTCACGACCCAGCTGTCGTGCTTGCCGTCCTCGACACATGTCCGGAACGCGGGCGTGTCGAGACCGTCGGCCTTCGCCGCGAGCTCGATCAGCCTGCTGTTCTTGGCGAAGGCGTCGTCGGTCTCCGGCGGCTGGTTCTCGTAGAGCACGTCGTGGTACGCGGGGAACTTGCCGGCGTCCTGGGCGCAGGCGGCGGCGTTGGCCGCGTGGTGGGAGCCGCTGCCGCGCATGTTGCCGTCGATGATCGTCGCCAGGTGGTACTCCACCTTCAGCTTGCCCGCGGCCGTCAGCTCATGGATGGTCGAGCGGTAGTTGGTCTCGAAGGCCTGGCAGGCGGGACAGCGGAAGTCCTCCCACACCGTGAGCGTCGACTTGGCGCCGTCCTCGCCCACGGGGATCGCGAGGCTGTCCTTGCCCTGCGCGCCCGAGGGCGCGACGACCGGGCCGGCGCTCTCGCTCTTGCCGTCCTTCCCGACGTTCGCGGCGACGACGCCGATCACCGCCGCGAGTCCCAGCACGCAGACGACACTGGCGCCCACGATCAGCACCCGCCGCCGCTTCTCCGCGGACTTCTGCTTCTCACGCTCGACCGCCAGCCGCTCGCGGGCGGTGCGCTTTCCGTCACGATTCTTCTCGCTCACACCCGCAGAACGAACCGGGGAGACGCATTGCGTCCCCCCGGCCCCAGGTCCACCCGTTCGGGCGACCTGTACGAAATCCCGCCGGGATGTCCGGCAGTAGTTCCGGCGATACGTCCAGCGGTACGTCCCGCAGGTGTGTCCGCCCTGTCTAGGCGGTGCCGCGCACGCCCTTCGCGAGGTCGGCGGCGAGTTCCCGCACGGCCTCTACACCGGCCGCGTGGTCCGGGGCGTCCAGCATCCGCTTGACGAAGGCCGAGCCGACGATCACCCCGTCGGCGAACCCGGCGACCTCGGCGGCCTGCGCCGCGTCGGACACGCCGAGGCCGACGCAGACCGGCAGGTCGGTGCCGGTGGCGCGGGTGCGCCGGACCAGGTCCTGCGCCTGGGCGCCGACCGACACCCGGGTCCCGGTGACGCCCATGAGCGAGGCGGCGTACACGAACCCGCTGCCCGCCGCCGTGATCTCGGCGAGGCGTGCGTCCCTGCTGCTGGGCGCGACGACGAACACGGTCGCGAGCCCGTGCTTGTCGGCGTGCTCCCGCCACAGCGCCGACTCCTGCACGGGCAGGTCGGGCAGGATGCACCCGGCGCCGCCCGCCTCGGCGAGCTCGGCGGTGAAGCGCTCGACGCCGTAGCGGTCGATGGGGTTCCAGTACGTCATGACGAGCACCGGCTTCCCGGAGGCCTCGTACGCCTCCCGGACCGTGCGCAGAACGTCCGCGATCTTGACTCCGCCGCGCAGGGCGATGTCGTCGGCGGTCTGGATGACCGGGCCGTCGAGCACCGGGTCGCTGTGCGGCAGCCCGACCTCGACGATGTCGGCGCCGCCCTCGAACACGGCCTTGACGGCGTCGATCCCGCCGTCGACGGTCGGGAACCCGGCGGGAAGGTACGCGATGAGCGCGGACCGGCCCTCGGCCTTGGCGGCGGCGAGGGTGTCGCTCAGCAGTTGGATGTTGCCGCTCACTTGACGTCCCCCTCGATCTCGGCGACCGCGCTGTCCGCGTCGGCGGCGACGGCCGCATCGGTGTCGTACAGGTCGAAGTACCGGGCGGCGGTGTCCATGTCCTTGTCGCCGCGCCCGGAGAGGTTGACGACGATCAGCCCGTCCTTGCCGAGCTCCCGGCCGATCTCCAGGGCACCGGCCAGCGCGTGCGCGCTCTCGATGGCCGGGATGATGCCCTCGGTGCGGGACAGCAGGCGCAGTGCCTGCATGGCGGCGTCGTCGGTGACGGCGCGGTACTCGGCCCGGCCGCTGTCCTTGAGGTAGGAGTGCTCGGGGCCGATGCCCGGGTAGTCGAGTCCGGCGGAGATGGAGTAGGGCTCGGTGATCTGCCCCTCCTCGTCCTGGAGGACGTAGGACCGCGACCCGTGCAGGATGCCGGGCTCGCCGACGGTGAGGGTGGCGGCGTGCTCGCCGGTCTCGACACCGTGCCCGGCGGGCTCGCACCCGATGAGGCGGACGCCGGCGTCGGGGATGAAGGCGTGGAAGAGCCCGATGGCGTTGGATCCGCCGCCGACACAGGCGACGGCGGCGTCGGGCAGCCGTCCGGTCCGCTCCAGGAGCTGCCTGCGGGCCTCGACACCGATCACCCGGTGGAAGTCGCGCACCATGGCCGGGAAGGGGTGCGGCCCGGCGACGGTGCCGAACAGGTAGTGGGTGCGGTCGACGTTGGCGACCCAGTCGCGGAACGCCTCGTTGATGGCGTCCTTGAGGGTGCGCGAGCCGGACTTCACGGCGATGACCTCGGCGCCGAGCATGCGCATCCGGGCCACGTTGAGGGCCTGGCGCTGGGTGTCGATCTCGCCCATGTAGATGGTGCACTCGAGCCCGAACAGCGCACAGGCGGTCGCGGTGGCGACCCCGTGCTGACCGGCACCGGTCTCGGCGATGACGCGGGTCTTGCCCATCCGCTTGGTGAGGAGGGCCTGCCCGAGCACGTTGTTGATCTTGTGGGACCCGGTGTGGTTCAGGTCCTCCCGCTTGAGGAAGACCCGGGCGCCACCGGCGTGCTCGGCGAACCGGGACACCTCGGTGAGGGAACTGGGCCGGCCGGTGTAGTTGACGAGCAGATCGTCGAGCTCACGGGCGAACTCGGGGTCGGACTTCGCCTTGTCGTACTCGACGGCGACCTCGTCCACGGCGGCGACGAGCGCCTCCGGGATGAACTTCCCGCCGAACGCCCCGAAGTAGCCCTCGGCGCTGGGAATCTGACCGTCGGGATCAGGAATGAAGAACTCACTGGACATACGACTACCTCACAGGGGCGGAGGCCCCGGGTTCGATCTGGACTTGGGAAGCGTGAGGGGCTGAGCAGAGCGGCGCCTCAGAATCTCCGACGCCGAATACGCGCCTGATAGGGGCGCGGGGAACTGCGCGACCAGCCACAGCGAAACCCGCAGCCGAAAACGCACCCCGCGCGAAGCGCAAAGCCAGGGCGCAGCGCGAATCAGCCGAACCGCACCCCTACTGCCAAGCCCCGCAGGGCCATCGCATCCCGTTGACCTGTCCGGGCTCGTCACCGATGACATACCGCACCCGCCGGCCATGCACCCGCCGCGCGGGCGCCCGGCAGCCACGGGGACGGCAGCCGCGCGCGAGGCGGGCGTACCGGTCCACGGGTGTCAGGGTGAGTGTCATCGGGGCCAACTCTAGCGGGGGATCAGCCGCGCCCGTGCCGCAGAGCCGGATGCTCGCCCGCCGCCACCAGGTCGGCCACCGCGGACCTGGGGTCACGGCCCGTGACGAGGGACTCGCCGACCAGTACCGCGTCGGCACCGGCGTTGGCGTACGCGATCAGGTCGTGCGGGCCGCGCACACCGGACTCGGCGATCTTGACGATGCTGTCGGGGATCTCGGGGGCGACCCGCTCGAACGTGGAGCGGTCGACCTCCAGGGTCTTCA
The DNA here is from genome assembly GCF_001418565.1 of Streptomyces graminilatus. GTDB lineage: Bacteria > Actinomycetota > Actinomycetes > Streptomycetales > Streptomycetaceae > Streptomyces > Streptomyces graminilatus. The sequence goes on along the minus strand of NZ_LIQQ01000144.1, from coordinate 15,272 downwards.
GGTCGCGCGCGTTGACGCCGATGATCCGGGCCCCCGCGTCCACCGCCCGCTCGACCTCGTCCTCGTCGTGCACCTCGACGATCGGGGTGAGCCCGATGGACTCGGCGCGCTCGACGAGGGACTCCAGGGCGGACTGGTCTAGGGCGGCGACGATCAGCAGGGCCAGATCGGCGCCGTACGCCCGCGCCTCCCACAGCTGGTACGACGTGACGATGAAGTCCTTGCGCAGCACCGGGATGTCCACCCGGGCGCGCACCGCCTCCAGGTCCGCCAGCGAGCCGCCGAAGCGGCGCTGTTCGGTGAGGACGGAGATGACGGCCGCGCCGCCCGTCTCGTAGTCCGCCGCGAGACCGGCGGGGTCGGCGATCGCCGACAGCGCGCCCTTGGAGGGGCTGGACCTCTTGACCTCGCAGATGACCTTGACTCCGTCGCCGCGCAGTGCGGCGACCCCGTCCTTGGCGCCGGGAGCCTTCGCCGCGCGCTCCTTGAGGTCGTCGAGGCTGACGCGCGCCTGTCGCTCCGCGAGGTCGGCACGGACTCCGTCGATGATCTCGTCGAGCACACTCACGCGAGCGGCCCCCTTCCAGGCGGTAGGCGTTTGGTCCAGGCGGTAGGCGTCTGGCCGTTCCAGCCATTCACATCAGTCGAAGCTGCACAAACTGTCAAAGCCGGTCACTCCGATGGTATCCGGAGGAGGGCACGCGCCTCGCATTCGGTTGACGCCGGTCCCATTACCTGGACATTCATCATTTGATCAAGGATGAAGCCAGCCACCGAACGGCAAGTTCCGGACAACCGTGAAGACCAGCAGTAATGCGCCCAGGCTCCACGCCTGCACCGGCCCGAGTTCGATCCGCAGGGGCTGTCCGCGCGCCGCGCGGATCACCCAGACGGTCCACAGGACGGCGAAGGCCAGGTATCCCGCCACGGCGAGCGCGTTGGCCTGAAGGGCCGTCGCCCAGTCCCCGTGCACGAAGGCGTAGGCGCTGCGCAGTCCGCCGCAGCCGGGGCAGTACACGCCGGTCAGCCGTAGCAGCGGGCAGACGGGGTAGTGGCCGGGTTGGTTGGGGTCGACCGTCCCGACGTAGGCGAAGGCCCCGGCGACGGCCGCGAGCACCCCGGCGGGCACGGCGACCCGGCCCGCCACGGCACCGGCGCCCGACGCCACACGCTGCTGAGCCCGCTCGGTGTTCACCCCACGCATTCTGCCCCCTGCGGGGCGTACACGCGCGAGGGGCGGTCCGGCGATGTCGCCGGGCCGCCCCTGCCTGTCCGAAAACCGGTCCCCTACGGGGTTCAGCTACCGGCACCCGCCGGTTCGGCCGCGACCTTGGGGCCCTGGGTGGCCGGCTTCTGCTTGCCGAGGCCCATCGCGGCCATGATCCAGCCGACGACACCGCCGAGGACCGCGATCACCATGCCGGCCCAGAAGCCAAGAGGCTCGGCCATCACCATGAAGGCGCCCGCTACGCAGAAGCCGATGATGGAGATGGTGACGCCGGTCCAGGCGGCCAAAGTGTGACCGTGGCTGCTGCCCGCCATGACTTGCTCCTCGTTGCTGAGTTGCTTGTTGTTGAAATGCAGTACGTGGTGAGCCGGACGCTCGTCGCCCATTGTCCCGCACGCGCACGTGTGGCGGACGCCGGGGGGCGCAGTAGCGAGTCGCACCGTCACGAGCGCCCCGAAGGGCCGCGGGGCCACATCGATCTGCGGCACCGCCGCCGGGCGCGAACGGCCACGACGTGCCCGCGGCCGAAAACGCGCCGCCTTCCAGCGGAGCGCTAAGCCCCCGTCGGGTCCTCGCCCCGGTCGAGGGCCTTCCAGATCTCCTCGGGCCGGTCGGGATCGACGGCCTTGGTCCGGGGGCGCTGGCGCGGGACACCGCCGCGCTCGTACCGGCCGGACATCCCTGGCCACAGACGGCCGTAGCGCAGGGCCAGGAGGCCGGCGACGAGGATCAGCACGCCGCCGAGGGCGGCCACGTAGGGCCAGGCGGTGTGGCTGAGGGTGTTCACGGTGGCGGCGGTGTCGCCGGTGGCCTGTGCGGCCTTCTCGGCGAGCGCGGAGCTGTCGGAGGCGCCGAGGACGGCCGCGGCGATCGTCCCGGCGCCGGACAGCGCGAGCAGGACGGCGACCAGGAGGCGGCCGGAGCGGCGGACGGCGAAGAGGGCGACGAGCGCGGCGAGGCCCACTATGGCGAGCGCCGCGGGCACGCCCGTGACGTCGCTGCCGCTGACGGTCAGTGGGAAGGCACCGCCGGCGACCGGCGTGGTGCCCGCCGACCAGCGCTGTCGGGTGGCGAGCAGCGCGACGGCCGCGCCGAGCGCACCGGCCAGCAGGGCGACGGCGAGGCTGAGCCGGCCGGCGCGGCCGGGACGGGGGGCTTCGGAGCGTGGGGGAGGTACGGGTACGGCAGTCACGTACCCCACTATCGCCTGAACCCCGGGTGAACCGTCACCCGGGGCTCACGTGAGAAGCGCCCCATTCGCGGGGAACGCCCTACTGTCCGAGGCGGTTCGCCGTGTGGATCGCGCGCAGGACGGCCGCCGCCTTGTTGCGGCACTCGTTGTCCTCGGCGACCGGGTCGGAGTCGGCGACGACGCCGGCGCCCGCCTGGACATAGGCCGTGCCGTCGCGCAGGAGGGCCGTGCGGATGGCGATGGCGGTGTCGGAGTCACCGGCGAAGTCGAGGTAGCCGACGGCGCCGCCGTAGAGCCCGCGCCTGGACGGCTCCAGTTCGTCGATGATCTGCATCGCGCGCGGCTTGGGTGCCCCGGAGAGCGTGCCGGCCGGGAAGCAGGCCGTGAGGACGTCGAAGGCGGTGCGGCCGGACGCCACGCGGCCGGTGACGGTGGAGACGATGTGCATGACGTGCGAGTACCGCTCGACGGACATGAAGTCGACGACCTCGACGGAGCCGGGTTCGCAGACCCGGCCGAGGTCGTTGCGCCCTAGGTCGACGAGCATGAGGTGCTCGGCGCGCTCCTTGGGGTCGGCGAGGAGTTCCTCGGCGAGGGCCTGGTCCTCCTGCGGGGTGGCCCCTCGGTGCCGGGTGCCCGCGATGGGGTGGACCATCGCGCGCCCGTCCTCGACCTTGACGAGGGCCTCGGGGGACGATCCGACGACGTCGAACCCGTCGAAGCGGAACAGGTACATGTACGGGGACGGGTTGGTGGCCCGCAGGACCCGGTAGACGTCCAGCGCGCTCGCCGTGCACGGTGTCTCGAAGCGCTGGGAGGGGACCACCTGGAAGGCTTCCCCGGCCCTGATGCGCTCCTTGATGTCCTCGACGGCGACCTGGTAGTCCGGGCCGCCCCACAGGGCCGTGTACTCGGGGAGTTCGGAGGGCGGGAGCACGGCGGGCGGCTGGGAGACCGGGCGCGCGAGGTCGGCCTGCATGGCGTCGAGACGGGCCACGGCGTCGGCGTAGGACTCGTCGACGCCCGTGTCGAGGTCGTTGTGGTTGATCGCGTTGGCGATCAGCAGGACCGAGCCCTCCCAGTGGTCCATGACGGCCAGGTCGCTGGTGAGGAGCATGGTCAGCTCGGGCAGCTTCAGGTCGTCGCGCTCGCCGGGGCCGATCTTCTCCAGGCGGCGCACGATGTCGTACCCGAGGTAGCCGACCATGCCGCCGGTGAAGGGCGGCAGGTCCTCCTGGTGGGGGGTGTGGAGGGTCTCGATGGTGGCGCGCAGGGCGGCGAGCGGGTCGCCGTCGACCGGCACGCCGACGGGCGGGGTGCCCAGCCAGTGGGCCTGGCCGTCGCGGGCGGTGAGAGTGGCGCTGGAGCGGACGCCGACGAAGGAGTAGCGGGACCAGGACCTGCCGTTCTCGGCGGACTCCAGCAGGAAGGTGCCGGGGCGTTCGGCGGCGAGCTTGCGGTAGAGCGCGACCGGTGTGTCGCCGTCGGCGAGGAGCTTGCGGGTGACGGGGATGACGCGCCGGTCGACGGCGAGCTTGCGGAAGGTCTCGAGGTCCATGGCCGCTGACCTTACTGACCTTGAGGGAGTACGCCGGAATCGGCGTCCTCGAACGACACGTCGAGCAGGATGTCGGCGTCGAAGCAGTTCCGCGCGCCGGTGTGGCAGGCGGCACCCACCTGGTCGACCTTGACGAGCACGGTGTCGGCGTCGCAGTCGAGGGCGACGGACTTCACGTGCTGGTAGTGGCCGGAGGTGTCGCCCTTGACCCAGTACTCCTGGCGGCTGCGCGACCAGTAGGTGCAGCGGCCCGTGGTCAGGGTGCGGTGCAGCGCCTCGTCGTCCATCCAGCCGAGCATGAGCACCTCACCGGTGTCGTACTGCTGGGCGACGGCCGGGACGAGCCCGTCGGGGCCCCGCTTCAGGCGCGCGGCGATCTCCGGGGCGAGGGGGCTGGGGCCGCCGGTCGTGCTGGGCGGGGGCGTGCTGCTGCTCATGGGGCCATTGTGCCGCGCCCCACTGACAGTCCCCCTGGATGTCCATTGGGCGGACCAAGTGAACAGTCGTACGCTTACTGCTATGTCTACCTACGCGAAGCGTGAACGACTTCTTCTCGCCGACCTGTTGGAGACCGAGGGTCCCGACGCCCCGACGCTGTGCGAGGGCTGGCGGACCAGGGATCTCGCCGCGCACGTGGTGGTGCGCGAGCGCCGTCCGGACGCCGCCGGCGGGCTGGTGATCAAGCAGCTCGGTGCCCGGCTTGAGCGGGTGATGGCGGAGTTCGCCGACAAGCCGTACGAGGAACTGGTCCAGCTGATCCGTACGGGCCCGCCGCGTTTCTCGCCGTTCTCGCTGAAGCAGGTCGACGAGGCGTCGAACATCGTCGAGTTCTACGTCCATACGGAGGACGTCCGCCGGGCGCGCCCCGACTGGACGCCCCGCGAGCTGGACCCGGTCTTCCAGGACGCCCTGTGGTCCCGCCTGGAGCGCACCGCCCGCCTGGCGGGCCGCGGCGCCACGACGGGCCTGGTACTGCGCCGCCCGGACGGCCGAACGGCGGTCGCCAACCGCGCCACCCCGGTGGTCACGGTGACGGGCGAACCGTCCGAACTCCTACTCTTCGCGCTCGGCCGCCAGACGGCCGCCGACGTGGAGCTGGAGGGCGACAAGGAAGCGATCACCAAGCTCCACGAATCAAAGCAGTTGGGCATCTGAGCTGTTTTTAGGGGCGCGGGGCTGTATCTGATCTGCGGCTCCGCCGCGGGGCGCGACCAGCCCCCACCGGCCCGCGCCCAAAGAACCGCACGTCAGCGAACAGGATGTCCCGCCGCGCGCAGCGCACCCTTTACCTGCCCGATCCGCAGATCCCCGAAGTGGAAGACGGAGGCGGCGAGCACCGCATCGGCCCCCGCCCCGACGGCAGGGGCGAAGTCGGCGAGCCGCCCCGCTCCCCCACTGGCGATCAGCGGCACCCGCACATGCTTGCGTACGGCCTCGATCATCTCGATGTCGTACCCGTCCTTCGTCCCGTCCGCGTCCATCGAGTTGAGCAGGATCTCGCCGGCGCCCAGCTCGGCGGCCTCGTGCGCCCACTCGACCGCGTCGATGCCGGTACCGCGCCGACCTCCGTGGGTCGTGACCTCGAAGGACCCGGACGCGGTCCGACGCGCGTCGACCGACAGCACCAGCACCTGCCTCCCGAACCGCTCGGCGATCTCGCGGATCAGCTCCGGACGCGCGATGGCGGCCGTGTTGACGCCCACCTTGTCGGCGCCGGCGCGCAGCAGCTTGTCGACGTCCTCGGCCGCGCGCACCCCGCCGCCGACGGTGAGCGGGATGAACACCTGCTCGGCGGTGCGCCGGACCACGTCGTAGGTGGTCTCGCGGTTGCCCGAGGACGCGGTGATGTCGAGGAACGTCAGTTCGTCGGCGCCCTCGGCGTCGTACACCTTGGCCATCTCGACGGGGTCGCCCGCGTCGCGGAGGTTCTGGAAGTTGACGCCCTTGACGACCCGGCCGTTGTCCACGTCCAGGCAGGGGATGACTCGTACGGCGAGGGTCATGCTGCGGGCGCTCCTCGGTATGCCTCCACCTCGACCTCGACGACGAGGCTGGGGTCCACGAGGCCGGCGACGATGATCATGGATGCGGCGGGCCGTACGGCGTCGAACAGCTCCTTGTGGGCGCGTCCGACGTCGTCCACGTCCCGCGCGTGGGTGATGTACATGCGCGTGCGCACCACGTCGTCACGGCCGAGGCCCAACTGCCCCAGCGCCGCGAAGGCGACGTTGAAGGCGTTGACGGTCTGGTCGTACGGGCCGCCCCCGGCGATCTGGCCGTCCACGATGGACGTGCAGCCGGAGACCAGGACCAGGCCGTTCGGCAGCTCCACCGCGCGGGAGTACCCGAAGGTCTCCTCCCAGGGGGCGCCGGTCGTGACACGCCGTACGTCGCTCACTTGGCCACCGCCTCCAGTGCCTCTTCCAGGGTGAACGCCTTCGCGTACAGGGCCTTGCCGACGATGGAGCCCTCGACGCCGAGGGGTACCAGCTCGGCGATGGCCCGCAGGTCGTCCAGGGAGGAGACGCCGCCGGAGGCCACCACGGGCCGGTCGGTCGCCGCGCAGACGTTCCTCAGGAGTTCCAGGTTGGGGCCCTGGAGGGTGCCGTCCTTGGCGATGTCGGTGACGACGTACCGTGCGCAGCCCTCGCCGTTGAGGCGCTCCAGCGTCTCGTAGAGGTCGCCGCCGTCGCGGGTCCAGCCGCGTCCGCGGAGCGTGGTGCCGCGGACGTCCAGGCCGACCGCGATCCGGTCGCCGTGCTGGGCGATGACCTTGGCGACCCAGTCCGGGGTCTCCAGGGCGGCCGTACCGAGGTTCACGCGCGTGCAGCCCGTCGCCAGGGCGGCGGCCAGCGTGTCGTCGTCGCGGATTCCGCCGGACAGCTCCACCTTGATGTCCATCGCCCCGGTGACCTCGGCGATCAGCTTCCGGTTGTCGCCGGTGCCGAAGGCGGCGTCCAGGTCGACGAGGTGCAGCCACTCGGCGCCCGAGCGCTGCCAGGCGAGGGCGGCCTCCAGGGGGGAGCCGTACGAGGTCTCCGTGCCGGACTCGCCGTGCACGAGGCGGACCGCCTGGCCGTCGCGGACGTCGACGGCGGGGAGGAGTTCGAGCTTGGCCATGATCTACAGGGTTCCGATCCAGTTGGTGAGCAGCTGCGCTCCGGCGTCGCCGGACTTCTCGGGGTGGAACTGGGTGGCCCACAGGGCGCCGTTCTCGACGGCCGCGACGAAGGGCTTGCCGTGCGTCGACCAGGTGACCTTGGGGGCGCGCAGCAGCGGGTTCGCGGTCTCCAGCGTCCAGTCGTGGACGGCGTACGAGTGGACGAAGTAGAAGCGGGCGTCGGCGTCCAGGCCCGCGAAGAGCTGGGAGTCGGCGGGGGCGTCCACGGTGTTCCAGCCCATGTGGGGGACGATCTCGGCCTGGAGCGGCTCGACCGAGCCGGGCCACTCGTCGAGGCCCTCGGTCTCGACGCCGTGTTCGATACCGCGCGCGAAGAGGATCTGCATGCCCACGCAGATGCCCATGACGGGACGTCCGCCGGCCAGCCTGCGCCCGACGATCCAGTCGCCGCGCGCCTCCTTCAGGCCCCGCATACAGGCGGCGAAGGCGCCGACGCCGGGCACCAGCAGCCCGTCCGCGTTCATGGCCCTGTCGAAGTCACGCGTTATCTCGACGTCGGCACCCGCGCGCGCGAGGGCGCGTTCCGCGGACCGCACGTTCCCGAAGCCGTAGTCGAAGACGACGACCTTCTTGGCTCCGTTCGAAGCCTTGGACGAGTTGGACGGGTTGGATGTGCTCAATTCCAGACCTCCAGCCTCAGCACGCCGGCGACCAGGCACATCGCGGCGCCTATCGACAGCAACACGATGAGGCTCATCGGCATCTTCTGCTTGACGAAGGAGTAGATCCCGCCGAGCAGGAACAGTCCGAAGACGATCAGGATGGTGGACAGGCCGTTCATGGCTTACAGGGCGCCCTTCGTGGAGGGGAGGATGCCCGCCGCGCGCGGGTCACGCTCGGAGGCGTACCGCAGCGCCCGCGCGAGGGCCTTGAACTGGCACTCCACGATGTGGTGCGCGTTGCGCCCGTAGGGCACGTGCACGTGCAGCGCGATCTGGGCCTGGGCGACGAAGGACTCCAGGATGTGCCGGGTCATCGTGGTGTCGTACTCGCCGATCATCGGCGCCATCTTCTCGGGCTCGGTGTGCACGAGGTACGGGCGGCCGGACAGGTCGACCGTCACCTGGGCGAGGGACTCGTCCAGGGGGACCGTGCAGTTGCCGAAGCGGTAGATGCCGACCTTGTCGCCGAGGGCCTGCTTGAAGGCGGCGCCGAGGGCGAGGGCGGTGTCCTCGATGGTGTGGTGCGAGTCGATGTGCAGGTCGCCCTCGGTCTTCACGGTCAGGTCGAACAGACCGTGCCGGCCGAGCTGGTCGAGCATGTGGTCGTAGAAGCCGACGCCCGTCGACACCTCGACCTTGCCGGTGCCGTCGAGATCGATCTCGACGAGGACCGACGTCTCCTTGGTGGTGCGCTCCACGCGTCCGACGCGGCTCATTACTGGTCCTGTTCTTTCTTCAGTTCACGTACCGCGTCGAGGAACGCGTCGTTCTCGGCGGGGGTTCCGGCGGTGACCCGCAGCCATCCGGGGACGCCGTTGTCCCGGACCAGGACACCCTGGTCGAGGATCCGCTGCCAGGCCTCGTGGGAGTCGGCGAAGGTGCCGAACTGCACGAAGTTGGCGTCGGACTCGGTGACGTCGAAGCCGAGGGCACGCAGTTCGGCGACCAGCCGGTCCCGCTCGGCCTTCAGCTGCTCGACGTACTTCAGCAGTGTGCCGGTGTGCTCCAGGGCCGCCAGGGCGGTCGCCTGCGCCACGGCCGACAGGTGATAGGGCAACCGTACGAGCTGCACGGCGTCGACGACGGCCGGGTGCGCGGCGAGATAGCCCAGGCGCAGGCCCGCCGCGCCGAACGCCTTGGACATGGTCCGTGAGACGACGAGATTCGGCCGTCCCTCGATCAGCGGCAGCAGGGAGTCGCCGTGGCTGAACTCGACGTACGCCTCGTCGACCACGACCATCGACGGCTTCGCGGCCTGCGCGGCCTCGTACAGCGCGAGGACGGTCTCGCGCGGGACCGCGTTCCCGGTGGGGTTGTTGGGGGTGGTGATGAAGACGACGTCGGGCCGGTGCTCGGCGATGGCCTTCTCGGCCGCCGCGAGATCGATCGTGAAGTCGTCGTTGCGGGGGCCGGAGATCCACCCGGTGCCCGTCCCGCGCGCGATGAGCCCGTGCATCGAGTACGAGGGCTCGAAGCCGATGGCCGTACGGCCGGGCCCGCCGAAGGTCTGGAGCAGTTGCTGGATCACCTCGTTGGACCCGTTGGCGGCCCACACGTTGGCGAGGCCGACCTCGTGGCCCGAGGTGTCCGTCAGGTACTCGGCGAGCCGCGTACGCAGCTCCACGGCGTCCCGGTCGGGGTAACGGTTGAGGTCGCGGGCCGCCTCGCGCACCCGTTCGGCGATCCGCTCGACGAGCGCCTCGGGCAGCGGGTAGGGGTTCTCGTTGGTGTTCAGCCGTACGGGGACGTCGAGCTGGGGCGCGCCGTACGGCGACTTGCCGCGCAGCTCGTCCCGTACGGGGAGATCGTCGATTCCGAAGTTCACTTGCTCTCAGGCACCTTCCACCCACGCGACATTCGTTCGTCTCCGACAAACCTTGCCTTGACCGCCGCGCCGTGCGCGGGCAGGTCCTCCGCCTCCGCCAGCGTCACCACGTGGTGCGCCACGTCGGCCAGCGCGTCCCGCGTGTAGTCGACGATGTGGATGCCGCGCAGGAAGGACTGGACGGACAGACCGGAGGAGTGGCAGGCGCAGCCGCCGGTCGGCAGGACGTGGTTGGACCCGGCCGCGTAGTCGCCGAGGGAGACCGGCGACCAGGGGCCGACGAAGATCGCGCCGGCGTTGCGGACCCGGTCGGCCACGGCCGCGGCGTTCGCGGTCTGGATCTCCAGGTGCTCGGCGCCGTACGCGTCGACGACCCGCAGCCCTTCCTCCACGCCGTCCACGACGACGATCGCGGACTGCCTGCCGGCCAGCGCCGGGGCGATCCGGTCCTCGATGTGCTTGGTGGCCGCGACCTGCGGCTCCAGTTCCTTCTCGACCGCGTCGGCGAGCGCCACGGAGTCCGTGACGAGGACGGCGGCGGCGAGCGGGTCGTGCTCGGCCTGGCTGATCAGGTCGGCGGCGACGTGCACCGGGTCGGCGGTGTCGTCGGCGAGGATCGCGATCTCGGTCGGGCCGGCCTCGGTGTCGATGCCGATCTTCCCCGCGAAGTACCGCTTGGCGGCGGCGACCCAGATGTTGCCGGGGCCGGTCACCATGTTGGCGGGCGCGCAGGACTCGGTGCCGTACGCGAACATCGCGACGGCGGTGGCGCCACCGGCCGCGTACACCTCGTCGACGCCGAGGAGGGCGCAGGCGGCGAGGATGGTGGGGTGCGGCAGCCCGTCGAAGTCGGCCTGGGCCGGGGAGGCGAGGGCGATGGACTCCACACCCGCCTCCTGCGCGGGCACCACGTTCATGATCACGGAGGACGGGTACACGGACCGGCCGCCGGGCGCGTACAGTCCGACCCGGTCCACGGGCACCCACTTCTCGGTGACCGAGCCGCCGGGCGCGACCTGGGTCGTGTGCGTCGTACGGCGCTGCTCGCGGTGGACGAGACGGGCGCGGCGGATGGACTCCTCCAGGGCCGCGCGGACGGCCGGGTCGAGCGCCTCCAGCGCGTCGGCGAGGGCTTTCACCGGCACCCGTACGGATTCCAGCCGTACTCCGTCGAACCTCTCGGCGAAGTCGATCAGCGCCGCGTCGCCCCGATGACGCACGGCCTCGCAGATCGGGCGCACCTTCTCCAGGGCGGCCGAGACGTCGAAGTCGGCTCGGGGCAGCAGGTCGCGCAGGGCGGGTCCCTCGGGGAGGGCGTCGCCGCGCAGATCGATTCGCGAGATCACGTCGCAATTCTCTCAGACGGGGATCGGGCACTGTCCGCATGTATCAGTGGCTGATACAGAGCGTTGCGGCGCCCGTCCACGGGCCGCCCGGGGAACCCGGAAGATCAGCTTCACGTTTTGAGTTCAGAGGGTTACCGAGCGGGCAGAACGGTTGTACTAAACCTGTTGGTAACCCCTGGTGACACCGGGTGGCCTGGGGAGGAGTGGGAGAACGTCGTGACAGAGGGTGCCGGCATCCGCGCGGGGGGCTCGGCGAACGCGGGGGAACCACCGGACGACCTGAGCGCGGCCGAACTCGGCATGTGGCTGGCCTTCCGCAACGGCAGTGCGTACGACCTGAGCAGCGGCGACACCGTCGTCGACGATCCGCACGGCGGCCATCCCTGGGGCGCCGAACGCACCGTACGGGCCCGCATCGTGTGCTGGCTGCTCCTCGACGGCCCGCCGGCGCTCGCCGGGCGCGTGGCGTCCCTCAAGCTCACCGGCGTGCAGATCAACGGCACGCTGGATCTGGCGGGCGGCACGATCGTGCCGTACGTCGAGCTGAAGAGCTGCCGGTTCGAGAAGGAGATCCTCGTGCCGGAGGCCCACTTCACGACCGTACGGCTGGTGAACTGCTCGGTGCCCCGGCTGGAGGCGGCCCGGGTGCACACCGAGGGCGATCTGCACCTCCCCCGCTGCCGCTTCCACAACGGAGCCCGGCTCGCCGACGCGCGGATCGGTACGGATCTGCTGCTCAACCAGGCGATCGTCTACCGGGACCGGCGCGGGCGTTCGATCGTCGCGGACGGCATGAGCGTCGGCCAGGACCTCCAGGCGGAGATGCTGGAGTCGCACGGCGAGCTGAGCCTGCGCGGGGCGACGATCGGCGTCTCGCTGAGCCTGCGCGGCAGCAGGCTCGCCAACCCGTACGGACGGCTCGCGCTCAACGCCCCCCAGTTGACGGTGGGCCGCACGCTGTATCTGACCCCGGCGGGCGTCTGGAACCCCGTCCTGACCAGCGGGACGACCCCCGCGCGCGGGACCCGCGTCCAGCGTTTCGAGTGCGAGGGCGGGATCCGGCTCGACGACGGCCGGTTCGGCGACGCCGTCGACTTCGAACGCGCCTGCCTGGTCCTCACCGACGACCAGCAGGTGTCGCTGCTGCGGGTGCAGACGCCCGAGCTGCGCTTCCTCGGGGAGCGGCCGGAGCGCGGCAAGGTGGTGCTGTCGGGCGCCAAGGTCGTCAACCTCGTGGACCGGGCGGACAGCTGGCCGGGTCCGGGCAACCTGCACATGGGCGGCTTCGGGTACGAGAACCTCGTACCGCAGGGGCCGTTCCCGCCGGCCGAGCGGCTGGCGTGGGTGGCGGCGGCGACCGCCGAGTACAGCCCGGAGCCGTACGAACGGCTCGCCGCCGTGCTGCGCAACGGCGGCGAGGACGAGGACGCGCGCGAGGTGCTGCTCGCCAAGCAGCGCCGGCGCCGCGAGACGCTGCCACCGGCGGCGAAGCTCTGGGGGTACGCGCAGGACTGGACGGTCGCCTACGGGTACCGGCCCGGCCGGGCCGCCGTGTGGATGGCGGTGCTGTGGGCGGCGAGTTCGGTGGCGTTCGCGCACGCCAGCCACCCACCCATGAACAGTGGGCAGCACCCACCGTGGAACCCCTCCCTCTTCGCCCTCGACCTGCTTCTCCCGGTGATCGACCTGGGCCAGGTCGGCTACTGGCAGTTACGCGGCGGCTGGCAGTGGCTGGCCGCGGCGATCATCATGCTGGGCTGGATCCTGGCGACGACGGTGGCGGCGGGGGCCACCCGGCTGCTGAGCAGAAACTGAGCGAAGCTCATTTCTTCACGATCTCCTCACCTCGGACCGTACAACTAAAAACAGGGTGCGTGTTTGGGCTGGCGCGACCCCGACCTGCGCCTTTCAATGGTCGACACCATGGCTTCGCTGCGTGCGTTCCTCCGTTCCAGCAGGGCGGTCCGGAACATCCCGCCGTCTCCACGCCTCGCCGCCGCCGGACTGCCCGCCGACGACGAGGTCCTGCTCGACGCGCCCGACGCGCGCCTGGGCCCCGCGCTCGTCGCGGCGGGCCGGGGCGAGTACGGGCCCGCGGCCGACCTGCTGGCAGCCACCCGCCGCACGGCCGAGTGGGAGAACCGCGACCGGTACGTGATCCGGCTGGCCGCGTTCGCGCACTCCCGCGCCGAGTGGTTCACGTCCTGGCGCGCCGCCGCCCCCGACGACCCGGACGCGCTGCTGGTCGCGGCCGAGCTGGCGGTGACACACGCCTGGGAGTCCCCCGCCCGGGCCGAACTCCTGCTCCAGACCGGCCCGTTGGTCGAGGCCGCCGTGGCGGGCGACCCGCGCGACCCGGTGCCCTGGCGCATCGCGCTGGACCGGGCCCGGGGCAGTGACGCGGACCACGGCGAGTTCGAGCGGCTGTGGGGCGAGGCCGTGCGCCGCTCCCCGCACCACTACGGCTGCCATGCGGCGGCGCTCAAGTACCTGTCCACGCGCCGCTTCCGGTCCTCGGACGGCCTCGGCTCGCACCGCGAGTGCTTCGACTTCGCCGAGCGGGCCGCCCAGGACGCCCTGCCCTGCTCGCTCGTCCAGACACTGCCCCTGCGCGCGGCGTTCGCCTGGCTGACCGAGGGCGACGGCAGGACGGCGGTGGACCGGGCCCGTCTGGACGCGGCGGCGGACGCCGCCGTCACCCTGTCGACGGCGCACCCGGCGGCATCCCCCTGTGCGGCCGAGCCGCGCAACCTGCTGATCTACGTCCTGATGGGACTCGGCCGCTGGCAGGACGCCCTCCAGCAACTGCGCCTGACCGGCCCGTACGCCTCGTCGTTCCCCTGGGACCGGTTCTCGGACGACCCGCTCGCCAGGTTCCTCGAAGCGCGCGAGGAGATCCACCGGAACGCGTCCGCCACCCGCTGCGCGGTCTGCACGTGTCATCCACGGAGTGAGCACGGCGGACGCGCACACCCGGCCGACCACTAGGCTTGCCCGTCGTGACCACCGTCCGGCTGCCTCTCTTCCCGCTCAACTCCGTGCTGTTCCCGGGACTCGTCCTCCCGCTGAACATCTTCGAGGAGCGGTATCGCGCCATGATGCGCGAACTCCTCAAGACTCCCGAGGACGAACCGCGCAGGTTCGCCGTCGTGACGATCCGCGACGGCCACGAGGTGGCACCCAGCGCGCAGGGCCTGCCCGACCAGACGGCGGTGCCCGAACGCGGGCCCACGGCGGGCTTCGGCGACGACCCGGCCAAGGCGTTCCACTCCGTGGGCTGCGTGGCGGACGCGGCGACGATCAGGGAACGGGCCGACGGTACGTACGAGGTGCTGGCGACCGGTACGACCCGGGTGCGGCTGGTGTCCGTGGAGGCCTCGGGCCCGTTCCTCACGGCGGAACTGGAGGAGCTGGAGGAGTCCGCCGGTGACGGCGCCGGCGCGCTGGCCGAGGGTGTCCTGCGGGCCTTCCGCCAGTACCAGAAGCGCCTGGCGGGCGCCCGGGAACGCTCCCTGTCGACGGGCGCCGACCTGCCCGACGAGCCGTCGGTGGTGTCGTACCTGGTGGCGGCGGCGATGATGCTGGACACCCCGTCGAAGCAGCGCCTGCTCCAGGCCCCGGACACCTCGTCCCGCCTCCGCGAGGAACTGAAGCTCCTGCGCTCGGAGACGGCGATCATCCGCAACCTCCCGTCGCTCCCGGCGGCGGAACTGACACGCAGCCCGACAAGCCTCAACTGAGGGGAGCGGAACCAGGATGGCGAAAAAGAAACAACAGCAACCGGGCGGAACACCGGCGACGGTGGCCCTGACTGCGGCGGGCGTCGCGTTCAAGGTGCACGCGTACGAGCACGACCCCGCGCATCCCTCGTACGGCGAGGAGGCCGCCGAGGCGATGGGGGTGTCGCCCGAGCGCGTCTTCAAGACCCTGGTGGCGGACGTGGACGGGGTGCTGACGGTGGCGGTGGTCCCGGTGGCGGGCCAGCTGGACCTGAAGGCCCTGGCAACGGCGGTCTCGGGCAAACGGGCGTCCATGGCGGACCCCACCCTGGCGGAACGCACGACGGGCTACGTGCGGGGCGGGATCTCCCCCCTGGGCCAGCGCAAGAAACTCCGCACGGTCCTGGACACCTCGGCGGACACCCACGACACGATCTGTGTCTCGGCGGGCCGCCGGGGCCTGGAGGTGGAACTCACCCCCGAGGCCCTCACAACCCTGACACAGGCGGTACGGGCCCCGATCGCCCGCACCTGACCACGCCCGCAGGGGTGTTCCCCACC
>NZ_LIQQ01000143.1 GCF_001418565.1 Streptomyces graminilatus | reverse complement strand
GACGGGAACGGGGACGGGGACGGGACCGGGGCCGGTGGCGGCTACCGGGTGCGGGCCACTCCGCAGCCGGAGGCCGTCGCCGTGCGCGAGATCGATCCCGACGCGCTGCGGGCCTGCGCGGCCACCCTGGAGAAGGCGGGCTGGCAGGTCGGCGAGCACACCGAGCCGCGTACGGGCGCCCGCTATCTGCTGGCGTCGCCCCGACGGACGTAACGGCTCCGGACTCCGGCGGACATGTCGCCCTCCGGTGTCTCAGGCTCCTGCGGCGATGGCGGCCAGCCGCCGGGCCTCCGCGCGCGTCGAGCGGGCGATCTCGTCCTCGTCGACGTGCAGCAACCGCCCGTTCTCGACGATCTGTTCGCCGTTGACGAAGGACGCGGTGACCGGGGCCGCCGCGCCGAAGACCAGGGCGGTGACCGGGTCGGCGATCGACGCGTGGGCCAGGGTGTCCAGGTTCCAGAGGACCAGGTCGGCGAGCTTGCCCGGCTCCAGTGACCCCGTCTCCCTTGCCCGGCCCAGGACCTGGGCGCCGCCGTACGTCCCGAGGCGCAGCGCCTGACGGGCGTTCAGGGCCGCTTCCCGGTGTGCCCCGAGACGGTTGATGAGGAGGGCGTTGCGCAGTTCGGTGTGGAGTTCGCCGGACTCGTTGGACGCGGTGCCGTCGACGCCGAGGCCGACCGGGACGCCGGCCGCGAGCATGTCGGGGACGCGTGCGATGCCCGCCGCCAAGCGGGCGTTGGAGGACGGACAGTGGGCCACACCTGTCTTCGTACGGGCGAAGGCGGCGATGTCCGAGTCGTTCATGTGGACGCAGTGCGCCATCCACACGTCGTCGCCGAGCCAGCCCGTGGACTCGAAGTACTCGGTCGGGCCCATGCCGAACAGCTCCTTGCAGAACTGCTCCTCCTCGACCGTCTCGGAGCCGTGCGTGTGCAGGCGTACGCCCTTGCGGCGCGCCAACTCCGCGCCCTGGCGAAGCAGTTCGGTCGAGACGGAGAACGGTGAACAGGGGGCGACCGCGATCTGGGTCATGGCGTCGAAGGACGGGTCGTGGTGCTCGTCGACCGTGGCCTCGGTGGCGGCGAGCGCGCCCTCCAGGGTCTCGACGGCGAAGTCCGGGGGCAGGCCGCCGTCCTTCTCACTGCGGTCCATGGAGCCACGGGCGAGGGTGAAGCGGACGCCCATCTCGCGGGCCGCGCCGATGATCGCGCCGGACAGGTCGCCGGAGCCCTTCGGGAAGACGTAGTGGTGATCCATGGCGGTGGTGACCCCGCCACGGGCCATCATCGCCAGCGAACCCTGTGCCGCCGCGCGGACCATCGGCTCGTCGATGCGCGCCCAGGTCGGGTACAGCGCCACCAGCCAGTCGAAGAGGTTGTGGTCGGTGGCCAGGCCCCGGGTGATCCACTGGTAGTAGTGATGGTGCGTGTTGACCAGGCCGGGGGTGACGAGATGCCCGCTCGCGTCGATACGCCGGACCACGTCCGCGAGGCCCTCGGGGGCCTTTCCGGCACCGACCGACTCGATACGGTTGCCGGCGATCACCACATGGCCGGACTCGTATTCGGTGTCGACGGCGTCCACGGTCGCGATGGCGCAGTTCTCGATGACGATGCGCTGACTCGTCATACCCATCGTGCTCATCGTGCGAACGTCCTTACAGGTTGGGGAGGTCGGCGGGGATGCGCGCCTCGGCGCCGTCGCGCAGGATCGTGCCCTCGATCAGGCCGTACGGCCGGTCGGCGGCGAAGTACACCTCGTTGTCGTTCTTCAGCCCGAACGGCTTCAGATCCACCAGGAAGTGATGCTTGTTGGGGAGGGCGAATCGCACCTCGTCGATCTCGTCCCGCCGCTCGATGATCCGCGCGCCCATCTGGAACAGGGTCTGCTGGAGGGAGAGCGAGTAGGTCTCCGCGAAGGCCGACAGCAGAGCCTTCCGGGTCTGGGCGTAGGACTCCTCCCAGTCGGGCATCTCCTCTGCGTCGTCGGACCAGTTGAAGCGCCAGCGCGCGGACACCTGGGTCGCCAGGATCCGGTCGTACGCCTCGGGGAGGGTCGTGTACTTGTCCTTGACGTAGCCCCAGAACTCGGAGTCGGTCGTGTTCATCACGACGAGGTCCTTGAGCCCGGAGACCACCTCCCACGAAGAGCCGTCGTAGGTGATCTGGGCCAGCCGGGTCTCCTGGTTCCGCCGGGCGAAGGAGTGCTCGCCCTCGCCCGCCGACTCGATCCGCTCCCAGGAGTACTCCTCGATCCGGATGCGCGCCTTCCTGATCGGCTCCTGGCCGGCCACGAAGTGCCGGGCCAGATGGATGCCGAACTGCTCGGCGGAGTCGATGCCGTGCTCCTTGGCGAAGGCGTACACCGTGTTCTTGGTGGTGTCCGTCGGCAGGACGTTCGCGTTCGAGCCGGAGAGGTGGACCTCGTCCATGTCGCCGGAGAGCGACACGGAGACGTTGAGATCCTTGACGTGGTGGACGGCGCCGTCGCGGGTGACGCGCACGACGCGGTTCTCGGCCTTGCCGTACTGGTTCTGCCCGAGAAACACGGGGCGGGCCGTGCCCGCTGAATCGGTCATGATGCTGCTAGCTCCCTCGGTATACGGAGTAGCCGAACGGGTTGAGCAGCAGCGGTACGTGGTAGTGCTCGCCCGGTACGACGGCGAACGTGACCGCCACCTCCGGGAAGAACACTCCGGCCTTCTGCTGCTTCTGCTCCAGGTACGCCTCGACCTCGAAGTCGAGCCGTACCTGGGTCGCGCCCTCCGGCAGCGCCGGCAGGTCCTTGCACCGCCCGTCCGCGTCGGTCGCACTGCCGCCGAGCACCTGCCAGTCCGCGTCCCGCCCACTGCGCGCGGCGAGCCGTACGGCGACACCGGCGGCGGGCCTGCCGACGCTGGTGTCCAGGATGTGCGTGGACACGGAGGCGGTGATGTCGGTACTCATGCCTGCTCTTCCTGTACGAGGTTGCCGAGCCGGATGCGGTTGATCTTCCCCAGTTCGGTGCGGACGATCTCCCGTTCCCGCTCCGGCGTGTTCCCGATCCGTTCCCGTACCGCGTCGCGCATCTGCTCGCCGCTCCGGCCGGTCGCGCAGATCAGGAAGACATGACCGAACCGCTCCTGGTAGGCGAGGTTCAGTTCGAGCATCTCCGCCTTCAGCTCCTCGGAGGCACCGGCCATACCGCGCTGTTCACGGGCGGAGGCCGGGTCACCGGGCTTCGGACGGCCGATCGGCGGGTGCCCTGCCATCGCCTCGGCGAGGTCGTCGGCGCTCAGCGCGGCCGTCGCGGTGTCGCTCGCCGTGTACAGGTCCTCGGCGGTGGCGTACGGGCGCTTCGCGAGCAGGTGCCGCCCCCAGGCCGACGAGGCGCAGACCTCGTGGAGGGCGGCACGGGCGGCCGGCTCCGCCAGGGCGTTGAACCGGGCGAGGCCGCCGGGACCGCCAGGGGGCGTACTCGACGTCACGGCGAACCTCCTTGGCCTTGTCCGTGCTGGGGATGTGCCGGGTGCGTGCCGGGTGCGTGCCGACTGCGCCCAGCTAACGCCTTCCGGCGACAGGACGTCAACACTTTGTTGAAAAATCCGCGTTACGGCACCTGCCACCCCTGGCCCGTGAGGTCGGACCCGCCTCTCGCGTCTCAGGTGGCCTTCTCGCGGTTCAGGTAGTTTGAGCCGATCTGAGTCTGTATCGTCCATACAGTCCAGGACGTCTGGCAAACGTCCAGGTCAGAGACGCGCCCCCCAGTGCCTCACACACAGCGTGTGAGAAACGTGTGAGACGGTCGGGCGCATCACGTGGTAGTAGGCACCGTCGGTGCCGATGGTTTCGGCACTACTGGCAGCGTGAAGCCGAACTCGGCCAGTAGATCCGCACTGGTCAGCACTTCTATGCCTCGCTCTCGTGATCGCTTGGCGAGCCGATGCTCGTTGGTGACCAGGGCGCACTGCTCAAAGCGGGCCGTCGATGCGATCAGCGCGTCTCGTGTGTGCTTGATGCTCTGGGACCGCATGATCTCGAAGTCGTCACTCTCGTCGCTCACGCGGCAGAAGTTCAGGCGTGAGTAGTCGAGTGCAGTAGCTCCCGTGGGCACGAGCTCACTCAGGGAAACGAGGAGCAGGAGGAGCGTACTCCGTCGATCAAGGTCTGGCACCTCGGCTAGCTCGTCGATGTTGACATGCGTGTAGAGGAGCTTGAGCGTCCCTGCTTGCACGGCTGACTCAAGCACTTCGTAGGCACCGGGCACGTCGGCCAATGGATCAACGGCATTTGAGTCAAAGACCACTCGTCGCATAAGGCCGCACACTACAGCTGGAGGAGGATGGGTTGCTCCTCCACATACGGGGTTCTGTCGCGTCACCAGAGGCTCATAGACAGGTGGCGCCCGTGCTCGTGATTCCTTGATCCATGAGGCGCGAAGCGCCTGCCTAGTGGATCTACACGGGCTTCAGCTCGTCTCTGCTCTCTGCTTGCGCCACGGTTCACCAGCAGTCGTCGGTGATGGCACTGACCAGGCGGAACCCTTGGGCCCCGATATAGGGCAAGGGCACCACCGTGATGAGTGGATCCTCAACCTCGATCGTCAGGCTTCGACCAACTACCCTGAGGCGCAGAACTATCTCCGGTGACGGTAGGTCATACTTCACGACTGCCTTGATTGCGCTGTCCACCAGCTCCGAGACGACGAGCAGTACGTAATCGAGGAGGTGGGCAAGGCCCCAGGAGTTCCCGACCCCTGAGCAAGATCAGGTCTTGGACGAGATCCTCAACAGCGCAGGGCAGAACTCGGAGGCTCAGAGATCAGAGCGCGCATGGCCAGTGCCGGCTTTGCACAGCACCACGCTGATGACGTGGTCGCGGCGGTGGAATGGATCATGGGGGATTCGACTGGTGTCATGTACTGGAGGCTGGAGCCAAGGGTGGGGTGATAGACCAGTACGAATCACACACCGGCAGGGTTCATTACGAACTCTTGCGCTGGATGAGAGGCGAGTCCAAGCGTGACCAACCTGCCCTAGGGGGCAGACCCAGGGACTTGACTACGCAGTGTTTTCAAATGCAGCTTATAAGGCTCACCCTTAGTAAGCGACGCCGCCCTCCAGATGCAGAGCGCAGCTCTATCGGCCATCCTAGAAGCAGGGCATTGTCCTCTGCTTCCAAGCTCATCATTGCTCTCTCTAGCGTTGCCGCGACAAGCCGGGTGGAAACGTGAACGAACGACACCAAGTCGATGTTGCCATTCTGGGCACTGGTTGCACAGGGCTTTTCTTGGCGCGCGAGTTGCGCCTCCGAGGAATTCGGTTTGCAATTCTAGGGGAGAAGCGTCACCGCGGTTACGCATCAACGCGCAATCAAGGTTGGCTCCAGAGCGGATCCTTCTATGCTATTTCCAACCGGCCATTTACCGCCCAAGCGTGCCGGGAAGGGTATCAAGAGATTCTTAAACTCTGCCCCTCTGCCGTTTCCAAGGACGTCCCGAGCTATGCTCTCTTTAAGTCACAAGAGGCGCTTATCAAAGCAGAAGAAGACTGCGCCCTGAGAGGTATCGCTATCGAAGATGTTACGGATGCTGTAGCGGCCAACGCGGAAGCAAATAACCCGCTACTTAAGAACACCGTCTTTGAATACCTGGCAAGGACTGAAGATTATCCGGTCGACACATCTACCGTGTTGAGTTGGCTGGTTTCCGATGCCCTTGATGAAAACTCATTGCGCTTTGTCACCAACCGCATGGATGGAGTTTCCTTTTTGCGCCCCAAAGATCTGTGGCAAATCACTACACCAGAAAATGTCGAGATTTCCGCCAAAGTCCTCGTTCTTGCCTGCGGCGCATATATACCTACCGCTTTGGGTAGAGCAGTGCCTGAACTTCGCACTCTGCCACCTCGTCTAACTAAGGCGATAGTGCTAGTTTTGAAGTGTACCGCTGATATTATTCCACCAGCCATCGTGATGGCTCCAGGAACTCCCGGCGCACCAACAGTTGTTCCGTTTTACGACTCGGATCGAACAATGCAGGGCGTGAGCGTGTATCTGCGTTCCGTGCCTTTGAACAGTTTGGACGATCACAGGTTGCCAGATCGAACACTCGAGGATAGCGCAAATCAACTCGAGTCTTTTTTCCCTGCCCTTAAAGATATTGTGCCCATACATGAACCCGAAGCCCATTTTTACACATGCCAGCTACCGCTGGACACATGCCGACTTGAGTGGTACTTTGGCGACGATCAACTGGTTATGCTTTACCCTGGAAAGTTTACGGCATCTCCAGTTGCTGCCAAGAAATGCGCAGAGAAGTTGTTTCCAGCGGGTTCGACGGAAGGGCAGAGTTTGGAGGATAGCTCTTCATCCTCTGATTCTTCTTTTATCGCTCAACGTCCGTACTTCGCAAAATCGCCATACCGCTTGCGCTTGGGACACTCTGGCGTTGAGGGGTCGGACAGACTACAGCTTATATTCGATGAAGTGGAGGACACCTAGTCCGACGCCCATCTCAGCTATAGATATCATGTTCGCGATGATCGTAGTACTGGTCTATTGCTGCGATCACATGATCCTGCAGGTCCGCAGCTTCAATCCGCTTGACGTCGAGCCGTGCGCGAGTCAGACTTCCCTCAAAGAGAATCATCGTTAGTTCATCGTTCACTACAGTTGCTGCGGCTTCTTCCAGCATCAGGCGTCGCTCGTTGGTAATACCCTCGGAGCTATTAGTATCTATTGTCTCCGCAACCGACGCACTCGCCTCAGCCGGCTTGTACGTTGCTAGAGCGCTACGCAGGGCACCTGTAATCCCATTCTTCACGTTGGGATCTGCGGACAGGCCACTTTCTACGAGCCAAGGTATTTTCCTTCTTTCGTCATAGGCGACGAGAAAACGTTCCCATACTGGCACGCTTTTGCGATCTTTGATAGCATGCAAAAGCGCGTGCGTGACGCTGCTCTTAAAATCCTTCGCAACGTGCGGCTTCTCGGACACCAGACGACCCATCTCAACTACACCTTCTCTCTCCATATTGGACATACTCTTGGCTTAGTAGAGTTACCTGATTTTGGGTAAACTACGCGTTCTATTTTACACGTGCCAAGCCATCTTGTATACTGGTAGTTTCTGATGATGTGTAAGATGTCTTACATCTTCCCTCTCGGTCTCGCCGTATAATCCGTCCTCATATGACAGAACGAGCAAGACCTACATTTGACCAACAGGCAGTCGCCAAGGCGTTACGGACGAAGGCCCAGGAGGTCACCGATCCCGCATACGGCGATGGCCAGCACTTCCAGGTCCAATCGAACAAGGCATTTCTGAGCCTCGATGCCTTCCCTGAGGCCGGCGTCTCCCGCATCACGACCAAGAGCGCAAGGATCGAGCTCTTTGGTGGCTCACTTCCCCAGGTCGAGGACGAGGGCATCGTCTTTCTCCAGAAGGACGAGGAGCACGAGCACTCAACGGTTGCACTGCACCCCGATGGCGCGCTGACACTCGGGTACCAGGTCGACACTGGCCCGGCCTCCGTCCCAGGTCTCCCTTCGGACGTTGAGGACACTGCGCAGATCATCACTAACCATGAGGCTGTCCAGACGCCTACTGAGCTCAAGGAACCAGAGCCGGAGGCACCACCAGTCGTAGTTGCTGGCCCCAAGCCTCCAGAGAAATCTGGCTCGCAGCGCATGCCCGGCGCCTTCCCTGACGAGCGTCCAATGATTCAGCGCGTTGGGGCGACAGCAGAGCCAGACCCCACGAGCAATGGGCACGTCCACTCCGCACCCAAAGTGCACGAGGCTGTGACTGCTAACCCGAAGGCTGACCACCCACTCGACCGAGCTGCTCGCATCAGACAGCAGGACCATGCCCGCAAGGAGCCCGCGGCGAAGACCGATGAAGCGAAGGAGGCCGATGCCCAGCGCGTCAAACTGGTGGGCCGGCTCGGACGTAACCCAACCTTCCGAACCACCGCCGCAGGCAAGCTCGTTGGTAAGTTCCCCCTGGCCGTCCACCTTGAGAACGGTGAGACCGAGTGGCACGACATCCTCAGCTTCGGCGATCGTGCAGCAGCGCTGCAGAGGCGAACGGAGGCAGACGAGCTCGTGAGGGGCCGGGAGGTCGAGGTAGTGGGCTACGTCCACGACCGGGAGTACAAGGCACGAAACGGTGAGACCAAAGTGGCGCGGGAGATTAACTCAGTTGCTGTGAAGCGACGCTAAGAGCACGTACCCCGATTTCTTCGGTTCTCGTTCCACCATAACAACGAGCGTGCTCTTCTCTCGCGTATCCATGGGGCGGCATGTGTCGTCCCCTTTTTTGCATCTTGACTTTCCGATGTGCGATATGAGATATAGAGAGATGTATGTCAGAAGGAGGAGAACAATACAAACCACAGCATGAAGGACAGCAGTCCGCCGAGCCAGTTCAGCGATTATCGATTGAATCTGTACAGTCGAGGGAGCTCGCGGATCAAAATCTTGTCACCTATGTGGCAGGCGAGATAGCCGCGATGGAGCAAGATCAAGGCGCCATTGAAGAACGTGCCGCGAAAGAGCATCAGCGCTCTGCCGCGGGAGTGCTTGAGGATTACCTGACGGATGTCCGCGTTAATCTTGCACGTGGCCTTGGCCAGGACCCATACGCTGATGTTGATCGTTCCTCGGCCTTGAGGGATGTGGCTCGTGTCCATGCCGCGTATGACCTTCTGGCCTACCAGAGCTTTACCCCAGACCGCGAACAGCATCAGAAACTTCCACAAGCATGGATCGGCTTGAGGCAAGAGGGCGTGTCCGATCGGCAGCGTCTTGGAGAGGTGGGCGTTGGTGTCCAGGTGACAGCCAAGCAGGCTGAGCTCCTTGCCAGCCTTGCAGAACGAGTTCACCTCCCGTATGAACAGTCTCAACGCTTCGTAAGCGCCGCTCCCCTGCTCGAAGCGGTCGCACGCCAGAGTCGCGCGCACGGCCCGCATCTGGCATAGCCCAGTGGCTCTTCCACCCCGACAGCCCTACGCTTGATACGTGGAGGACGCGAAGCTGCGAGACGCCTTTTGCAGTGTGCTGATCGGTGACGAGAATTCGATTGCCTTTTGGCTGCCTGATTCTCAGCGCACCGCACATGTAGCGATGCTTGGTAAATCCCGTTTCGGGAAGACCACGGTTCTTGAGCATCTAGTTCTCAGCGATATGCACCATGGCACTGCGGCCATCGTGATCGATGCTCATGGAGACCTAAGCAAGCGCCTCATAGCCTTGGCCCCGTTTGAGAATCGAGAAAAGCCCGACGACCCAAGGTCGAAGGTCGTACTCGTTGAACCCAACACTGAGCGTTCCTTTGGGTTGAACCTCTATGAATGTTCAGATCCGACAGATGGTCGAGAGGTGACGGCGACCGTTGGCCGCGTCGTCGAGATCTTCCGTAAACTGATGGGAACCGAAGGAACGGGATATCTTCCCCTCATCGAATCCGGGCTTCGCAATACGGCACGGGCGATCATAGCCAACGGCTTTACCATGGCAGAACTTCCCCTGCTTTATCGTGACGCCTCGTTCCGACACGATGCGCTCGCTGCACTTTCCGATCCTGGCGACTACTGGCGAGAGTACGAGGCCAGTAGTCCACAGAAACAGCAGGACAAGCGAGAACCGGTCCTCAATAAGGTTGCCCGGTTCCTTGAGGATGACCTTGTTGCGTCCATGGTCAAACAGTCACATAACACCATTCCCTTTATGCCCATCATGGAGAACGGCGGGACACTTATTCTTAACCTCGCTGGCCTTGATCGGGAGACCGTGTCCTTCCTCGGCATGGTGTTCCTGTCCGTCTTCAGTAACCTGATACACCAGCGGGAGAAGATCCCACTCTCTCAGCGCAAACGCGTTCATTTGTATCTGGACGAGTACGGTCGGTTTGCCACTCCGACGACCAAGCGTCTTCTAGAGGAAGGTGGCAAGTACGGACTTGGCGTGACCATCGCCCATCAGAACCTTGGGCAGACCCCGGAGCATGAGGCACTGGAAGTGCAAACCCTGATCTGTTTCCAACTCGGTGCCGAGGATGCCCACGAGGTCGCGGGCAGCTTTGACTGTACCCCTATTCGCACCAAACGGGTGGCTCGACAGCGTACAGAGCCGCAGTATCGGGAATGGGAGGAAGACGTTTGGGACAGCGAAGAGTCTCGCTCTCACTACGATGGCCTCTGTCAGGCCGTCGCCGAAGCGGAGTCCAGACACCATAAGCTGAAGGCCACCCATTCTTATGCCTGGCAGACCCTAAAAGCGCTATATCCTTCGGGGGATTCTACACCAGCGCTGCATAAATTTGATTCCTCGGATGCCACTGTGAACGGTGTTTACATGCTTAATCGCCTTCGTAGAGATGGGGGAGATTCTCGCAAGGAGACTCACGAGCTGCGGAACATCCTGACATACCTGTATGACAAGTATGGCCGCGAACCTCACGGAGAGGAGTTCTGGGAGGCCCATCAATGGCTTGACAGAACAGCTACTAAGTATGAAGAGGACTATGAGGAAACGGACAGGCTATTGCCGGATTCCTACGAAGAGTTCACCAGGCTCAAATCTACGGCTGAAAGGTTTTATAGGCAGCACACTTCGCGTGAGCGCCGTACTGAGTACATCGGAGAGACGCCAGTTAAAGATGACAGTGGCAGGGTGATTTACGACAATATCGAGGAGATCGACCAGACACATGCTGACCGTCGGGCCGAGATAGCAAATATGCTCACTCAGCTCCCTCGGTATGTGGCGTACTGCAAAACCGTCGCCGCTGGCGGTAAACCGCGTGATCATAGGGTTAGGATGCGGTTGCCGGCTCCTTTGCCCACGTATGACGACTATCAGCGCCAGACAGAGACACAAGACCAGAAGACACGCAAAGACGAACACGAACGCGACCTTAGGAGGAGAGGACTCTACGGTATCGATCCCGATGTCCTCGCGGAGTGGAGTGGACTCTCACCAGAAATCCATGAGGCATCGAAGCAGCTGGAAGCTTCTACAATTGAATGGGCTCAAAAATTTGTCATCGCGCCAGAAGCCCGCCTGCAGAGAGTCCGTTCTCATAGCAGAGACTGTTTCGGTGTTCCTCCCTCTGAAATTCAAGAGCAGGTTCGTAAGCGCCAGATGAAGCCGCCTCCGGACGATGGTCAGCCAGCTCGACCAACACCTAAGCCGAAAGGTCCACCGCCACCATCTACGGTGGCTCCACCGCCAGGACAGACCATAGGCCGGAGGTCACCAAAGGAGCGCGGATAGACGGCTTTCTTACAGATCCCATACGGCCTGATTCAGGACTTCTCACGCACGTTTGGCAAAGTGTTTCAATGAAGAAACGTCCTGAGATACATAGCCCTTCGGCGTCTGCCGCTCTTCGGATCGGCGAGGCCGATCATGAGATTCTCGCTGCAGTGAACCGTCTTCAGTACATGACGGCCGCTCAGATAGGCCGCCTCCTTTATCCCGACGCGCGCGACGAGAACCGCTACGTGCAGCGTCGGCTGCGAAAACTTGCTGAGGCCGGCTACCTCCTCAGGCTTCGAGAGCTCCCCTCCCCTCGGGTGGGTTCAGCACCCCACGTCTTCACTCTCGCTGACAAGGGACGTCAATATCTCTCCGGCCAGGGAGTCCAGCTCTTGACCACCTACTACCGCCCCTCGGAAGAACGGCGCAAGGCTCAAGACAACCCCTTCATGGAGCACACCCTTGCCGCGGTCGACGTCCTAGTGGCCGCCGAGCGCCTGTGCCAGGACTTCCTTGTGTCGATGCCCAGACTCCTTACGGAGCGCCAACTCAAGCGCCGACCGGTCCGAGTGCAGCCGCCGGCGGGGCGTCCAGGCGCGCCACCCATGGCGGTCATCCCTGATGCCTGGTTCGAGCTGACGACAACAGATGACCCGGTCGCCATCGCCCTGGAGCTTGACCGCAGCACCGAGCATCAGAAGCACTGGCGCCGCAAGGTCGCCTGTCTCACGGCTTGGGCCCTCGGCCCCTATCGCGAGGCCTTCCAGGCCGACAACCTCACCGTGGCCGTCGCCGTCCCGGCAGCAGCCCGCCGCGCGCAGCTCTCTACCTGGACGAAGCAGGAACTCGATGCCATTGGCCAACCAGGCATGGCCGACATTTTCCTCTTCAGTGAGGCATCTCCTGTTACCACCGACCCTGTGGCGTTCTTCTTTTCCCCCCTCTGGTACCCGGCAGGGCAACAACACCCAGTGAGCCTGCTTGATCCGCCTGAGTCTGCCGAGGAGGAGGTGAGTACCAGTGTTCCGGATCCTTTCTCGTACCGCATCGGCCCAACGCTGCCGCTGGAGCGCGAGGTTGAATGACGTTCTTCGCTGCCCGTGAGCCGCGCATCCCCCTTGGTACCTACTGGACCTGGTTCTTCCGGCACACCCTGCACCTTCCGCTCACCGCCGCCCGCACTCACATGCACGTCTTGGGCAAGACCGGCTCAGGCAAGAGCTACTTTCTGGCCTCGCTCTTCCTCTCCCTATATACAGCCGGTCAGCCCGTCACCCTCATCGACCCCCACGGCGATCTTGCTCAGCTGGTGCTGGCCCACCTCGTTGCGTCGGGCCAGCTGCAGACGCGGGAGCAACGCGAGCGGTTGATCTACCTCGACCTTCCGGCAGCAGCCGCAGAACAGCAGTACCTGCCGTTCAACTTCCTTGCCCAGCCCTACGACGATCACGCCATGGCCGAGCACGTCACCGAGGCAGCCAGACGCGCCTGGCCAGAGTTGGCCCATGGCGCACCGACCTTCGAGAACATCCTCAAACACTCGGTCGTCGCCCTCCGGGAGGCAGGCCTCCCCCTCACCCGTCTCTCAGATCTCCTCACCGATACGGCCTTCCGTAACGATCTCCTCCGTACCCGTATCCGTGACCCGCAGGTGATCCGCTTCTTTAGACTCCGCATGGACCAGTGGGGACGGGAAGCACCACTCATGAAGGAGTCGACTCTCAACCGGGCGGATCTTCTCACCCTCTCCCCCATCCTTCGCTACGCCCTGGGGCACCAGGACAACGTCCTGGACTTCCGTCGCCTCATCGACTCGGGTACCTCGTTGATCGTCAACCTCTCGGTTGCCTCCCCGGACACACGCCGGCTCTTCGGGTGTCTGCTCACCGTGGGCATGGAGACCGCAGCCTTGAGCCGTGCAGATCTTCGAGTGGCCGACCGCCAGCGCCGGACACCCCACGTCCTGATGATCGACGAGTTCTCTCAGTTCATGGCGCAGAGCGAGGAGAGCCTCACGAGGATGCTGTCAGAGGCACGCAAGTACAAACTGTTCTGCGTCATGGCGCATCAGAACTGGAGCCAAGCCTCCGACCGCCTCAAGGGAGCCCTCCAAAATGTTGGCCTTGAGGCCGTCTTCAAGGCAGGCCGCCTCGACGCCGAGCACTCCGCCCGACTCTTCGGCACCGTCGATCCGGACGCCGTCAAGCACGTGGTGGCCGACCAGGCCGCCGAGGAGCGAACGCACCCGGCCTACTACGCGCTTCAAGAGCAGTGGGAAAAAGTCGTTCAGTCCATCCAACAGCTGCGAGTCGGCGAGGCCTACGTACGGCTTCCCGACGATCGGGTTCAGCGCATCCATACGCCGCGACTCCCCGAGCTTCCCGTCGTGCCAGGCGAACTGGCCGCTGTCGAGCGGTACTACCTCGATCGCTACTTCGAGCCAGCCTCGCCCATCGAGACCGCAGCCGTATCTACCATGCAGGGACCTTCCGTCATTCGTCGACGGCCCAGGGCTAAGAACCGCAAACGCTCCCCCACCACCAGAACCGTCTTCTCAAACTCTTGCCGGAAAAGCGGATGTTGACTTCGGATTCCCGATTTGTTATAAACATGACGCCACATGAAGTATTTAAGCTCAAAATCAGACATAATGGGCGGAGACCTCGTCATCAAAGGGACGAGGATATCCATTGCGACCATCTTCCACCGCATGAGGGACGGCCATACCCTCGCCGAGATTCATGATATGTATCGGTGGGTAGACATGGCGACCCTCAAGGGTGCAATCGATGAAGCGATTGACCTGCGGTTCCATGATCACACGCAAGCCCATGCCTAGAGATCCATTTCCACACAAGATAGCTCTCGACGAAAACATGCCTCGCAGCCACAAGCTTCCTTTACTGAACGAGGCCTTTGACCTTAAGCACGTGCGCGACGACTTGGGCCTTGGCGGTTCAGGGGACCGCGTCATTTATGAGGCAGCAGCGAAGGCCGGCAGAGTTCTCATCACCTATGATCGGACAGGCTATATCCGCCTTGTCGGCACGCAGCCCGACGCTGGCGTCATCCGAGTGTCTGACATCACACCTCTGCCTCAACTCGATACCGAACTCACCGACTTCTTCAAGCGTCGCCCTCCGACGTCGCTTCGTGAGCAGTATGTTCGGCTCGATGAGAATCGCAAAACCTCTGACTGACTAACAGTCCGTCTTCGCCTCAATCACCTTCCGTGAACGACCCTCTCTCCAGATGCGCCTGGTGCTCGACAGAGAGACTCTGGATAAGGACCGGAACTACCACTCATGGCGAGGCGAGCTCCACATGAGACAAGCGAAGATCGAGAAAGCATTCGAACGCGCAGAAGAACTCCAGGAGCAAGGTGACACCGAGCAGGCGAAGCGGTGGTACTACAAAGCGGCCAAGGCCGGATATCTACCAGCTGAACTCAGCCTGGCTGACCTCCTCGATGAGGAGGAACACTATCCAGAAGCAGAGTTCTGGTATCGAGAGGCAGCCCGAACCGGAGACTCCCTGGCGGTGTTCAACCTCGCCGGCCTCGTGAGTATGCGCGGCAATGAGGATCAGGCTCAAAAGCTCTATCGCCTCCTCGTCAATAACGCACCGCTCTTCGCTGCTGACGCAGCCTATGGCCTCTCACAGTCCCTGCAAAAAGAGGGCCGTTCGTCAGAAGCCGCACAGTGGCTCAACAAAGCATACGAACTTGGCTTCTCTGGAGTCTCAACAGAGGACTGACTGATTTTCCCTTCCCTCCCCTTAATTGACGGGCTCGTGCAGTCCTCCCTCTCGGGTCAAGGACCGGCGGAGCCGGCATGCGAAGTCCTTGACGCGCAGGGAGACTGCGGGATCCTCTCGTCAAAAGGAGGGAAGACCTGTAGCTCGATACTGCAGCAGCGTTCTATGTCGCAGAAGAAATGTCTGACGACGAGGTTTTGAGGTCATTGCCTGATTGATGGTCGCAGTATGGGCCGATAGTTGTCATGCCAGTCCATACTTTGTGCCTGGAGCATGTCTACTGGATGTTCAGTAGCTAGCACTTCTCTCGGGAAGCTCATAGTCTTTAACTGTACGGTTCGAACTATCGGAGGTGCTCATGTCGCGCCACCGGCTTTCCCTGCCAGACAACGACCGCACCACTAGCCCTGGCCTTGTCGAGGGGCTGTATAGCAACTTCAACTCACCCTGGCTCGCATCGGGCTTCTATCTCAAGCCTCATTGGCTAACTGCACTCATAGCCCTGCTACTTCTAGGAGCAGGCCTGGGGCTGCTGATGACTGATCAGGGCGGTACGAGTAGTGACCGTCTCGGCATCGTTCTGTCTGCTGTCGGCGCTTTTGCTGGCGTCGTGCAGGTTGTCTTTGCCGCTCTCACCTACTCCGCCATGCGTTCGCATGGCCGCACCGGGGATTCCGATTGACGGGTCAGTGTGGGCGGCCCTGAGACTTTACCCACCTGCCCCGTGTCGGGGCCCTAACGCAGCGAGGGCTCATCGGGCACTAAAGGGCAGCCCGGTGTCTGCCCGATCTGCTGGCGAGCGTAAGCCCTCCCTGCTCCCAACACGATGCAGGCCACCGGCCAAAGGCTCAGGCCGAGGGGCCTGCCGGGCCTTGGTTGCCGTTGCAGGGATGGCACGGGCAGGTGCACCGGGGCACGAGCAGGATGCCGGCACTGCCCGGCAACGGGATGTCCTTCGTTCGCCTGCAGTCTTGATGGAGGCTTCTGTACGCGGCCTGAGCTCCAAGGGCACATTCGGGTGAGCGCGTCGAGAGATCGGCATCTCCTGTCTTCGCTGCTCTCGTCTGCATCAACGATGTCCCGCCCGATTCAGCTCTGAGACGCGGGCTCGCAGCTGTTCCGTCTCGGTCGCCGGCCTCACCCTCTCTGGGTCCGCATCCCACTCCAGTCCCCCACCGGGTGGACGCAGCTGGACGTATGGCCCGACGTACCCCATGACGTACCCGATCTTGTCCTTACTTCCCGTATCTACGGCAAGGCTACGAACCGGCAGCTTCTCGGTCATGACGCACGACTCCCTCGCCGCAGGACACCCGCCAGTCGCTCGGCGATATCGGAGCGGATGCGTCCGAGCTCGATGAGCTTCAGGTCCGGTGATGCGTTGTCAACTCGCAACGAGGGAAGGACGATTCCCGCCTCCCCGAGAGCCGCTCTGAGTGTCTCCACAGCTGCGTAGGGGTCAATGTCCTGCTTCGTGGTCTTGGCCATGAACAAGACCGTAGGAATGGGGTGTTGCCCCAGCTACACAATGTTCTCCAATGTTCTCGTAACCTGACTCAATATTCTCGTGTGATCTCACACAGAGCCAGGAGGGCTGTAGTGCGCGGCTTCAGATCCTGGTGATGCTGGAGGCAATCAGCAGCCCACCGCTTCGAGGAGACGTCCATGGCCCGACGACTGAGCTTCAACGGTACGGACAGCAAGAATGGCGGATGCCCAGCGATCCACGAGGACGTCGACACGGGTGAGATCGTCATCCAGGGACCACCTGTCACCGACCCCAAGGACCTTGTCCAGCTTCAGCACTTCAGCTCCCGTGACGCCGCAGTGATCGTGCCGCGCGAGCTGCTCGTCAACCACGGCCCCAAGGAGGTCGCACGCGTGCCCAAGCTGATCGACCTGGAGGAGTTCGGTCGGCTCTTCGAGACGTTCGCACATACTGCTTGGCGCCTGGAGACACGTGGCGCATACGCCTCCGACCGTGAGGATCCGACGTACACGGAGTTCGTGGAGACTGGCCGCATCACCCTCGACTACGACGACGACTGGTCTCGCAACATCCGGACCCAGACGGCAGCAGGTAAGACCATCGGTCGCGTTCGGATTGTTGACCAGCCGCCGACGACGGGTCAGCTCTTCCTGCTCACCGATGCGCCCCGGAACGCGGCGGCCGGCGAGGACATGCAGTACCTGTGGCGCAGCGACGCTAGGACACAGCACCTCCCCGACGACGACTTCTGGATCTTCGACTCACGGTTGGTCGCTCGGCTCAACTTCGGCGAGGACGATGTCCTCCTGGACGTTGAGGTGATCACGGAGCCCGCCGAGGTCTTGCGATACTGCCAGGTACGCGATGCGGCGCGACACCATGCCATCCCATACGACGAGTTCGCGGCACAGTTGCCCGCGAAGAGCTAGGTAACGGAGCCGGTGAGCACAGACTTTCAGCAGGCACGGGAAGCCCTCGGCGTACGCCTGCGTGAACTGCGGCTCTGCACTCCCGCAGGCCGGCTCACCGGTCCACAGCTCGCCCAGCGGCTCGGCTGGCCGCACTCCAAGATCTACAAACTCGAGAACGGCCAGCAGACCGCAACAACCGAAGATCTTCGCGCCTGGGCCAAGGGCGTTGAGCAGCCCGAGGTCTTCGACGAACTGGAAGCCCGACTCAGAGGCTTCGAGTCTCACATTCGTTCGTGGCGTCGCCAGCTCGCCGCAGGGCACCGTCCAGTGCAAGACAGCTGGAACGCAGAGGTCGAAAGATCCAAAGTCATCTACGCCTGGGAAGAGGCCGTCATCCCGGGGATGCTCCAGACCGCGGACTACGCACGGCACATCTTCCTGCGTTACGCAGATCTTCAAAACTCCGTACGGGATACCGACGAAGCCGTTCGAGCACGGCTGAAGCGCCAGGAGTGGCTGTACCAGGGTGGCAGGAAGTTTCATGCCCTGGTGTGGGAGCCGGCGCTTCACGCGTTGATCTGTCCCCCATCAGTCTTGGCAAGCCAGCTCGACCGCCTCTCAGGGCTCATCGGTATGGACACGGTGGAACTTGGGGTTATCCCTCTCGGCGCCTCGCTCAAGATTCCAACCGCCAACGGCTTCTGGATCTTTGACGACAGGCTCGTCATCGCCGAGGACTGGCATGCTGAGCTTTGGCTCGACGACTCGCAGAGCGTCGACACCTATACCCGTGTCTGGAAGACACTACGAGAGTCTGCGGTTTACGGGGCCGATGCACACGGTGTCATATCCCGTGCGCGACAGATCCTCAACTCAACGTTCCGCTAACGCTGGATCCCGCTGGTCGGTCAGCGGGACCGTCAACCGGCCAGACCTGCAATTCGGTTGACCGACAGCGGGCTCCGTGTGGCTTCGGGGTAGTTGTCCCTTGGTTCAACCGCCGCCGGGGGGGCGGAAGATCGTTGACCGTAACAGATACGACAACTTGGGCCAGGCAGACGAAAGTTATCTGTTCATAGCGTAGCCATAGAAAGTGCTAATATCACGCGGAACACAACGACGTGTGACAGGTAGGTCCTCTGTGGGCTACGAGATAGATTTCCTCCCCGTTGGGGACGAGTCGAGCGGTGGCGACGCCATCGCTCTTCGGTACGGCAACCTCTACGGCTCGCGCAGCGAGCAGACCGTGATCGTCATTGACGGTGGCTACCTCAAAGCTGGTGAAGCCCTCGTCGAGCACATCCGGAAGCACTACAACACCGGCATCGTTGATCTTGTTGTTTCAACGCACCCGGATCAGGACCACATCAGTGGGCTGAGGGTCGTGCTGGAGGAGCTGACTGTCAAGAAGCTCCTCATGCACCTCCCCTGGAGCCATTCATCCGACATGGCGCGCGCCAAGATGATCCTCTCCCTTAACGCCCGGGCGCTTAAGACCGAGCTGCGGGACTCCCTTCAGGGCGCGACCGACCTTGCAGAGGTCGCCAAGGCGCAGGGCGTCCCCATCGAGGAGCCGTTCCTCGACTGGACAAGTGACGACGGTGTCTTTCGTGTGCTCGGTCCCACCGAGGACTACTACCGGGAGCTGCTCGCGGAGATTGTTGAGCCTGACTCCGAGGCGGCAGCGAGGGCGAGTTGGGAAACGCTGGTATACAAGCTGCTTGCCGGGACTTCCCATGAAGACCTCGACACCGAGACTCTGGGGGAGAACGGAGAGACCTCCGCCAAGAACAACACCAGCACCATCTGCTTGCTGGAGGTCGACGGGCGGAAGCTCCTGTTTACGGGTGATGCTGGGATTCCCGCTCTTGGCCAGGCGCTTGATGTCCTTGAAGCCGAGGGTTTCGAGCCCGGTGATCTGCGGTTTGTTCAGGTGCCCCACCACGGCAGCCGCCGGAACGTAAGTCCGTCGATCCTCAACCGACTCCTCGGGCCCAAGGGGCAGACGACCGTCATCGGGATGGCCTTCGCGTCGGTCCCCAAGAAGAACCCCGAGAACAAGCACCCCGCGAAGAAGACGACGAACGCCTTCCGTCGGCGGGGATACCCCGTCCATCTGACGCAGGGGGTGTCGAAGTGGTCTTACTTCGACGCGCCAGACCGCGAGGGTTACAGCACCTCCACCCCCGAGCCGCTGCACACTTCCGTGGAAGACAACGGGGACAAGTAGCGTGCTCTGGTTGGACGACTACGAGCGCCGGGCGCGACTTGCGCCTGGCCTGCTCGCGCTGCTGCCTGTCAGCGTTGCACTGGCCGTTCTTGGCCTGAGCAAGGCTCCCGTGGTCGTATCGGTTCTCACCGCGCTGTCACTGGCCGGTGGTCCCGTTGTTCTCGCTGAACTCGTGCGCCACCAAGGTCGGAAGGTTCAGGAGGTGCTCTGGGCTTCATGGGGTGGCTCGCCGACCATCCAGAAGCTCCGGCTACGGCAGGACGGACAGAACTCGCTACAGCGGGAGACCTGGCGGAAGGCCGTGTCGTTCGTGACCGGGATCGAGCTGCCTTCAGTTCGCAGTGAACGCGCGAACCCAGTGAAGGCCGATGAAACCATCGAGGTAGCCGTCGGTCAGATACGCAGCCTCACGCGGGATGAAGTGAAGTTCCCCCTTGTCCGTGCCGAGAACCGAAGTTACGGGTTTCATCGGAACCTCTATGGCATCCGCTGGACCGGGCGTATCACCGGGCTCCTGGTGGTGCTCGGTGTACTGATGTACATCGTATGGCTTGCGAACGTCGACCATCAGTCGGCACTTACACTCGTCAATACTCTCGCCCTCCTCTCCACGGTGGCCTGCCTCGTTATTTGGTGCGTCCTCCCATCACCAGCGCGGATGCAGAATGCTGCCGAGAGGTACGCGTACGAGTTGCTGCAAGCTGCCGTCGTTCTTGCCGCCGAGAAGGCCGAGCCTGCCCCCGAGGGGGCGGCGCAATAGGGCCAGGCCCTTAGTTTCTCTGCGTGGCTCAGTGGCTCAGTGGCTCACTGGCGTACACTTCGCACTTCGCTTTGACGGTCTTGTGCAGTCCTCCCTTTCGGGTCAAGGATCGGCGGTAGCCGGCGTGCAGAGTCCTTGACACGCAGGGAGGCTGCGTTAATTATTCCTTATTGACAGAATGTCCACTTCTTCGCTATTCTGTCAATAAGTTTAAGAAATGCCACTGGAATGAACCCTGACCGGGATTCCAGCAGATTTAACTTACCTATGGTTATTGCAGTTGCTTCACAAAAAGGAGGCGTCGGAAAGACATCTTCCACCATCTCACTCGCCGCAGGGCTCGCCCGCAAGGGCAAGCGCGTCCTGCTGATTGATATCGACTCCCAGGCCAATAGCAGCAAAGTTCTCCTGCCGAACTATCCACAAATACACAAGCAGGAGACAGTTGTTTCGACCATTTTAGAGCGCAGTCCTCTCCCCTGTCAGCCGACGAATGTGCCGAATCTTGATATTGTTCCCTCTCACATCTTGCTCTCAACGACCGACGTTGAGTTGACGACGGCGATTGATCATCGCGAGGAACGACTTAAACGCGAGCTGGACATGGTCAAGGGCAGCTACGACTATGTCTTCATCGACTGCCCGCCTACGCTCTCATGGCTCACCATCAATGCCTTTACAGCAGCAGACAAAGTAATCGTCGTTGTGGCGCCAGGCTATTTTGAGCTTGACTCGATCGTTCAGATCAGCAAGACCATTTCCGAAGTTCGAGACTACTTCAATCCCTCGCTTCAGCTGGCTGGTTTTCTGTTCACCATGGCTGATCCGACTGTTAACACCAAGACGTCACTTCAGTTGCTTCGCCAGACGTACACGAGTTCAGTGCTTACGACTGTGATACCTCGCAACACGGATCTTCGGGATGCGCATTTCCAGAAGCGTGACATCTTCTCCTTCAATCCGAAGTCGACAGCAGCCCTGGCCTACAACAAGCTGATTGCCGAACTTTTCCATGTATGAGTAAGAAACTGAACACTGACGACATTGCAAGCGAATTACGAGGCTCCGTCTTCTTTCCGAAGGAGCCGGCCTTAAAAGGGCCACCAGCCACTATCAATCAACCGACCGCCCGACCGGGCGACGAGACGGCCGCTCGTGCTACCGACCGCCCGACCGGGCGACGAGTTCTAATCCGCCGCGGTTTTGAGTGGGGGCAGGACCAATTGGACACCCTGAAGAAGCTCTCACTTCGCGAACAGATGGAAGGAAATGGAGACGGTAGCATGAGCCGAATAGTTCGCGAAGCCCTCGATGACTACTTCAAGAAACGTGGCCTCTGATAGACACTTTCTTCCTTTTCCACCATAATACCGACCGGGCGACGAGGCGACCGCTCGACCGGATGACCGGCCGGTCGTACGGCCGTCCGTACGGGACTATACAAGATCTTTTTTATTTGATTAGCTCTTATATGAAGCAGACACAGCAGCCGCCGTCTCCCCCGCATTGCGGGGTTTGCGAATAAAGACGGACTAGCTGGCCGTAAGCGAATGACCGAGTGACCGAAGCAAACATGATCGATCCAGTAACTACTGAATCTATCTAAGACGCAGGGGATCAACCCCGGTGTTCTGAGTTACCTCATCGACAAGTCGCTGACCGAAACTTCTTTTGAGAAGCGACGCGTCAGCGTCGATAGGCAAGCGAAGGGAAGCG
This sequence comes from Streptomyces graminilatus, assembly GCF_001418565.1. Lineage (GTDB taxonomy): Bacteria > Actinomycetota > Actinomycetes > Streptomycetales > Streptomycetaceae > Streptomyces > Streptomyces graminilatus. Next base: position 6,764 of record NZ_LIQQ01000143.1, on the reverse strand, counting down.
AGAGAACGAAGCGAGCGGGGAATAGGGGAGCCTCCGAGGGGGACCTGAGGGGGTTTCTTCGTCATGCCCAGAAACGGCGCGAGGCTAGTTTCTGAGTACAGATCTTGATCGCAAACAGTGATCGAGTATGTCTTGTACTCGGACGGGTGTCGTACCGGTTCAGGCCGGTACACCAGCCGGTACACCAGGAGCAGAGAAGGGGAGCGTCCTGCGGACGGTTCATAGCTGGAAGGAACGGCCCGCTGACCAGCGGGTTCGAGGGTGGCAAGACGGGGGGAGTCAGCCCCACCACACAGGGTTGTACCCCAGCTCCCATGCGGTCGGTGGCGCGGCTGACTCCCCCCGTCCTCTCCGCCTGCACACACAGGTTCCCTGTAGCCCTTCGGGGTGTGCCGGCTCCGAGTCCACCCCCAAAGGGGGCCGAAGCGGCGGCTCGACGGCATTCCTTCCAGACCTTCCTTCCGCCGTGCCGCGAGAGAACGCTCACGCGGTAGGACGGGATCCGTTCCGGATCCAAGAAGATCGATGGCTTCGCCATAACGAAGTGGGCTTGGTTCCCAAGCCATTCCGGACTGGTAGGTGAGGCCTGCCGGGCGTGTGGTTCGGTTTCGGGGTATCACGAACCCTTGCTCCTCCTCGCGCTTTTGCAGCGTGCCACATGGCTTCCACAGTCGCGTCAAGACAGCCCTACGGGCTCCGCTGCGGCGGCTCCGCTTTGCTTCGGTCCTGACCCGCCAGTGCACCATGTGCCCTATGGACTGCGCGCGAAGAGGCGCAGAAAGGAGGTGAGACATATGGAGTACACGATCATTCGGGTATATCGCGTGCCAGCGGATACCCAGCAGCAGGCAACAGACCGGTTTCTGGAGGCCCGTGAGCTTGGCGTTGAACGAGACTTCCACGTGAAGGATCTCGTGAAGGCTCCAGCCGGCAGGTTTGAGCAGATGTCCAAGCGAGTCTCATGGTGGGAGTTGATACGCCGCCAGCTTCTCGGGAGGTGAGGGCGGAAGCCTCACGATCATGTGGGCTCTGCTCGGATTTTCCTCGTACCTCTTTGCCCGAATCCATCGCTTTTATACGGCTGTTGGCTTAAACTAGATGTACCTTCGCCGGTGAGCCTCTTCAGCGTAGCCGTGCATCCTCTCCCCATCGCGATCCGATGGTGTCGCCTCGTCGAGGAGGATGACAACACATGAAACCCACCCTTACAGACATGCGATCGTGGGCAGTCACCATCGATGTCCACCAAGCAGCGTCCGCGCTTGGTATCTCACGGTCGCATCTCTACGAGATGATCAAACGGGATCAGGTGCCCTTTCGGGTCGTGGCATTTGGCACCCGCTACCGAGTGATCACGGCATCCTTGATCCGCTATTTGGAAGCAGAGTAAGCCACCTTCGCTGAAATTTCCGGCGAGCCGAAGGGGAGGGTTCGCTGAAGGGAGTAGGGAAGAGGGTTCACTCAAAGGGGGGATCAACCTGCAAGGTAGGTGTTCGATGGCTGATCCCATCAAAAAGGTCGTGCTTCGGGACGGCACGGTGCGATACCGCTTCGTGACGGACGGCCCAAGGAAGGCCGACGGGAAGCGTCGGCAAATCACCAAGACCTTCGATACCAAGAAAGAAGCTCGCGACGAGTGGGCACGGATACGCCACCAGTCCAAGACAGGTGAGTACGTGGCGTCCGACAAGATGACGGTCTCTGAGTGGGTCGATATATGGCTCAAGGGTGCAACGGTTGATGTCGAGAAGAACACCATCCGTAGCTATACCTACGCACTGGCGCCGTTGAAAGATCTGTATGGACACCTTCGCCTCCAGCAGCTGACGGAAGAACATATGGATGAGCTGGTGGCCTGGATGATGACCAGCGGTCGGAGTGGCAACGGTGTTGGAGCGTATTCCGTTGAGCTTGCGCTGAGCAGAATTCGCTCAGCACTCAATGAGGCGCTTCGCCGTAAGCTCGTCGCTCGGAACGTCGCTCAGTTTACGAGAGTCCCGAGACAGCTTCGGAAGGCGCAGGCCAAGCGGAAGGCCGCTCGTAAACCGTGGACCGAGGAGGAGGTCAAGGAGTTTCTGCGCGGGAGTAAGACTGACCGCCTGTTCGCGCCGATTCTTCTGTCTTTTCTCGGGCTTCGTCCAGCAGAAGTATGTGGCCTCAAGTGGAGTGCCGTCGACCTTGAGGCCGGGGTAGTGAAGGTCGAGATGACCCGCACGCTCGTGGGCCACGTGGTTGAGGAAAAAGAGACCAAGACAGAGGCAGGCCAGCGCACGCTGCCGCTTCCCGCTCCGGTGCTCCAAGCGCTCAAGGCGTTTCATGCTCGGCAGGCCGCTGAAAAGCTCAAGGCGGGCGAGGCGTACCAGGATGCTGAGTACGTCCTGGTGGACAAGTGGGGAAGGCCCTTCACGTCCGAGCGGCTGCGCTATCACGCCTACCGCCTGATGCGGGAGGGTGGTGTGCGCAAGGTTCGCCCCTACGACGCCCGCCACAGCGCGCTCACGTTCCTGGCGACCACTGGCGTGCCCGACACGGTGCTTGCAGCGTGGGCTGGTCACTCCAACGCCGCGTTCACCAAGCGGGTCTATGTCACCATCGACCCTGAGCACCTGCGGGTTGCTGCTGCTGCGTTCGACCGGCTGCTCGGGTAGAAGCATCTCCCGCTCGTCATTGGTGACCCCCGGAAGGCGCCAGTGCACGATCAACTTCCTCGGCTATGGGTGCGGATACGCCTTGGAGGCCACCGTTCATCGCCGAGTTGCCGTTTCCACGTTTCCACTGGGTCCGTGTGGTTTCGCGGGTCTTCGAAGTTGAGCGGTGCGCGCGTACATGACAGCCGTCGACGGGAGTGCTGGCGCGGCTCGACATCTGGGCAACGGCCGCCCGGAGCGGCTCCCGGTGTACAGGTCGCCGAGATGGCATGACCATGTCGCACCGCTTAACTTCGAAGACCCGGTTTCGCCGAGCGAAGTGCACGACCGCGACGTCCCGGAAGTGATCTTCGCAGAGGGTGCGCCCTGTTTCGACAGGCTGTGGTTGTTCTCCTGAGCAGCGGACGCATGGTTCACCGCGTATGAACATGACCTCGGTCATGATCGTTCCGTTCCGCTGTGCCGTGCTGGCTGGTGAAATCACCAAAGGTGCCAGGCGAAAACACCGCTCCCCCATGCTTGCCCTTTCGGCAAGTACTTCGCTACCCGTTGAGTGTGTCTGGTCGTGAGCGGTGCTCCGCGCTCCGCAGGAGAGCTTGTGAGAAAGTGTGAGACGCCCGGCCTTGTAACCGGGAACCGACCGTCCCTTATGTGCTCGTCACCTGGGGCTTTGTCTCTGCTCAGCTCTTTTCCCGGTTCAGGTAGTTGTAGACCGTGAAGCGGCTGACCCCGAGGGCGCTCGCCACGGTCTCCACCCCGTGCCGCACGGAGAAGGCGCCGCGTGCCTCCAGCATCCGTACGATCTCCTGTTTGGCCTTGCGGTCCAGTTCGGCCAGCGGCTTGCCGTGTCCGCGCTCCAGCGCCGCCAGGATGTGATCGAGCGAGTCGGCGAGCTGCGGCAGGCGTACGGCGACCACGTCGGCGCCCGCCCAGGCGAGCACGACGTCGTCGGGGCCTGCCAGGTCCGGGGCGACCAGTTCGCCGCCCATGGCGTCGACCAGCGGTTTCACGGCCGCGACGAAGGCGGCGGCGACGGGGTCGTCCCCGGCGCCGGTCACCGGTCGCCCTCCCCGTCGATCACGTTGACCTGGAGGGAGATCCGGGTGGCCCCGGCCTCCAGGGTCCGGCGCAGCAGCGCGTCCAGAGCGACGAGTACGGCGTCGGCACGGCCTTCGGCGGTGTTGCCGAACGGGCCGACGTCCACCGCGTCCAGCTCGGCCGCCTCGATGACCTCCCGGGCGACCAGCGCGTGCGCGGGCGCCTCGTCGAGGTCGAAGGGCTCGGTCGTGAACTCCACTCGCAGTCGCACTGTGCCCATTCTTCCGTCAGGTCGTGTCCCAGCCACTCGGACACGACCCTAACGGACTCCCCTGCCGCGATCAGCGGGGCCGCGCGCCCTTCCGGAAGCACGCGCCCCGCACCCGAACCGCCCTACAGGCGGAGGGATTTCACCTTGAGGACGGGGTCGGGGTCGGTGTCACGCGCATCGTCGGCACGCCGTCGGCGGGCGAGGGACACGGCCAGTGCCGTCAGCGCGACGAGGGTCGCGGCACAGGCCGCCAGGGCGGGCAGCGGGGACACGGCTCCGCCCGCCTGCCGTACGTAGGCGAGCGTCTCCGAGCCGACACGCGCGCCCAGCAGATGTACGGCGGCCAGCGCGCCCGGCACGACCACCGCGGCGGCGGCCACGGCCGGCGACCGGCCGAACCAGAGCGCCGTACCCGCCAGCAGGCACAGCGCGAAGACGCCGAGCGAGGCGGACGGTCCGTACCTCGGCGCGTCGACCCAGTCGAGCGGGAAGTGGGCCGCGCCGCAGAGCAGGACGAGGGCGGCGGCGGCACGGCGCAGCCACAGGACGTCACGTCTCCCGGCGCCCGCCACGGCCGCCGCCGTCCGGGCGCGCGGGGCGGTGCGCGCGGTCACGGGACCCGGATCCCGGCCCCGTTCCTCTTCCCGGCCGTGACCCTGCCCCTGACCCTGCCCCTGGCCCTGGCCCTGGCCCCGACCCTGTTCCTGGTCGTACTCCGGGGTGTCGCCGATGCGGCCGATCAACTGCACGAGGTCCTCGACGGGTCTGCTGGTGGCGGCTGCCCGTACCGCCTGGGCCTCCGCGTGGGCGGAGTGCGGGGCCGCGTGCAGGAGCGCGACCAGGCGGCCGACCTCGGCCACCGGCCGCTGTTCGGCGGCGGTCCGGATCGCCTCGTCCATCCGGTCGACGCCGTGGGCCGGCGGGCCCAGCAGTTCCACGAGGCGGGAGACGTCCTCGACGGAGCGCGCCACCGCCGCGACGCGCAGGACCGACGCGGCGGTCGGCACGCCGTCGGGCGACTGCTCCAGGAGGGTGACAAGCTGGACGACGTCGTCCAGGGGTCTGGCGACGACCACGGTGCGCACCAGGTCGTCCGAGCGTATGCGGGTGACGGTACGGGGTTGGCCTGTTCCGGAGGTCTCCGGGCGGACAGGGAATGGCTCGACGGCCATGTTTGCCTCACAACTTCAGTGCACTGGCGCACGAGAAACGTGCACCCCGCTCCTATGAACGTTGAACCCTGTGTAACCGCCCGCCTACCGCCCCGCCACTCGGGGAGACTCTCCTGGAGGAAGCAAGAGGAGGAGCCGACGCCCATGGGATTCCCCGAGCTGCGCTACAACGTCAACCTGTCGATCCTCTTCACGGAGCTCCCGCTCCTGGAGCGTCCGGCGGCGGCCCGGGCGGCCGGTTTCACCGCGGTCGAGCTGTGGTGGCCCTGGCCCGGCTCCCCCGCCCCGGCGCGGTCCGAGCCGGCCGCCCTGCGGGCCGCGATCGAGGACGCCGGTGTCCGGCTCACCAGTCTGAACTTCTACTCCGGACGGCTGCCGGGCCCGGACCGGGGTGCCCTGTCGGTGCCCGGGGAGGAGTCGGAGCGGTTCCGCGCCAACGTCGAGGTGGCCGCGGGTCTCGCCGAGTCGCTCGGCTGCGGCGCGCTCAACGCGCCGTACGGCAACCGGATCGAGGGCGTGGACCCGGCAGAGCAGGACGCGCTGGCGCTGGAGAACCTGGTGCTCGCGGCGAGGGCGGCGGACCGTATCGGCGCGATTCTCCTGGTCGAGACGCTCAACAGGGTCGATTCACCCCGGTATCCGCTGGTGAGCGCCCCGGCCGCCGTGGAGGTCGTCGACAAGGTCAACGAGGCGAGCGGCCTGGGCAACGCCCGCTTCCTGATGGACATTTACCACCTGTCCATGAACGGCGAGGACATCCCGTCGGTGATCGACCGGTTCGCCGCGCGGACGGGCCACGTCCAGATCGCCGACAACCCCGGCCGCGGGGTCCCCGGCACCGGCACGCTCCCCCTCGCCGACCACCTCAACCGGCTGCGCGAGGCAGGTTACGAGGGCCGGGTGGGCCTGGAGTACACGCCGGGCGACCGGCCGAGCGCCGAGGCGTTCGACTGGCTGCCGTACGAAGCACGCCGGACCCCCTGACCTCGCGCGGCCCCGGAAAACTCGCGGGAGGACGCGCGAAGGCCGCCAAGAGGCGGACAAGCGGGGGGTCGGTGGAGCACGATGGGGCTCTGACCCCGACATCACGTAGTGGAGTTGGCCATGGCCGAGAGCATGCCCGTGCGATGCCCGGCCTGTCAGCGTGAGCATGTGTACGAGGCGCCGTCCTACCCCTGCGCCTGCGGTGCGCCGGTCAGCCCGCCACTCGACGAACGGGCGGCCCCGACGGCCGTCACCCACCATGTCTGGGACGAGCAGTGGGTCACCGTGCGCTGTACGGCCTGCGGACGCGAGGACCAGTGGCCGCGCCCCGAACTGGGCTGCCCCTGCGGCACGGTGCTGCGCGTCCCGGTGGCGCGCCCCGTACCGGACACCCCGCCCGCGGACACCCGGACGAATGACGCGCCGCCCCCGCCCGGCGCCGTGAAGGTCCCCGGCGCCCTCCGCGCCCCCCGCCCCGCCGCCCGTCCCCGGCGGGCCTTCCAGCCCGTCACCATCCGTACCGCGCGCGACGCGGTCACCGCCGCCGCCCTCTATCTGCGCTGGCTCGGCTACCGGGACATCCGCCTCGCCGACCAGCGGCCCCCGTCCGGCGTGGGGCTCGTCGCGCGAGGGGTCCTGTCACAGGTCGAG
>NZ_LIQQ01000142.1 GCF_001418565.1 Streptomyces graminilatus | reverse complement strand
TCCGCCGCATCCGCCGGGTCCTCGGCCGCTGCCGACGCTGCCGCTCCCGGGTCGGTCGGATCCTCGACGGCCGCCGCCAGGTTCCCGCTCCCCGCGGAGGCGACCGCCGACACCGGCAACGGCAACGGCAACGGCACCGGCGTCGGTGCGCCGGCCGGTGTCTCCGCCCTGACGACCGAACCCGGTCCCGTCGGCCGTGCGGCTGCGACCGGCCCCTACGGCCACTCGTACGAGCCCGGTCCGGCCACCGGCGCCACGACCCGTACGGCGAACTCCCCGTCGTACGGCGTCCCTTCGCGGCCGGAATTTCCGACGGCCACCGGGTCCGTGCCGGGCAGCCGCGCCCCCCTGCCGGCTTCCACGCCCCGCGCCGACCTTGCCGAGCCCGCCTTCCGCGTCCACCCGGACAGCACCGGAATCCCGGCGCCCCGCGCCGCGCACGAGCCCCCGCCGCACACCCGTGCGACAGACGGACCGGGAGCCCTCCCCACCGGGGCCGACCCCTTCGCCGTCGGTCCCGACGGCTCCCGTCCGCTCCGCCGACGAGTGCGCGGAGCGACACTGCGGACGACCCCCGACGCCGCCGCCCAGCAGGCCGCGCGACAGGCGCCCCGGCCCGCCGACGCGGACGCCGTACGCGATTCGCTGGAGGAGTTCGAGGCGGCCGTGGCCCGCGCGCACCGAGACACCGGCGAGCACCCTCGCCCTCGCCCCACCCAGGACCCGGTCGCCCGCCAAGGCGACCACCGGCATGAAGTTTCGACCGACCCGACCGACCCGACCGACCGGACAGAACCGTCCGACCCGATCATCGTCAGGGACAACCCCCACCCTCCGGAAGGAGCCGAGCAGTGAGCACGTCGACAGGTGAGACTCCCGCCGGAGACCCCAACCCGATCGATCTGCGGGCCGCCGCAGACGACTTCACCTGGCTGCTGAGCCGTTTCGCCACCGAGACAGCGGGAGTCGTGGACGCCATCGCGGTGTCCTCCGACGGCCTGCTGATCGCCGTGTCGGCACTGCGCGAGCACGCCGACTCGGAACGGCTGGCCGCGATCGTCTCGGGCATCACCAGCCTCGCCGCGGGCGCCTCCGGCAACTACGGTCTGGGCGGCCTGAACAAGGTCATCATCGATCTGGAGGGCGGCCATGTCCTGGTCTCCGCGATCGGCAGCGGCGCCGTACTCGGCGTGGTCACCGGCAAGGAGGCCAAGCTGGGCAACATCGCCTACGAGATGACGGTGTTCGCCAACCGCGCCGGCAGCGCGCTCAGCCCGCAGCTCGTCCTCGAACTGAAGAACAGCGTCGGCGCCACACGCACCCGCTGAACGCGTGCCAGTCGTACCGAGAACGTAAAAACAGTAGATACCGTAGAGACCGTAGAGAGAGCGAAGACCGATGGCGGACGGCCGCACAGTGCGCGGGGCCGGAGAGGGCGACGTCGGTCCGGTCGGTCCCGCGTCCGCCGTACGACCCTTTCTGGTCACCGCCGGACGGGTCGCGGGCGCCGCGGGCGAGGCGTCGTCCGGGCGGACGATGCCCGTGGAGACCCAGTTGGTGGCCACCACCGGTGGGCTCGACGCGCTCCACCGGCTCTCCTTCGAGCAGCATGACATCGTCGCCGCCTGCCGCGTACCGCAGTCCATCGCGGAGATCGCGGCCAGGCTGCGGCTGCACCTGAACGTGGTGCGGGTCCTCGCCGAGGATCTCCGGACCGCCGGACAGTTGTCGGTGCACGTGCCCGACGCCGGCGTCACCCACGACGCGTCCGTTCTGCGCAGGGTTATCGATGGCCTCCGGGCCATCCCCGACTCCCGGAGGGTACTCCGTGACACCGACTGAACCGCTGGCCCGCACCTCGGCCGGACAGGCCGCCGTACGGCCGCCGTTGCCGGTGAAACTGGTGATCGCGGGTGGTTTCGGCGTGGGCAAGACCACCGCCGTCGGTTCGATCTCGGAGATCGAGCCGCTGACCACCGAGGCCGCCATCACCGAGGTCGCGGCGGGCGTGGACGACCTGAGCCACACCCCGGCCAAGACCACCACCACGGTCGCGATGGACTTCGGCTGCATCACCATCGACCCGACACTGAAGCTGTATCTGTTCGGCACGCCCGGACAGGAACGGTTCGGGTTCATGTGGGACGACATCGTGGAGGGCGCGATCGGCGGGCTGGTCATCGTGGACACCCGCCGTCTCGACGACTGTTATGCCGCCGTCGACTACTTCGAGCACAAGCAGATACCTTTCGCCGTCGCCGTGAACGCGTTCGACGGGCGGACGGCGCACACGCTGGACGAGGTCCGCTGGGCCCTCGATGTGTCGGAGGGAGTGCCGCTGCTGGTGTTCGACGCGCGGGAGCGGGGTTCAGTGCGGGACGCTCTGCTGGTTGTACTGGAGCAGGCGCTGGCCCGGAGCGGCGGGTAAGAACGTACGTACGTGCGGTTGTGGGGAACTGCGGGTCCGTTGTGGCTGGTCGCGCAGTTCCCCGCGCTCCTGGGTGGGTCGGGCTGAGGTCGGTCGCACCTGAACCCAGTTGCCCCTGAAGTCAGTTGCCTCAGTTGCTGCGCCGTACTCCCGGGGAGACCGCCGCCCGGCCCAGTGCCCAGAACAGGCCCAGCGTGGCGAGGGCCATGCCCGCCACCAAGGTCGCGCCGCCCACCACCTTCTCGTAGTCGTGCTGGTAGAGACCGTCGACGATGTAGCGGCCGAGGCCGCCGAGGCTGACGTACGCGGCGATGGTGGCCGTGGAGACGATCTGGATGGCCGCCGAGCGCAGCCCGCCGAGGATCAGCGGGAGCGCGGCGGGCAGTTCGACGCGCAGCATGATGCCGGACTCGCTCATGCCCATGCCCCGCGCGGCGTCCACGGGCGGCGGATCCACGGACCGCATCGCCTCGTACGTGGTGACCAGGATCGGCGGTACCGCGAGGACGATCAGCGGCACCATCACCGGCAGCATGCCGAACCCGAGCGCAATGGTCGTCACCACCAGCAGGCCGAAGGTGGGCAGTGCGCGGCCGGCGGTGGCCACCAGGGAGAGGACGTTGCCGCCGCGCCCGTAGTGACCGGTGAGCAGGCCGATCGGCAGCCCGATCGCGGCGGCGAGGACGAGCGCCTCCAGGGAGTACTGGACGTGCTCCCACAGCCGGGTCGGAATGCCGTCGTACCCGTGCCAGTGCGCGCTCTCGCCGAAGAAGGAGCTGACGAAGTTGATGACGTTCACCGGGCTGCGTCCTCCAGTGCGGGCACGGCCGCCGACTCGGGCCGGGCCCCGGCGGTCCTGGACTTCGCGCCGCGCTTGGCGCCCGGCATCCAGGGGGTGAGCAGGACGCGTACGACGACCAGCGCGCCGTCCGCGAGCACCGCGAGGGCGGCGCTGGTGATCACGGAGTTCCAGGCGAGCTCGGGCCGGTTGTAGATCTGCGCGTCGTGCAGCAGATTGCCGAGGGCGCCCTGGTTGCCGATCAGCATGCCGACGCTGACGAGGCTGATGCTGGACACGGTGGCGACCCGCAGACCGGCGAGGATGGCGGGCACCGCGATCGGCAACTGGACCTGGACGTAACGGCGTACGGGTCCGAAGCCCATGGCGGTCGCGGCGGCGAGGGTCTCCTGCGGGACCGAACGGACGCCGTCGACGATCGCCGGGACGAGCACGACCAGGCTGTAGACGGTGAGCGGGATCATCACCGTCAGTTCGGTCTGCCCCGTGTAGTCGATGAGGACGACGAAGAAGGCGAGCGACGGGATGGCGTAGAGCACGGTCGTCACCCACAGCACGGGCGGGTACAACCAGCGCAGCCGGACGCACAGTTGGGCCAGCGGAAGCGCCAGCAGCAGCCCACCGAGCACCGGCAGCAGGGCCTCGCGCAGATGGACCACGATGAGGCCGAGCCAGTCGTGCTGGAGGTCGCTGGGGATGTCGAAGAAGCGGTTCACCGGGTGGCGGCCTTCGGGTCCACCGAAGCGGCGTGGGCGCTGGCATGAGCGTGGGCGCCCCGGATGGCCTCGCCGATGGCCGTCTGCGAGACGACTCCGGCCGCCCGGCCCTCCGCGTCCACGGCGACCGCCCAGCCGGTGGGCGACAGCACGGCACAGTCGAGCGCGGCCCGCAGCGAGTCCTTCCCGGCGACGAACGGCCGCCCGTACGGCAGCAGTTGGCCGACGTCGACCCGTCCCGCCGTCAGCGCGCCGGGCTCGCTCCAGCCGAGCGGACGGCCGTCGAGACCGGTGACGAGGAGATAGGGGACGTCGGACGCGGCGCGGCAGGCGATCTGCTCGGCGGTGGCGTCGACCGCGACGACCGGGGCGGTGAGCAGATCAAGTCCCCCCGACGAGAAGAACGACAACCGCCGGATGCCCCGGTCGGCGCCGAGGAAGTCCTCGACGAACGCGTCGGCGGGGTCGGACAGCAGCTCGGCGGGCGGCGCGAACTGGGCGAGCCGGCCGCCGGTACGCAGCACGGCGACCATCGTGCCGAGCTTGACCGCCTCGTCGATGTCATGCGTGACGAAGACGATGGTCTTGCCCAACTCCGCCTGAAGCCGCAGGAGTTCATCCTGAAGCCCCTTCCGGACCACGGGGTCGACGGCGGAGAACGGCTCGTCCATCAGCAGCACCGGAGGATCGGCGGCCAGGGCCCGTGCCACGCCGACGCGCTGCTGCTGGCCACCGGAGAGCTGGTAGGGGTACCGCTTGGCGAACGAGGCGTCGAGCCCGACCCGTTCCATCAGCTCCCGGGCTCGCGCACGGGCCTTGTCCTTGCTCCAGCCGAGCATCCGGGGCACGGTGGCGATGTTGTCGACAACCGTCCGGTGCTGGAAGAGCCCGGCGTTCTGGATGACGTAACCCATGCCCCGGCGCAGGGTGTTGACGGACTGCTGCCGGCTGTCGACACCGTCGATGAGGATCGTGCCCTCGCTGGGCTCGACCATCCGGTTGATCATCCGCAGGGTGGTCGTCTTGCCGCAGCCCGAGGGGCCGACGAGGACGGTGATCGAGCGGTCCGGTATGTCGAGGGACAGCCGGTCCACGGCCACCGTGCCGTCCGGGTAGCGCTTGGTGACTGAATCTATCCGTATCAAAACGCCGAATACCCTTCGGGTCTGACTGATTCCGCCCACCCTCGACCAGCCGAGTTTCGGGCCGTTGCGGGGAGAGTCTAGACCGCGCACGTTTCGGACCTTTCGGCGGGAGAGAGGTGCGCGAAGCGCCCTGGATCCACCAGATATTCCGTGGCGCCCGGCCGCCCCGACGGATACCGTGCCCCGCATGACCGACAACCGAAAGGGCAGTGCCGCGTAGGCGCCCGTCCGCCCTGCGGGGCGAGATTCAGTTCCGGGGCGAGCACCGGCAGCGGTACGCCTCCATCGATGGTCTCTCCGGCTCCTGTACGGCCGACATCCGCCGGCTCGAACTGAGCCGCCACTGGCCGGAGTCGACAGCGGAGGCCTACTCACAGTGGAGGCTTCTGGCGTACGGGCCGCTGCGCCGGCTCGCCGAGCCGTTCCCGGCGCAGGCATGCGGTATCCCCTGGTGCGGATGCTGCCCTGGATACTTCCGCGACCACCTCGAAGACGTGATCCATGCCCTGCCCAGGAAGAGTGCCCGCGAACTGCGCACACTCGTAAGGAAGTTGGACCGCACGATCCTGGACCGGGCCAGGATCCTCCGGTCCGACCACGCCGACGAACCCTGGTGGTGGGGCCAGCTGTGAGGTTGTGAGCCTGTGGCGGAGCCTCGTCGCCCCGGGGCCGTATGCCCCGGGAGAAGCCGGGAAACCCCCTGACGGCCGAATGGCCACATGTCGCGAATCAAGGCGAAGCACCGGGAAACGCGCAGGTCAGCCATGGTGTCAGGGAGCCGGGCCGGGATTTCCGGGACTACCGGCAGTACGCGAGCGGTTGCGGCCCGTGTCCGGTGTTCTCACCGTGGGCCCAAAGAAAGCAGCTCTTGAAAGGACTGCGCATGCGCGCCCTCGTTTCCCGTTCCGGCCTCGGCCCCCGCTCCCGCGGGCTTCTCCTCCCGTCGTCCGTCGTCTGTGCCGCGCTGATATTCGGCCCGGTCGGCACGGCCGCCGCCGTCACCGACGCAGGACGGGACGCCTACACCTCCATCGGCGCCCACACGTCGTGGTCCCCCAAGTCCCCCACCACGTACCTGACTTCCTTCACCTCACCCAACTTCTGGTCGGCCTCCAGGTCCTCCACCTCCACGGACCGGATGCTCAAGCGGCTCGGCGCTCTCGACCGCGCCGACCGCACCGACGTACTCGCCCCGGTACTGAACGTCCTGACCGACCTCACCGAGCAGACCGGCACGGGTCGTATGACCGCGGCCCAGGCGGCGGGGTTCGCCAAGGCGGTCGAGACGGCGAAGGTCTCGCTCAAGCAGCGTCTGGCGGAACGGACCGGCACGTCCAACAGGGCGGCGGCGGCCATGGCGGACCCGATCTCGGACCTCCTGGACCAGCTCCAGGCCACGCTCAGCGGTCTCCTCGACTCGGTGACCGGCCTGGTCGGCGGCCTGTTGGGCACGGTCACGGGCCTGGTGGGCGGCCTGCTCGACACCCTCACCGGCCTCCTCGGAGGCCTCCTGGGCAGCCTGCCGCCCCTGCCGGTGGAAGTGCCCCACCGGTCGCACATGCCCCCGCTGGACCTGCCCCCGGCCCCGCTGCCCGCCCTGCCTGCCCTGCCCGCACCAGGGGGCCTGACGGGGGCGGACACGGCAATGGAGATGGGGAGCATGGAGGACATGGTCCAGTGACACGGACCGGCTAGCCCGGTGGCCCGCCCCGTCGACGTCCGGAATGGACCGTCGGCGGGGCGGGCCCGTGGCCGTCGGCGGGGCGGCCCCGTGTGATGCGTTCACCGCCGCGCAGGCCGCGCGGCAAGTGGTCGAAGATCAACCGGGGCGCGGGCTAGTGAGTCTCGAGCCACCGCAGCAACGCCGCGAAACCCGGGGACATGGCGGTGTCCGACTGGGTGAGGACGGTGGTGGAACGACCGTCCTCCTCCACGGTGATCGTGTAGCTCATCGCGTCCCGCGCCCGGCCGGGCCGGTCCTCCTCGGCGGCCGGCCCGGCCGAAACCGCCTCGGCGACCAGCCCGGCCAGCTCCGCCGCATCGTTCGCGGGCAGGGCGGCGGAGTCCAACTCCTTCGGCGGGAGGCGGAGTTGAATCGCAGCCGCCAGCCCGCCGTGTTTCTCCAGAGTCACCTTCATCCGCGGGTCACGTGTTCCCGCTGCATCGCGGTCATGGCCTTGGACAGGCTCGCCACCTGGGAGGCCAGCGCGTCGATCTGCCGGTTCAGGGCGGTCAGTCCGTCGTCGCGGGCCGCCCCGCCGGTGTCCTGGCCGGCCGTGCGGCCCGGCGCGCCGTTGCGGCCGGCGCGGCCCAGATCCCGCGCGACCCCGGCCGGGACCCCGCTGACCTGGATGCCGACCTCCTGCCACGCCGCCAGCACGGCCAGTTGCTCGTTGCTGCCGGCCCCGTACAGTTCCTCGGCCTTCTGGTGGGTGGTGTCCGCGAACCCCTGGAACTGCGTGTCGATGCTGGATGCCTTGAGCGACTCGTACCAGATGAGCGCGGGAGCCCCCCACGAGGACCCGCCGATGTTCGTCGCCGTCAGGTAGAACGCCTTGTTCGGGATGCCGGAGTTGATGTGCACCCCGCCGAAGTCCCCGCGCTCGTTGTCCGGCAGGTGGGCGAAGTGGCTCATGTGGTCCGGCTGGGGGTCCTTGCCGAACAGTTCGTTGTCGTACGCGTGCCCCGGCGCCTTCATCGACCGCAGGGCGTCGGCGTCGATCTCCGGGGTGAAGACCTCGGCCCCGATCAGCCAGTCCGCCACCTCCGCCGACTGGTTCAGCGACCACTGCTTGACCACCGAGCCGAAGACGTCCGACATCGACTCGTTCAGCGCGCCGGACTGGCCGTGGTAGGCGAGTCCCGCCGTGAACTCCGTGACCGCGTGCGTCAGTTCGTGGGCGATCACATCGAGTGATCTGGTGAAGTCGGTGAACAGGGTTCCGTCCCCGTCACCGAAGACCATCTGCCGGCCGTCCCAGAACGCGTTGTTGAACTTCACGTCGAAGTGGACGTATCCGTCCAGCCGCATTCCCCGGTCGTCGACCGAATTCCGTTGCAGCACGGTGCGGTAGAAGTCGCGTGTCGTGCCGAGTCCGTCGAACGCCCGCCGGACGGATTCGTCCGTGGACGCCGCTCCGTCCTCCGACTGGGCCAGCGTGGCGGTGGGCAGGAGCCTGCCCTGCTGGCAGTCGAAGACGGTCCGCCTGCCGTTCCCGGCGGAGGCGGCACCGACGAAGGACGCCCGGAGCCCTCGTTCACCACGCAGCCGGGCGGTGGTCAGCATGGTGTCGAGGGCTGCTTTGCGAACCCCCGTGTGCTCGCTGTCCAGAAGCTTGTCGAGAAGGTGCGGCGGGATGATGCAGTTCACTCGACGGGTTCTGCTCATGACATACCTCCTGTGCGATGGGAGTGCCGGTGACAGTGGTCATCTGAATTCCCGGGGAAACCGGGCGGAACATCCGGGCCATCACAGAGAAAAGGCAAGAAAAAAAGCACAAGGCACAAACGCACAAGACACAACGCGCAAGGCCCAAGGCTCAGGCACAAGGCACAGGAAAAGGCAGCCACAAACAGTCTCCTGCCGACGCCGACCCCTGGCAAACGCAGCACGAAAACCGCGCCCGGAGCCGCCGCCCCGTCCCGTCTCACCCGGACGGCCCTCGCCGGTGGCGGTCCGGGCCCGGAGTTGCTGGCCTGGGACCCCGTCCACCCTCAGAGGGAGTCCGCATGCCCGGCCCGAACGAGAACTCCGGCCCGCGGAGGACCGACAACCTCACCGAGACCTTCGCCTTCCGCTGCCTCGCCTGCGGCGCGGCCTGGAAGCGCACCTTCGACGTCGTCGTCCTCCTCCCCGACCCGGCCGGCTGCCTCAACCCGATGGAGTACGTCGACGAGGACGGCCGCGCCATGCACTCCCCGCTGACCGACGCCGTATGCGCCACCTGCGGCAGCCGAAAGGTCCGGGTGGGCTGACGTACGGGTGGGCCGAACAAGGCCCGTCTACTTCTCCTCGGAACCCTCGGGCTCGAAGGACGCGAAGTACGCGGCGGCCATGTCCTCGTCCCCGTGCCCCTGTTCGGCGGCACGCCGGAACCGTTCGGCGCTCGCGGCGGCAACGTCGAGCCGTACGCCGTTCCGCTCGCCCGCCTCGACGATCAACCGGGCGTCCTTCGCGGCCGTGGACACCGCGAAACTCGCCGGAGTCAGCTTGTCGTCCAGGATCAGGCCGGCCTTGGCCCGCAGATAGCCCATGTCGAGCGGCCCCCCGGCGATCGCGTCGAAGAAGCTCTGCGGGTCGACCCCGAGAGCCTGGGCCAGGGCCAGCACCTCACCGGTCGCGCTGGTGGCGGCGAGCACCCAGCTGTTGGCGACGAGCTTGAGCCGCGTGGCGCTGCCCGCCCCGCCGTCCGCGCCGGTCCACACCGTACGGGCGCCGACCGCGTCGAGGACGGGCGCGACGGCCTCCCGGTGCTCCACGGGCCCGGCGGCGAGCACGAGCAACTGCCCGGCCTCGGCGGGCTGCCGGGTCCCCAGCACGGGCGCGTCGAACAGGACGAGCCCCAATTCCCCTGCCAGCACGCCAAGTTCACTGATCGCGTCCACCCCGGCGGTGGTCGACTGGACCCAGGCCGCCCCCGGCCGGAGCGCGGGCGCGGCCTCGCGCATGACCTCCCGGACGGCGGCACCGTCGTACAGCATGGTCAGGACGACATCCGCGTCCCGTACCGCGTCGGCGGGCGTGTCGGCGACCAGGATCCCGCTCTCGGCGGCCAGCGGCTCGGCCTTGGCGCGGGTCCGGTTCCACACCCGGACGGCGTGACCGGAACGGGCGAGGTTACGGGCCATGGCGGCGCCCATGATGCCGGTGCCGAGGACGGCGACGGTGAGGGTGGCGCCGCTCTTGCTGTCGGTGTCGCTGTCGGTGTCGGTCATGGAGCCAGTAAACCAAGTCGACGGGGTCTTGCCGGTGGGTGAATCCATCCACCAGGATTCCGCGCGATGGATAAATCAGCGAACCGGAGCCGGCCGTGACACCGGCACTCAAGTCAGCGAGCGGCCTCCTGACCGCACTGGCCCTCTGTGTGCTGGGCACCGCCCCGGCCCCCGCGGCGACGACGACAGCCC
>NZ_LIQQ01000141.1 GCF_001418565.1 Streptomyces graminilatus | reverse complement strand
CGGTCTCCTCGGCGAGGTTGGCCGCCGATTCGAAGCCCACGAACATGTTGATGCCGTAGAGGACGCCGTAGAGAAGGTCCAGGCTGCCCACGGAGAACGGGTTGAAGGGTTCGGCGGACAGGCCCTGGCCGCTGGTGCCGACCCGGAAGACGATGACCAGGGAGAAGACCAGTACGACGACGATGGTGACCAGCGCGAGCACGAGCTGCGTACGGATGGACACCTGGACGCCGACCACGAGAAGGGCGACGACGAGCGCGGCGTATCCGAGCGACAGGGGCCACCACGGTACGTCCACGGAAATGGAGTTGAGGAGCCAGGTCTGGGTGAGTCCGCCCAGGACGAGGAACGTCGACGCCCCCAGCACCATCATGGCTCCGTAGTAGAGCCACCCGGCGACCACGCCGACGCGTGGGCCGGCACTGTCGCTCACGTACTCGTAGAGCGACCCGCACAGATGGATCCGTTTCGCGTACTGGGCTATCACCCAACCCACGCCGCAGATGCCGATTCCCGCGATGGCGATCGCGATCGGAGTGGCGGTGCCGGCGCCGCGCCCGGTGGCCGACAGGCCGACGACCAGGGGCAGGAGGGCCGCGACGGAGAACACCGGTCCCATGAAGCCGATGGACTGAGTGAGCACGCCGATCAGGGACAGGCGGCCGTGGGCCAGGGTGGTGCGATCAGGGCTTGTCATCCCGATCAGCCTCCAGTTCGCCACTGTGCGATATTCGTACGCGGTGTACGTTTGTTGAGAGCACATGGTGTTGGGGCTCATGGCGGGTGTCAAGGCCCGGCGGCCGGAAATGGCCGCCGCCCCCGCCGAAGTTCTTTGGCGGGGGCGGCAGTTGACAGCCGAGGGGTGCGGGACGGCAGCCCTGGCGCGGTCCCGGCGGAAACGCCCCGGGCCGCTCGCGCGGCGGAGACCACTTCGGGTGTGGCCTCGTCGACGCGGTCCTGTCGGTGCGAGACGAACATGACGCGGGCGTCCAGCACGTCTCCGTCGCGGGCCGGTGGAGCGGCGACCGCGTGGGCTCCGGGCCGCACCGCGCCATGGCTGATCACCCGTCCCCGGCGGCGCGCCTCACACACGGCTTCCGGGCCGTCGGCGGCGGCGCCCGCCCGGCCCGGATCGCGCACGGGGCGGCCCCTCATCCCATGGGCGGCGGGACCCCCTGCGGTAGGCGAGACGGCAGGCGGCGTCCTGGGGCACCGTGGTGGCGACGGCGACGACACAGTCCGGTTCCGGGACGAAAAGGATCGCGGTGCCGCCGAACCGGTCCGCGAGCTGTTCGCAGCAATGGCCGAATAAACTCGGCGAGGGTGGGCCGCGAAGCACCCGCGAGCGTGTGCGGTTCTCCCCCGGACACATGCCTCTCCGCCGCCAACTCGCGCGAAGCAGCCGCATACGGCCACCGCGACAGGGTTGCCAGACGCATGCCCACGCCGCGCGACGGGGGCGGGTGGAGTCCGCGACCAGGCACTGACGCCACATCAGTTTCCTTGCGTCACAAGCGAGTTGCGATCATCCTGTGATGCATCTGTGAACTCCTGTTACCTGGAGGGACATCCGTGTCATCCCACCCCCCACTGACCCGGCATCCACGCAAGACCCGGCGCGGGAGACTGGCCGTCGGCGCCCTGGTCACCACGCTGTTCGGCCAGTTGCTCGCCGGGACCGCCGTCGCCGCCCCCTCGGCCGGGCCCCAGCCGTCCGGGCGCATAGCCTGGGAACCCTGTGAAGCGCCCTCCGGACAGGGCACCTTCGAGTGCGGCACCCTCACCGTGCCCGTGAACTGGAAGAAGCCGCACGGCGAAACCATCGAGCTGGCGCTCAACCGTCATCCGGCCACGAACCCGGCGCGGAGGATCGGCTCGCTCCTGATCAACCCCGGCGGGCCGGGCGGCTCGGGCGTGGACTTCGCGTTCGGCGCACCCGAGAGCTTCTCCCCCGCACTCCTGGAGCGCTTCGACATCGTGGGCTTCGACCCGCGCGGTGTCGCCCGCAGCAACCCGGTGAGGTGCGACAGCGACCGGGTGACGGCGCGGGCCGGACTGCTCTACCCGGACAGCGCGGCCTCCTTCACCACGCTCCGCCGGGCGAACCGCGCACTCGGCGTCAGCTGTCGCGCCCTCACCGGCTCCCTCGTCGACCACATGGACACGACGAGCGTCATCCGCGACATGGACGCGATCCGCGCCGGCCTCGGTGAGAAGCGGATCAGCTACTACGGCGTCTCCTACGGGACCGGCATCGGCCAGCAGTACGCCGAGCGCTACCCGCGCCGGGTGCGCGCGATGACGCTCGACTCCAACATGGACCACAGCCTGGGCACGTGGGACTACCAGCGGACCGAGACGATCGCGATCGAGGAGGAGTACGGCCAGTTCGCCGACTGGTGCGCCCGTACGCCGTCCTGCGTACTCCACGACCGGGACGCGCGCGCCCTGTTCGGCTCGCTCTACAAGCGCGCGAAAGCCGGCGAGTTGGTCCTGCCGGGCGACCCGCCGCACACGGTGACCACCCGGGATCTCCAGGATGTGGCGTTCGTCAACATGTACGACCCGGACGATTGGCCCCAGTTCGCCCAGTACCTCGCCGACCTGGACGCGGCCAACCCGGCCGCGGCGCGGTCCCTCCGGCAGCGCGGTGCGCCGGTGGGCTTCCCGTACTTCCCGGTGACGTGCCAGGACTACAACTTCAACGTCCGCTCGTACGGCACACTCGCCCGCTACGAACGCCGGCTGGCCCGCCTCGCCCCCGTCACCCGGCTCAGCTCCCTGGCGTGGACCGACCTGACCGGCTGCCAGAACTGGCCGGCCAAGGTGGCCAACCCGCCGCACAGGCTCCGCGTCAAGGGCACCCCGCCGATCCTCATGACCAACAGCCGCTACGACGCGGCGACACCGTACTCCTGGGGTTCCGACGCGGCCCGCCAGATCGGCCGCGAGGCCGTCCTCCTCACCTACGACGGCGCCGGCCACGGCGACTACTGGCTGAGCCCGTGCGCACGCGCGGCCATCGACAAGTACCTCCTCACCCTGAAGACGCCGCGCCGGAACACCCACTGCCCCGCGGTCTGGCCGACCGCCGGCCGCCAGTCACCGACCGGCGGCCTCACCAACCCACTGCCCGGCCTGCTGGGCACGGGACGGCAGGGCTGGGGCCCCAGGGCCTGAACGGGCAAGGTCCCTCTCGCAACCGGTCGGCAAGCGAGAGGGACCTCTTCACGCGGGCCGGCGGGGGCGGGCGTCGACCCAGCGGCCACCATTCGGTTGCGCGAAGTCCGCCCGGTGCGCCGACGGGGACAGACATGGAATGTCTGCGTGCATGAAATACGACTGAAAAGTGCGGCAAGTAGCGCAAACCTTCCAGCCGCATGGCGTTTTCGTCCCTGCACGCCGATTGACATCCCATGGCGACATGGCCGACCTTCGTGCCTGACCCTGCATTCCCCTGCCTGATGGAAAGGACACGAATGCAAAGGTGTGGCATGCATATGACATCCAGCTCACCGAGGTCGGGACACGGGAGACGTACCGGGGTACTGGTCGCGGTGACCGCCTTACTCGCGGCGCTCCTGTCGGCGTTGGGTGCGGCGGGGACGGCGCAGGCGGCCACGGTGGACACGGGCGCGTGGTATGTGCTGGTCAACCGGGGCAGTGGCAAGGTGCTGGACGTGGCCGGGGGGAGTGCGTCGGACGGGGCGGCTCTCACGCAGTGGCCGCGCACCGACAGTGCCAACCAGCACTTCCAGTTCGTGGACTCGGGTGGCGGGTTCTACCGGCTGAGGGCGCAGCACTCGGAGAAGGTGCTGGATGTCCTGAACCACTCGACGGCCGACCATGGGGACGTCGTGCAGTGGGGTGACGGCAACGGCACCAACCAGCAGTTCCGGCTTGCCGATTCCCCGGACGGTTATGTCCGGCTGATCAACCGCAACAGCGGCAAGGCCGTCGAGGTCGACAACGCCTCCACCGCCGACGGCGCGAAGGTCGTGCAGTTCACCGACTGGGGCGGCGCCAACCAGCAATGGCAACTCGTCCGTGCGACAGGGGTGTTGGCGCAGGCGCACACCGCCGGGCGGGTCAAGGACGCCGGGAACACCGTGCAGTACAGCTGGCCCGGCGTGTACTTCGAGGGCCGCTTCAGCGGCACCGGCGTGGGCATCGTGCTGAACGACTCGGCCGCCGACTACGACGTCCAGATCGACGGGGCCACCGTCGCCACGCTCGTCACCCCCGGCAACACCACGCACTGGATCAACGGCCTGTCGAACAGCACGCACACCGTCCGGCTCGTCAAGCGCAACGACACTCCCGGAGACACCAGCACCTTCGGAGGCTTCGTCGCCGCGCCCGGCGGTGCCGTACTGGGCAAGCCTGCCGCCCGGAGCCGCCAGATCGAGTTCATCGGCGACTCCCTCACCGTGGGCTACGGCAACCTGTCGACCTCCCGCACCTGCACCTGGGACCAGGTCAAGCGGAACACCAACTCCGATGTGAGCTACGGCGCCCTCACCGCCCGCAGGCTGAACGCCGACTACCAGATCAACGGGTACTCGGGCCTCGGCATGGTCCGCAACTACAACGGAGGCTCGCGGGACGTCACGTACCGCACCTTCTACGACCGTGCTCTGCAGAACGTGTCCGGTGACGTCTGGCAGAACCCGGGCACCTGGCGCCCCCGGCTCGTGGTCGTCAACCTCGGCACCAACGACTTCTCGACCGCCGTCAACCCCGGTGAGCCATGGACGCCGGAGAGTCTCGCGGCGGCCTACCGCAGCGCCTACGGCGACTTCGTCCAGAAGCTGCGCGCCCGCTACGGGGCCGACACGACCATCGTCGCGGTGGGCGCCGGGCAGTACGCCGGCCATGTCCAGCAGGTGGTCAAGGCGCGCAACGACGCCGGCGACAGCCGGGTCCGCTACTGGCCCCTCGACGACTCCGGCCTGGACTTCCTCGGCTGCGACTGGCACTACTCGGCCCACGACGACCGGCTCATCGCCGACCGCCTCACCCAGTACATCGGCGGCCTGCCACTCGGCTGGTGACGGCACCGACCGGCCGGCCGGCCGGAAGCACCAACGATCCGGTTACGGGTCATCCGCCTCCTGAAACGGCACGCCTCGACCCGGCTTACGGGTACGCCGCCGCTCCTCACCGCGCCCAGGCGCACCGGCGGGAACCTCATCGCCGTACGTACGGCGTACCGAGCGGGTGATCCGACGACGCGCGGCAAAGACGCGAACCGGTGTCCGGCCCTGTCGGCCGAGCCCGGTACCCGGACCGGGGTCGGCGAACCCCGGTCCGGGTTCCGGCCCCGCTCCGGGCCCCGCCTCCGGCGTCCGGGATCGGCATCGGCCGGAGCGCCGTGGCGCAAAAGCGGCCCTAGGCTGGAAGCCGTGGCTGGAAACCAGCCCTGGCGGGCAGGGCTGTCCTGACGGAGGCGAGGCGCATGGACATGGCCGGCAAGCAGGATGCCCGCGCCGCCGCGCTCGTGGTGGACCTGGACGGCGTGGTGACCGGCTGGAGCGAGAGCGGGCGGCTGCTGCTGGACTGGACGGCGGAGGACATCGTCGGCCACCCCCTGTCCGACCTGCTGGCCGGTACCCCGCCACCCGGCTTCCCCGAGACGTACGGCAACGGCCCCGACCAGGCGGGGCCCGTCCCCCTGCTCCGCCGGGACGGTTCCACCGTGGACGCCGTGGTGTCGGCGCACCCGCTGTTCGACGCCGACGGCCTGGCACTGGGTCACGCGGTGACCGTCCAGCGCTGGGAACGCCGACCGGTGATCGCCGACCTGGCCTTCGAACAGTGCCCCTTCGCGCTGGGTGTCTACGACCCCGAGCTGCGGTTCCTGTGGATCAACGCCTCCTCGGGCCGGGTGATCGCGCACTCCGAGGAGCAGGTGCTCGGCAGGAAGTACCGCGAGCTGTTTCCCGAGTTCGACCGCTCACTGTTTCCCGAAAGGGACGACAAGCCCTACACCGACCAGCTCGCCGAGGTGGTGAGGACGGGCAAGCCCGCGCGTCTCATCACCGTCTTCCAGCCGCTCGGCAGCGACTACGCCAACGCCTGGGCCACCAGCATCTGGCCCGTCCGGGACGCCGGGGGCACGGTCCGCGGGGTCGCCAACTGGGGTTTCGACATGAGCGCCGAGTACTGGGCCCGGCAGCGCCTGCTCATGCTCAACGAGGCCAGCGCGGGCATCGGCCGGACACTCGACGTGATCGGCACCGCCCGGGAACTCGCCACGACGCCGGTGCCGCGATTCACCGACCTCGTGACGGTGGATCTCTTCGCCGAGGTGCTGCGCGGGGAGGAGCCGCCCTCCGTGTCCGAGTTCACCCCGGGCGCGACCATCGTGCTCACCCGGGCCGCCCAGCACAGCGCGATCGAGGACCCGGACCGGGTTCGCGGGCCCAGTGTGCCGGGCAGTCACGCTCCCGATTCCGTCGCCGCCCGCTGCATGGCCACCGGCAGGTCCACGGTCCAGCTCGCGGCCGAGCCCGGCGAGGGCAGCGAATGGGCGTTCGGCCCCGGTCTCGCCGCCGACCCGGCCCACTGGCCGCCGGGCAACCCGCTGATCGACGCGTCCATCGCCGCGGACGGACTGACCGGCCGGATCACCGTGCCGCTCCGGGCGCGCGGCGCGCTGCTCGGCGTGGTCGCCTTCTCCCGCCTGGACCGGCCCGAGGCGTTCACCGCCGACGACCTGATCCTCGCCGAGGAGCTGGCCGCCAAGGCCGCCGTCGCCATCGACAACGCCCGCCGCTACTCGCGCGAGCGCGCGACCGCGCTGACCCTCCAGCGCAGCCTGCTCCCGCAGGGACTGCCCAGCCAGGAGGCGGTCGAGGTGGCGTTCCGCTACCTGCCCGCCGGGACCGGCGCGGAAGTGGGCGGTGACTGGTTCGACGTCATTCCGCTCTCCGGTGCCCGGGTCGCCCTGGTCGTCGGCGACGTGGTCGGTCACGGTCTGCACGCGGCGGCCAGCATGGGCCGGCTGCGTACGGCGGTCCGCACGCTCGCCGACGTGGACCTGCCGCCGGACGAGCTGCTCACCCATCTGGACGACCTGGTCATCCACCTCGCCAGCGATCTGCGGCCCGCCGAACACTTCCAGCCGACCGGCGAGTTCGGGGCCACCTGCCTGTACGCCGTCTACGACCCGGTCTCCCGGCGCCTCAGCATGGCGAGCGCGGGTCATCCGCTGCCGCTGATCAGCTCCCCGGACGGCACCAGCACCCCGGCACCCGCACAGCCGGGACCACCGCTGGGCATCGGCGGGCTGCCTTTCGAGGCCACCGAGATCGAACTGCCCGAGAACAGCCTCGTCGCCCTCTACACCGACGGACTGGTGGAAAGCCGGATGCGCGACGTCGACCAGGGAATCGCCGACCTGCAATGGGTCCTGAACCACCCGACCGCCTCGCTGGAGGCCCTGTGCGACACGGTGACAGCCGCGATGCTTCCCGACCACCGCACCGACGACGCCGCCCTGCTGCTCGCCCGCACCCACGCGCTGGATCCCCAGCATGTCGCCGACCGGGAGGTCGATGCCGACCCCGCTCAGGTGCCGCTCGCCAGGAAGTTCGCCCTCGAACAGTTGACGGCCTGGGGCCTGGACGAGGCGGCCTTCGTCACCGAACTGGTCGTCAGCGAGCTGGTCACCAACGCCATCCGGTACGGCGAGCCCCCGATCAGACTGCGGCTGATCCGCGACACCTCCCTGATCTGCGAGGTCTCCGACTCCAGCAACACCGCACCGCACCTGCGCCGGGCACGCGACTTCGACGAGGGCGGCCGGGGCCTGCTGCTCGTCGCCCAGCTCACCCAGGGCTGGGGCACCCGGCACACCACGGACGGCAAGACGATCTGGTGCGCGCAGAGCCTCAACGAGCCTGGGCCGCTGTAAGAACTGAGCCATGGCCTCGGTGCGATCCGAGCCCGAGCCGCGTAGAGCCCCAGGCCCAGGCCCAGACCCAGACCCAGGCTCCGAATGGATCCGCGCCCGAGCCGCGAATGGAACCGGGTCCGGCGGCCGTCGGCGGGCCGCCGGATCCCACCCGGGGTGATCCACCGGGCTCCACGGTTCGGCGATGGTTCCGCCGCTCGGCGGCTCGGCGGCTCGGCGGCTCGGCGGCTCGGCGGTGAGAGGTCCGGGCCCTTTCCGGTTCCCGGACGTGCCACCGGCCACCGGGGCCGTGCGCCGTCACGCCCCGGCGGCTCCGATGAACTCGCGTACGGCGGTGGCCGGGTCTCCCGAGCGGACCAGTGCCTCGCCGACCAGTACGACGTCGGCTCCCCAGCCGCGGTACTCCGCGACGTCCTCCGGGCCCGCCACCCCTGACTCCGCGACCCTGACCGCGCCTTCGGGGATGCCCGACACGAGGTCGGCGAACACGCCGCGGTTCACGTCCAGCGTGGTCAGGTCCCGCGCGTTGATGCCGAGGACCTCGGCCCCCACGGCGGCGGCGCGCCGTACCTCCTCGGCCGTGTGCGCCTCCACCAGCGGGGTGAGCCCCAGGTCCTTGCACAGTCCCATCAGGTCCGCGAGCAGGGCGTCGTCCAGCGACACGACCATGAGGAGCGCGAGGTCGGCGCCGTGCGCGCGGGCCTCCCACAGCTGATACGGGTCGACGATGAAGTCCTTGCGCAGGACGGGCACGTCGACCCGGGCGCGTACGGCGTCCAGATCGGCGAGGGAGCCGCCGAAACGCCTGCCCTCGGTGAGCACGCTGATCGCGGCGGCGCCGCCGGCCGCGTACTGGGCCGCGAGGGACGCCGGGTCGGGGATGTCCGCCAGCGCGCCCTTGCTGGGGCTCTTCCGCTTCACCTCGGCGATGATCGACACCCCGGGCGCGCGGAAGGCGGGCAGAGGATCGAGCGCGGGTGCCGCGTCCGCCACCCGGGAGCGCAGCTCCGCCAGCGGCGTCGCACTCTTACGTTGTTCCAGGTCCTCGCGAACTCCCGCGAGAATCCCGTCGAGAACGGTCATCGCACTCTCCCTGCCGAATCGTCGATCGATCACGGCGAGCGTATCGGCCTGCCCTCGGCGCGCGAATTTCGCCCTCGGTCGGAAGCCGCAGCGGCGGCCGACCGAAGACGAGACATGCGATGTCAGAGGGTCGGCGCTGAAGAGAACGACTGCGACGACACCGCTGTCGAAGCGCTTCGACGATGCCATTGCCTCTGACTGGCTGTCAATGGGACCAGCAGAAGAAAGTATCTCGCAGTAGGGACTCTTGTTTCTCACGAAAGTTGCCCGTTAACTTGCGCCAGAAAGTGAAGCGCTTCGACAGCCACCCCCAGGGAGGCCGGAGCACGATTCGGCACTTCGCACCCGAGGATCCGTCATGACGACTCGCAGCATCACCGACCGCCTGGGGGGCCTGGCCTTCGGCGGGGACTACAACCCCGAGCAGTGGGACGAGGCGGTGTGGAAGGAGGACGACGAGCTAATGGGCCGGGCCAGGGTCAACCTGGCCACTGTCGGGGTGTTCTCCTGGTCGCTGCTGGAACCGGAGGAGGGCCGCTACGACTTCACCTGGCTGGACGGCCATCTGGAGCGCCTGCACGCGAACGGCGTGGCCGTCGACCTGGCCACCCCCACCGCCTCGCCGCCGCCCTGGTTCACCCTGGCCCACCCGGACGCGCTGATGGTCCTGCCCGACGGCACCCGGCTGGTCCACGGCAGCCGGGACACGTACTGCCTGACCGCACCCGCGTACCGCGGCGCCGCCCGCCGGATCGCCGGGGCGCTCGCCGAGCGCTACGGCGATCATCCCGCCCTCGCGCTGTGGCATGTGCACAACGAGTACACGACCCTCTGTCACTGCGACCACAGCGCCGCCGCCTTCCGGGTGTGGCTGCGCACCCGCCACGGGTCACTCGACGCCCTCAACGAGGCCTGGGGGACGGCGTTCTGGAGTCAGCGCTACACCTCCTGGGAACAGGTGCTGCCGCCGCGCGCGACGAACTGGCACCAGAACCCCGGCCAGCACCTGGACTTCCACCGCTTCTGGGCCGACGAGGTCATCGCCGCCTACCGCGAGCAGCGTGACGCGATCCGCGCGCACAGCGACCGGCCGGTGACGACCAACCTGATGCTGCCCTCGTACCAGAACGTCGATCTGTGGGGCCTCGCCCGGGAACTCGACGTGGTCACCTCGGACCAGTACCCCTCCTCGCCCGGTCCGGACGCCGCCGCCGATCTCGCCTTCCACGCGGACCGTGTCCGGTCGCTGGGCGGCGGCCGTCCCTGGCTGCTGATGGAGCAGGGCACCAACACCGTGTACGACGGCGACCGGGTCCTCGCCAAGGACCCCGGCGACATCCTGCGCCACACCCTGAGCCACATCGCGCGCGGCTCGGAGGGCGCCCTCTTCTTCCAGTGGCGGCAGTCCCGGGCCGGCGCCGAGACCTGGCACTCGGCGATGGTGCCGCACGCCGGGCCCGACAGCCGGATCTTCCGCGAGGTCACACAGACCGGGGAGGCGGTCGCCCGACTCGCCGAGGTGGCGGGGTCGACGGTCTCCGCGCGGGTGGCCGTACTGCACGACCCGGACGCCTGGTGGGCGCTCGGCGTGGACGGCCTGCCCTCCCCCGAACTCGACTACCACGGGACGCTCGGCCGGGCGCACCGCGCGCTGTGGGACGCCGGAGTCACAGCCGACTTCGCCCACCCCGAACACGAGTTGAGCCGTTACCCGCTGGTCGTCGCGCCCGCCCTGTTCCTCCTCTCCAACCGGGCGGCCGAGAATCTTCGCCGTTATGTCGCCGACGGCGGGACACTTCTCGTCCAGCACGCGAGCGGCTATGTGGACGAGCGCCTCCACGCCCGTCTCGGCGGCTACCCGGCCGCTCCCCTGCGCGAGGCGCTGGGCATCCGGGTCGAGGAGTACCGGCCGCTGCGGCGGGCCGAGGAGATCACCCTGTCGGACGGTACGCGGGGCAGCTCCTGGAGCGAGTCCCTGCGCACCGAGGGCGCCGAGTCGCTCGCCGCCTACACCGACGGGATGCTCACCGGCAGCCCGGCACTGACCCGGCACGCCTTCGGCAGCGGGCAGGCGTGGTACGTCTCGACGCGCCTCGACGACGCCGGGTACGGCGCTCTCGTCGCCCGGCTGCTCGACGAGGCCGGGGTGGACCCCGAGGTACCTGGCCTGCCCCCGCTGGTCGAGGCCGTCACCCGGCATGCCCCGGACGGCCGCCGCTGGCGCTTCCTGATCAACCACGGGCCCGAACCCGTGTCCCTGCCCGAGACCGCCCACGACCTGCTCACGGGCGGCACGGTGGCCGAGCTGCCCGCCGGTGGCTGCGTCGTGCTCCGCCTCGTCCGAGCGCAGCGCTCAGTCGTCTCCGCCGTCCCGGAGAGGCAGCCATGACCACCGCACCGCAGACCCTCCGGTGGGGCCACCGGGCCCTGGAAGTCGAGATCGGCGTCGGCGAGGACGGCACAGCGCGTCTCACGCACCTCGGTGTGCCGGGCGGCACATCTCCCGAGCGGCGCGCCTCGCGTCCGCTGCCTCTCGTGGAGGTGACGGCCGCCGGTCACGGCCGCGGCTGGTCGGGGCAGCACCTCATCGACACGTCCCTCGGCGGCCGGCTGCGGCTGCGCGCGCACGAGGCGACCCGCGACGGCGACTGGCACATACTCACCGTCGAACTCCACGATCCGGAGACGGGACTCGTCGCGGAGGTGGCCTACCGGTCGCCGGACGGCATCCCGGTGCTGCGCGGCGAGGTGACCCTGCGCAACGAAGGGGAGTCCGCCCTGCACCTGGAGTCCGTGTCCTCTCTTGTCGTGGGGACTCTCGCGGACGGTCCAGAGGCCATCGACCAGGCCGATCTGCTGTGGGCCGAGAACGACTGGCTCGCCGAATGCCGCTGGCAGCGACAGCCGATGCGCGTGACCTCACCGGACCGCAGCGGACGCGTCAACTACGGGAGCCGCCGGGCCGGCTTCGCCCTCAACGGGCAGGGCACCTGGTCCAGTTGCGGACGCCTGCCCATGGGCGGCCTGACGGACCGGAGCACCGGCCGCACCCGGGTGTGGCAGATCGAGCACAACGGCGGGGGCTGGCACTGGGAGTGCGGCGCGCGCGAAGAGGCGGCCTATGTGGCGCTGTTCGGCCCCACCGACACCCACCACGGCTGGCGGCACCCGCTGGAGCCCGGCGCGGAGTTCCGTACCGTGCCCGTCGCCCTCGCCCTCGCCGCCGCGCCCGACGAGGCGTTCGCCGCGCTGACCCGCTACCGCCGCGTCCGGCGCCGCCCGCACGACGACCATCAGCGCCTGCCCGTCATCTTCAACGACTACATGAACTGCCTGATGGGCGACCCCACGACCGAGAAACTGCTCCCGCACATCGACGCGGCGGCCGAGGCGGGCGCGGAGTACTTCGTCATCGACGCCGGCTGGTACGACGGCGACAACGGCGGCTGGTGGGACACCGTCGGCGCCTGGGAACCGGCCGCCTCCCGCTTCCCCGGGGAGCGCGGGATCCACGAGGTACTGGACCGGATCCGCGAGCGTGGCATGGTTCCCGGGCTGTGGCTGGAGCCGGAGATGATCGGTCTGCGCAGCCCCATGGCGAAGTCACTGCCCGACGAGGCGTTCTTCCGCCGCGACGGCGTCCGGGTCACCGAGTCCGGCCGCCACCACCTGGATCTGCGCCACCCCGCCGCCCGCGCCCATCTGGACCAGGTCGTGGACCGGCTGGTCGGCGAGTGGGGCGTCGGCTATCTCAAGCTCGACCACAACATCGACCCCGGCTCCGGCACCAGCGCCCACCCCGGCGAGACACCGGGCGCCGGACTGCTGGGCCACAACCGCGCCCACCTCGACTGGCTCGACGGCGTCCTGGACCGCCATCCGCGACTGGTGGTGGAGAACTGCTCCTCCGGCGGTATGCGCTGGGACGACGCGATGCTGTCCCGGCTGCACCTGCAGTCCACCAGCGACCAGCAGAACCTCCAGTTGTACGCGCCGATCGCGGCCTCCGCGCCCACCGCCGTCACCCCGGAGCAGGGCGCCGTCTGGGCCTACCCCCAGCCGGAGGACTCCCTCGACGAGGTGGCCTTCACCATGGCCAACGCGCTCCTCGGCCGGATCCATCTCTCCGGCCGCATTCCCGAACTCGGGCCTGAGGCCCGCGCCCTGGTCCACGAGGCGGTGGCGAAGTACAAGGCGATCCGCGCGGATCTGCCCCGAGCCGTGCCGTCCTGGCCGCTCGGTCTGCCGGCCTGGGACGACCCCTGGCTCGCCCTGGCCCTGCGCACCCCGGACACCACCTACCTCACCGCCTGGCGCCGTCCCGGAGCCGACGCCACGGCCGCCCTCCACCTGCCCCATCTGCGGGACACCGCCGCCGTGGTCGACGTGCTCTACCCCTCGCTCAGCCCGGCCGTTTCCGTCTGGACGCCCGGCACGGCCGAACTGAGCCTGACCCTGCCGACCGCCCCCTCCGCCGTACTGCTCCGCATCAGCCCCACGGACTCCGGCGCCCCTGAACCACCCCGCTGAAGCAGCTTGCTGAAGCACCTTTCTGAATCGCTTGTTGAAACAATCCACGCCCGCACGACGAACCGCGAGAGGACCTTTCGGGTGCCCCCTCTGAGCCAGCCGGACGAACGACGCCTGACCAACCCCGTGATCCCCGGCTTCCACCCCGACCCCAGCGTCTGCCGCGTCGGCGACGACTACTACCTGGCGTGCTCCAGCTTCGAGTACTTCCCCGGGGTGCCTCTCTTCCACAGCCGTGACCTGGTGCACTGGACGCAGATCGGCAACGTCCTGGACCGGCCCGAGCAACTGCGGCTGACGGGCACGTGGTCCTCCGGCGGGATCTACGCCCCCACCCTGCGCCATCACGACGGCCGCTTCTGGCTGATCGTCACCAACTGCACCGAGGGCGGCGGCAACTTCATCGTCACGGCCACCGACCCGGCCGGCCCCTGGTCGGACCCCATCTGGGCACCGGGGGTCCCCGGCATCGATCCCGACCTGGCCTGGGACGAGGACGGCACCTGCTGGTGCACGGTCGCCGGGGTCTCGCAACTCAGGATCGACCCGTCCACCGGGCAGACGTACGGCACTCCGGAGCGGCTCTGGTCCGGCGGGCCCGGCGCCAAAGCCCCCGAGGCACCGCACCTGTACCGGATCGGCGACTACTGGTACCTGCTGATCGCCGCGGGCGGCACCGAACGCGGCCACGGCGTCTCGATCGCGCGCGGCCGGACACCCAACGGCCCGTTCGAGCCGTGCCCGGACAACCCGATCCTCACCCACCGGAGCACCGACCACCCCGTCCAGAACACCGGGCACGCCGACCTGGTCCAGGGCCCCGACGACTCGTGGTGGATGGTGTTCCTCGGCGTCCGGCCGGGCGGCGGCACACCGGGCTGGCACGTGCTCGGCCGGGAGACCTTCCTGGCCCCCGTGACCTGGGTGGACGGCTGGCCGGTCGTCGGCGAGGTCACCCTCGACCTGCCCGAACTCCCGTGGCCGCTCGTCCCCGGCCCGGTCGAGGAGCGGCGGGACGACTTCGACCACGCCGAACTGCGACCGTCCTGGATCTCCGTGCGCGACCGGCCCGCCGAACTCTGCACCACCAAGGAGCGCCCCGGCTGGCTGACGCTCCGCGCGCGGGGCATCTCCCTGGACGAGCCGGACGTGGTGTTCACCGGCCGGCGCCAGCAGCACCAGTCGTGCCGGGCGCGCACTCTGGTCGACGCCTCCGAGGGGAGCGGTGGGCTCGCCGTACGGCTCGACGAGCAGCACCACTACGAGATCGAGGCGTCCGGCACACAGGTGCGGGTGGTCGCGCGCGTCGGCTCCCTGCGCACGGTCGTGGCCGAACAGTCCGTGCCCGCCGGGCCGGTGGTCCTCGCCGTCACCGTCGCGGATCCGCCGTCGCCGCACGGGCCGTGCACGGGACCCGATGTCGTCTCCCTCGGCGTCGAGGGGCCCGACGGCACGTTCAACGCGCTCGCGACCCTGGACGGCCGCTATCTGTCGACGGAGGTCGCCGGGGGCTTCACGGGCCGGGTCATCGGCATGTACGCCACAGCGGGCGCCGTCCACTTCGACTGGTTCGACTACGAGCCCCTGAGCGGCTGAACCAGGCTCCCTCTTCTTCTCCGTCCCCGCCGCCCCGCACCTCTCTGTCTCTCTGTCTCTCCGCTGATGACGGGGACGCAGGGCGGTCCGCCATGCGCGTGGCCGGCCGGCGGCTCCCTGCCGCTGCCCGGCCACGGACCGGATCACCCGCACCACCGACCGAAAGGCATGACACGTGAAGGACATACGCAGACCCGCACACCACCGCGGACGCGGCCCCGGCCGCCTGGCCGGCGTGCTGATGGCGCTGCTCGTCGTACTGGGCCTGTCCGGCAGCACCGCGCTCGCCGCGCCCGTCGGCGTCCCACAGCGCGGAGCCTCCGACGTCAAGGTTCCGGCCCGCGCCATGGACGCGGTCGCGGCGATGCAGCCCAGCTGGAACCTGGGCAACACCCTGGACGCGATTCCCGACGAGACGTCCTGGGGCAACCCCAAGGCCAGCCAGGAGCTGTTCAAGACCCTCCGGGCGCAGGGCTACCGCAGCGTCCGTATCCCGGTGACCTGGAGCGCGCACCAGTCCGAGACCGCGCCCTACGCCGTCGACGCCGCGTACGTGAGCCGCGTCAAGGAGGTGGTCGACTGGGCGCAGGCCGAGAAGCTCTACGTGGTGCTCAACGTCCACCACGACTCGTGGCAGTGGGTCTGGAAGATCTCCACCGACCACGACAACGTGCTCGCCCGCTACAAGGCCCTGTGGACCCAGATCGCCGCGTCGTTCCGGAGCGAGCCGCGCACCCTGCTCTTCGAGAGCATCAACGAACCGGCCTACGGCGACGCCACGGCCGCGCAGAAGACCCAGTACATGGACGAGCTGAACACCTCGTTCCACAAGATCGTCCGCGCTTCGGGCGGCGGGAACAAGAACCGTCTGCTCGTCCTGACCACCCAGGGCGGCACCCCGTCCCAGGACCTCATGGACGACCTGTACACCACGATCAGCGGCCTCAGGGACAAGAACAAGGACAACAACCTGGTCGCGACCGTCCACTACTACAGCTACTACCCGTTCAGCGTGAACGTCGCGGGCGGCACGCGGTACGACGCCATCACGCAGAACGACCTGACCGACGTCTTCGCCCGTATGCACCGCATCTTCGTCGACAGGGGCATCCCGGTCTACGTCGGCGAGTACGGCCTGCTGGCCTATCCCGACCACAACTGGCCCAGCCGTGTCGAGCGGGGTGAGGCGCTGAAGTACTACGAGCAGGTCGGATACGCGGCGCGCGAGGCCGGCGTCACCACCGCCCTGTGGGACCCCGGAACCTTCGCCTACCTGAACCGGGACACCCTGAAGTGGCAGGACCCCGCCCTGTACGCCTGGATCAAGTCGAGCTGGACGACCCGCTCGGGAACCGCGTCCTTCGACAGGGTCTACGTGGCGAAGTCGGGCCGGATCACGGACCAGTCGCTCACCCTCAACCCGAACGGCACCGAGTTCCGGGGGCTGTGGAGCGGCAGCACCAAGCTTGCCGAGGGCCGGGACTACAGCGTCTTCGACAACCGGCTCAACATCACGGCCCGGGCGCTGACCCGGCTGGCCGGCGACCGGGAGTACGGGGTCAACTCGACGATCCAGGCCAAGTTCTCCAAGGGCCTGCCCTGGAACATCGACATCGTCACCAACGACACTCCGGTGCTGTCGGAGGCCACGGGCACGGCGACGGCGTTCACCGTTCCCGTCAAGTACCAGGGTGACGAGCTGGCGACCATGGAGTCGACGTACGCCGACGGCAGCAACGCCGGCCCGACGAGCTGGACTCCGTTCCAGGAGTTCAACCAGGCCTTCCGGCCGGACTACTCGAACGGCACGATCATCCTGACCACCGATTACCTGAAGGCACTGCGTGACGGCGAGGCGGCGACGCTGACCTTCCACTTCCAGAGCGGCGCCAAGGTGAAGTACAAGGTCACGAAGTCCGGGGACTCGGTCACCGGTACGCCTGTCAAGGCGTCCTGACCTTCCGCCAGCGCCACGCGAAAAGGGCCGAGGTCGGTCCGCGCCCCTCACGGGAGCGCGGACCGGCCTCGGCCCTGATGCCTGCTCAGCCGCCGCTGACGGTCAGGTTGTTGGTGGTGAAGTTGAGTCCGCCGGACGACGAGGTGATCTCATAGCCGAACTGCACGTCGCCGATGGTCTCGCTGCCGGGCATCCAGCCCTTGGTGTGGGCAAGCCAGTTGAGGATCGGCTTGACGTCCACGGTGCCGGAGCTGGAGTTGGACGTCCGCAGGAACGAGAACACCTGGTTCGACCCGTTGGTGCCCTTGTAGACGTTCCAGTTGTGGCCGCCCAGCGAGACAGTGGCCTGCCAGGAGCCGATCGGGCCGACGGCACCGGTGTGGTTGACCCACAGCATGATCTCGTACTGGTGGTCGGTGTCCCAGATGTCGTACGACGTGTTGTACGCGCCGGACGACGGGACGCTGACGTTGTAGTTGCTGGTGAGCCGGCCGAGGGAGTCGATCGATTTGTTGATCGTCTTCGTCGAGTTGGCGTAGGACTTGATACCGCCGGTGTTGGGGTGGTTGGCCCAGACACCCCAGGTGGTACCGGAGTTGGCCCAGGTGCACTGGCTGCCGGCGCCGGAGCCCCAGATGTTGTTGTAGAGCTTGTAGCCGTCCAGCGTGGTACTGGCCCATTGGTCGCAGGAGTTCCAGACCGCTGCCGAAGCGGGGGCGGAGGCGAGTCCGACGGTGGCACCGAGAGCCATCGCCGGCGCCAGTACCGCCATGGTTGTCCTGCGGATCAGCTTCTTCGCCATGGGTGTCCCTTCCACGGGTGGGGGGAAATGTGGGGTGCTACCACGCCCCCTGACTGGGGACGCGGTCCTCTCCGGCGACGAGACGGATCGGCTCCGCGTCGCGGGAAGAAGTAAATGGGGGGAAGGAAACGCGCCCCCGAAGGGGCGCGGGGAACTGCGCGACCAGCCACAACGGCGCTGCGGTCGCCGCCGGACTGCCGGTGGCACCCCGTGCGGCGGACATCCGGGCGGTCAGCCCGGCGGGACGATTCCCGCCGGGCCTCGTCCCGCCGCGAGAGACATCAGTTGCCGCTGCCGTTCTTGTCGATCAGCTCCTTGTACCAGTCGCGCAGCTTGTCGCCGCCGGAGGACCTCCAGGTGGAGATGGCCGCCTGCACGTCGGACAGGCTCTTGTGGCCCCGGACGTAGTCGTTCTGCAACTCCTCGTGCTGGCTGGCGAGGTTGGCGTAGCGGGTCGGCTCCACGATCTTCATGCCATAGGTGGACGTCTTCTTCATGAAGGCGCCCATCCGCTGCTGGTACTCGGCCTGCTTGCGGGCGACGTCCGGGAAGTCGGGGTGGGCGAAATAGGGCGCCGGGGCCGACAGCATGTTCCAGGCGTTGATCACCTCGGCGTTGCCCTGGTCGGTCTTGACCGGGACGCCGTTCTTGACCGTGTAATGCGTGCCCTCGGCGCCGTAGTCGACGAGCATCCGCTCCTTGGTCCCATAGGGCGCGGCGGCGAAGTCGGCGGCGGCCAGCGCGTTCTCCACGGTCTCCTTCGAGGCGCCCTTGCGGATCATCGACCAGATGTTGGCGGGCGAGGACGCGTACAGCTTCGGGTTGCCGCCGTCGGCGCCGAAGATGTCCATGGCGTCCATCTGGAAGCCCGGGTTGGCCTTGGCCTGTTCGGCGGTCTGCTGATACCAGGCGGAGACATCGCTGACGAAGACCAGGATCTGTCCGGCGGTGAACCGCTGGCCCGCGTCACCCGAGCGCGCCCTGTCGTCGGGGTGGACAACGCCGGCGTCGAACAGTTTGCGGGTCCATTCCAGGGCTTCGAGGTATTCGGGCTGCTCGATGCCGTATTTCACCTTGCCGTCGGCATCGATGTTCCAGCCGGGCCAGGCGCCGAAGATGCTCCCCGAGACCCAGCTCATGTCGCCGCAGGCCCACACCTTGGCCTTGGCGCTGGTGGCTTCCTTGGCCCAACTCAGGAACTCGTCGGCCGACTTGGGGACCGTGTAGCCCTTCTTGTCGAAGATGTCCTTGCGGTAGTAGGGCATGATCGAGCTCGCGGGGGCGGTGGGCATCGGAATGCCGCGCAGCGCGCCCCCGAAGATGCCCATCCGCCAGGAGTCGGACGGGATCGCGGCCAGGTTCGGATACTTCTTCACCTTGTCGCCCGCGATGTACGGGCCCAGGTCCATGAACTTCGCGGTGACCGCGTTCGCGATCTTGCCGACCAGTTCCCAGTTGGGCACGACCACCATGTCGGGTATGGAGCTGGAGGCGAGGATCGCGCCGAGCTTCTGGCCGTAGGTGTTGCCGTCCTGGTTCTGCCAGGTGATCTTGGTGCCGGCCGCGGCGTCGACCGCCGCGTAGTAGGCGCAGTCGGCCTTCGGCGGGGTGCCCCAGAGCGGGGACATGATTCTGACAGGGGCGCCGGTACCGAGCTTTTGCGGGACCGCGGTGGCGAGGGCCGCCAGGTCGACCTTGCTGGTGTAGCCGGCCGACGAACCGTTCTTCGACGGGATGTCCGGTGTGGCGACCGTGCTGGCGACATACGTCGGGAGCAGCTTGTCGGCGGCCTTGCCCGTTGTGGCGCCCTCGCGCGACCCGTTGTCCGACCCGCCACAGGCGGAAAGCAACGGCATCCCGCCCGCCACGGCGGCCGTGGCGACCGCCGTCGAGGCGAGGAAGCTTCTCCGGCTCGGACCGGAGGAGGCGGAAGCGGCGTTCGGCGTCATTGCGTCAACCCTTCATGGCGCACCTGGACACCCGACGGCGAACCGTCGGCTGCGGTGTCGTGACTGGAACTGGCTGAACTGAACTGAACTCGACAGAGCAGAGCACAGCGGAGTAGAAGCAGACATCCCATGACTGCGTGCGATTCATAGTCGAAGCGCTTCGATGTTGCTGCGAGGTTAAGTGACCGCACATTGGCGCACAAGAGTCGCATCCAAGATTCCTCCGAGGACTGGCGGAGGCTCTGCATAAGCCCTGCTGGATGTGGTGGTGTCGATGTCTTGACACGAGTCCTGGTGTCTGAAGAGCATCGAAGCGCTTCGAATTCTTTTGGCGCCCGGAGCAGAGGGGTCCTACATGTCCTCACACATGTCACACACTCCGCACGAGAAAAAGTCCGGCACCGGAGGTACGGTGCCGGACTCGATGTCTTCAGGTGGGCGTCGGACGTGCTCCGCGTCCCGGTCCAGGACGCGGCCGGACCCGAACGCCGGTTTCAGTGTTCGCTGAGGGGCCCGGGGTTCTCCGCGCCGGGCTCCGGTGCGGCGGCGAGGACGCGGACGTCCCAGGCGCCGAGCCGTACGGGCGTACCGGCCGGGACCGTACTGCCGTCCAGGGCGTCGGTCAGGTCCACCGGGGCCTGGGCGATGGCCGGTTGCCAGTTCCAGTTGTGGACGACGTGGACGCGCCGTCCGTCGGGTGCGGTGCCGGTGGCGACGGTGACAGAGTCCGGCAGGTCCCGCCAGCCGCTGCCCGGGGTGGGCGCGAGCCAGGTGGCGAGCGCGCGGGCCAGCTCGCGGCCGGGCACGGTGCCCACGCAGGTGATGCGGCCCGCGCCGTGACGGCGGGTGGTGACGGCGGGCCAGCGCCCGAAGTGCGGGTGGTCGTACTCGGCCAGGACATCGGCGTCCTCGACGGCCAGGCCCTCCACCCAGCGGGTGGCCACCGCGTCGGCCGACAGGTGGAGCGGACTGTCGGGCGCGGTGCGCAGCGGCAGGTCGGCATGCAGGTTGCTGTACTCGTCGTAGCGGACACCCGCGGCCCGGGCCAGTCGGGCGGGGGTCACCTCGTGGCGGGCCCGCGCCTCCTGGTCGCCGTAGCCGGTGCGGGGACCGAGGACGAGGTGGCCGCCGGCCTCCGCGTAGGCGCCGAGCCAGTCGAGCGTTCCGTCGTCCGCCACGTACAGCGCGGGAGCGATGAGTACGGGGTGCAGTTCGGCCGCCGACTGAGGTGTCAGGCCCGGGCGTTCGCCGCGCGGGTCGTGCAACTGCCGTGCGTGCAGGATCCGTACCTGGCGTCCGGCCTCGAACGCGCCCCGGTAGAACGGCTCGAAGATGCCCTCGTACGCGCCCCCGTCCGGACCGCCGTCGGGGCCGGCGAGCGGTGGGTACTTCTGCATCAGCCACCTGCTCGGCGCCGAGTACACCATCGCGATGTCCGCGTCCGGCGTGATCCCTGCGACCAGGTCCCCGGCGCGCTCGAACTCGGCGCCCAGCCGGGCGAGTTCGCGGTAGGCGCGGCCGGGTTGTCCGCTGTGCGGGAGGATCCCGCCCCAGTACGTCTCGGTGCCGAAGTGCAGGGTGTGCCAGTGCCAGTACTCGATCATGCGGGCGCCGCGCGCGACGAGCGCCCACGCGGCCTGCCGCCACTGACCGTCGAAGGCGGGCCGGTTCTCGTAAGTGCCGCTGATGGCCTGGGCGTTGGTCTCGGTGATCAGGAACGGTTCCTGGCGGGAGGAGTAGATCCGGTCGGCGCTCTGGTGCAGCGCCCACGCGCCGTACGCCATCCACTGCTGCGGCAGCTTCTCGCGCGGCGGCTCGGGCATCGTGAGGCTGTCCTGCATGTCGTAGTAGGGGTTGCCCGCGGTGATGTCGAGGCTGTCGGTGAGCTCGTCGTCCTCCAGGCCGGGCAGGCCGTAGGCGAGGCAGGTGGTGACGAACTGGCCGGGCCGCGTGTACTCGCGCACGATGCCGGCCTGCCAGGCGATGAACTCGGTGGTCAGGCGTGCCTGGAAGGCCCGCCAGGCCAGGTCGTACTGCGGCTGCGCGTTGCCCTCCGGCTTCCACAGGTCGGCCCAGGTGGACAGCCGGTGCGACCAGTACACGAGCCCCCATTCGCGGTTGAGGGTCTCGACGTCGCCGTACCGCTGCCGCAGGTCGTCCACGAAGCGCTGGAAGACCCCGTGGTTGTGCGGCAGTCGCGGGCCGGGCTCGTTGTCGACCTGGAAGCCGATGACCGCGGGGTGGGCGGCGTAGCGGGACATGATCGCGCGGATCACCCGCTCCGCGTGGAACCGGAAGGCCGGGTGCGTGAAGTCGACCTCCTGCCGGGCGCCCCAGGCGGCGCGGTGCCCGCCCGCGTCCTCGGCGGCGATCTCGGGGTACTGCCGGGCCAGCCACGGCGGCACCGCGTAGGTGGGGGTTCCGATGACGACGGAGATGCCGCGCTCGTGGGCGCCGTCGAGGACGGGCCGCAGCCAGTCGAGTTCGAAGCGGCCGTTCTCGGGTTCCCAGGTGGACCAGACCGACTCGCCGACGCGGATGACGGTGAAGTTCGCCTCCGCCATGAGATCGAGGTCGGACTTGAGCCGCTCGTACGGCTGGTACTCGTGGTAATAGGCGGCACCGAACAGGACGCGTGCGGGCAGACCGGTCATGCGGAGCAGTCCCTTCGGAGGGTGTCGAAGCGCTTCACCTGATCACGCAAGTTAATGAGGAATTACTTGGGGAAACAAGAGGCTGTCGGCAATGGAGCCTTCTTTCTCGCCAGGGATTGACAGCGGATCTCGCGCGATGGCAGCGTCGAAGCGCTTCACCAAAAACTCCCCAGCCGATGCCCGCCGCATGCCGGTCAGCCGAGGACGGCCTACTGCCGGGGCCTGATCACCGCGCTCCGCGCGCGGACGGAGGAAACCACCTCATGAAGTTCACCGACGGCTACTGGCTGATGCGTCCGGGCGTCACCGCGCGTTACGCCACCGAGGTCGCGGACGTCCGGGCGGACGAGCACCGGATGACCCTCTACGCGCCGGTGAAACACGTCACCCGTCGCGGCGCCACGCTCAACAGTCCACTGCTGACGGTCGAGTGCTGGTCGCCGGCCGAGGGCGTGATCGGGGTGCGCGCCACCCATCACGCCGGTTCGGTGCGGCCGGGGCCGGAGTTCGCGCTGCCCGGCGGGCAGCCGGACGCCGGAAAGGTGCACCGGGACGGCGCGGTGGTCGAGCTGAGCACGGGTGAGCTGACGCTGCGGGTGGACACCTCGCAGCCGTGGCACCTGGAGTTCAGTGCCGGCGGGCGGGTGCTGACCTCCGTGGGCGAGCGCGGCACCGGCTTCGTCACCGACGCCGACGGCCGGCACTTCATGCTCGGGCAGCTCTCCCTGGGCGTGGGCGAGTCGGTGTACGGGCTGGGCGAGCGGTTCACCCCGTTCGTCAAGAACGGCCAGACGGTGGACATCTGGCAGGCGGACGGCGGCACCAGCAGCGAGCAGGCGTACAAGAACATCCCCTTCCACCTGACCAACCGCGGCTACGGCGTCTTCGTCAACCACCCCGGCAAGGTCAGTTACGAGGTCGGCTCCGAATCGGTCGGCCAGGTCCAGTTCAGCGTCGAGGACCAGTCGCTGGAGTTCTTCGTCGTCCACGGCCCTACCCCGAAGCAGGTCCTCCAGCGCTACACCGCGCTCACCGGCCGCCCCGCCCTGCCCCCGGCCTGGGCGCTCGGCCTGTGGCTGACCACCTCGTTCACCACCGACTACGACGAGGCCACCGTCAACCGCTTCGTCGACGGCATGGCCGAGCGCGGCATCCCGCTGAGCGTGTTCCACTTCGACTGCTTCTGGATGCGCGCCTACCAGTGGTGCGACTTCGAGTGGGACCCCGACACCTTCCCCGACCCGGCCGGCATGCTGGACCGGCTCAAGGGGCAGGGGCTCAAGATCTCCGCCTGGATCAACCCGTACATCGCGCAGAAGTCGGCGATGTTCGAGGAGGGCATGCGCGAGGGCCATCTCGTACGGCGGCCCGACGGCAGTGTGTGGCAGTGGGACCTGTGGCAGCCCGGCATGGCCCTGGTGGACTTCACCAACCCGGCGGCGCGCGCCTGGTACACGGGCAAGCTGAGGACGCTGCTCGACCAGGGCGTGGACTGCTTCAAGACGGACTTCGGCGAACGGATCCCCACCGACGTCGTCTGGCACGACGGTTCC
Organism: Streptomyces graminilatus; assembly: GCF_001418565.1. Taxonomy (GTDB): domain Bacteria; phylum Actinomycetota; class Actinomycetes; order Streptomycetales; family Streptomycetaceae; genus Streptomyces; species Streptomyces graminilatus. The sequence goes on along the minus strand of NZ_LIQQ01000141.1, from coordinate 12,267 downwards.
GACCCGGAGCGGATGCACAACTACTACACCCACCTCTTCAACGAGGCCGTGTTCGAGCTGCTGCGCGAGGAACGCGGTGAGGGCGAGGCGCTGCTGTTCGCCCGCTCCGCGACGGCGGGCGGCCAGCAGTACCCGGTGCACTGGGGCGGCGACTGCGAGTCGCACTTCGGCGCCATGGCCGAGTCGCTGCGCGGCGGCCTCTCCCTGGGCCTGTCCGGTTTCGGTTTCTGGAGCCACGACATCGGCGGCTTCGAGGGCACTCCGACCCCGGCCGTGTTCAAGCGCTGGGTGCAGTTCGGGCTGCTCTCCTCGCACAGCAGGCTGCACGGCAGCAAGTCGTACCGGGTGCCGTGGGACTACGGCGAGGAGGCGGTCGAGGTCACCCGGGAGTTCACCCTCCTCAAGCACCGACTCGCCCCCTACCTCCAGCGCGCCGCCCAGCAGGCCCACACCACCGGTGTGCCGGTGATGCGCGCCATGGTGCTGGAGTTCCCCGACGACCCGGCCGCCGCGACCCTGGACCGGCAGTACATGCTCGGCGACGACCTGCTCGTCGCCCCGGTCTTCACCGACGACGGCACGGTCGAGTACTACGTGCCGGCGGGCGTCTGGACCAATGTGCTGACGGGCGCCGAGGTCACCGGTCCGAGCTGGGTGCGTGAGCGGCACGGCTTCCACACCCTGCCGCTGCTGGCCCGCCCGGACTCGGTCATCGCCCTGGGCGCCGACGACCAGCGCCCGGTCTCCGCCTGGGCGGACGGCGTCGAGCTGCGCGTGCACGCCTTCGCCGACGGCGCCGAGCGCACCGTGGTGATCCCCAGCGCCGACGGCCCCGGTGAGACGGCCCGCTTCCGGCTGAGCCGCCGGGGAGACCGTCTGCATGTGTCCACCGACAGTCCGCACCCGTGGCGGCTGCGGACCGGCGGCCCGGACGGGCCCGTACATACCCGGCCCGCGGGCACCTCGGAGGCCGATCTGCCGTTCCCGGCCTGAGATCAGATATTCAGGACGACACTCAGGACGGGGTCCCCTCGGGCCCCGTCCTCGGCGCGGTTCCGTGTCGAGGACGATGCCGACAGCCCAATGCCAATGCCCACCACCCGAAAGCAAGCAGCCATCCATGCACAGCCAGACCAAGCGACACCTGTCCCCCGGCCAACTGGACGCCCTGCTGCGCGACGGCACCGGTGTCGGATGCCGGGTGGAGGGTGAACTGTCCGACGGCTGGTTCAGCGCCGTCTACCGGGTGCGGCTGGACGACGGCCGCCCCGCCGTCGTCAAACTCGCCCCGCCCGACACAGCCGCCGTTCTGCGGTACGAACAGGGCATCCTCGGGACGGAGGCCATGGTCTACCGGCGGCTCGCGGACCTTCCCGGCGGCGGGGTGCCGACACCTGAACTGCTGTACGCGCGTGAGGAGTTCGTCGTCCTCTCGGTCGTCGAGGGCATCGCGTGGGACAAGGCCGGCGACCGGCTGACCCGCGCCGCCGAGGCGGCGGCACGCCGTGAGCTGGGTGCGATCACCGCGCGGCTGCACACCCTGGCGCCCGAGGACGGCCGGTTCGGCTACCCGGCCGCGCGGTCCGGGCTGCTGGCCGCCGACTGGCGTACGGCGTTCACGGCGATGGTCGAGGCGCTCCTTGAGGACGCCGAGCGCTGGCGGTCCCCGCTGGACGTGCCGCCCGCCGAGATCCGCGAACTCGTCGCCGGGGGCGGCGACGCCCTCGACGAGGTGACGGAACCCCGGCTGGTCCATTTCGACCTGTGGCCCGGCAACATCTTCGTCGACCCCGCCGAGGACGGAACCCACGCGCGGATCACCGGGCTCATCGACCACGAGCGGGCCTTCTGGGGCGACCCTGCGGCGGAGCTGGTCTCGCTCGCCTTCGGCGGTGACACCGGCCCGGACAGCGACCTCGTCGCCGGTTACACCGAGGCGGGCGGCAGCCTCGGCTCCGGCCCGGCCTTCCAGCACCGGCTGGCTCTCTACCGGCTCTATCTGGGCCTGCTGCTGGTCGTCGAGTGCGGGCCGCGCGGCTTCGGCCCCACGCACCTCGCGTTCTGCCGCCGTACGCTCGCCGACGCCGTCGCCCTCGTCCGTACGGCTGCCCGCGCGGCCGGGTAACGGCCCACAGCCGGTCCCGGGGATCCGGGACCGGCTGTCCTGCTCAATGGCGATACCGCGCCGGGACTACTGGGCCGTGAAGTCCCACAGCAGGTTGCTGCTGCTGCCGAACGTCCACTGCTTGGTCACGGAGCCCGAGGCCACGTTGCCGCCGCCGTCGAGGGCGAGGCCGGTGGTGCGGTTGGTGATCGAGTAGCGTCCGGCACCCCGCAGGGTGATCTTCCACTGCTGGTTGGTGCCGCCGTTCCAGGGCGCCTGCCGGGCGGTGGAGCCGTCGGAGGTGGCGCCCCAGCCGTCGGCGACCATGCCGTTGGTGCGGTTGACCAGCCGGTAGTAGCCGTTGCCGACGTCCACCGCCTGCCACTGGAGGTTGTTGCTGCCGTTCCAGGTCCACTGCTTGAGGTCGGAGCCGGAGGCGACACCGCCGCCGCTGTCCAGGGCGAGACCGTTGGTGACGTTCGCGATCCGGAAGTACGTCGCCGGGTTGAACTGGACCCTCAGGGAGGCGACCTGGTCGTTGTTGCCGGTGACCCTGAGGTCGGGATTGTCGGCCGTGAAGGTCCAGGAGGTGCCGGTGAAGTTGTCGCCGGAGTAGCCGACCATCTGGTAGCCGGGGGCCAGATAGAGCGAGGACAGGCTGAGCGCGCCCAGGCCGGCATCCTGCAACTGGCTGGAGGTGTAGTCGCCGGCGGGGAGCACGGTGCCGGTCGGGGAGTAGTTGACGTCCTTGAAGCCGACGGCTCCGGCCGCGGGCCGCAGGCTGGGGATCCCGCCGGAGAAGGTGAGCTTCAGGACGTACGCGTTGGCGCTGTAGGGCGCCGACGACGGCAGGGACACCGTCAGCCCGGAGGCGCTCTGGACGGGCGTCGGCAGGTTGATGTAGGTGCCCGCGGTGGAGTCGAGCAGTTTCACCGAGGTCAGCGACGAGAGGTTGATCTGGCCCGAGGCGAGCGTCTTGATCGTCACCGAGCTGCCGGGCCAGCCGAGGACGGTGGCGTACAGGACGTTGCCCGCCTTGTCGCGGGTGAAGCGGATGTCCTGCGCGGTGCCGGCGTGCGGGGTGGTGAAGGAGCCGCCGCCCATCTTCGTCGGGCCCTCGCCGTACACGGTCCAGGCGCGGGTGGAGTACACCGATTCGCCGAAGCGCTTCAGATGGTCGCCGATGCCGAGCAGGATGTCCTTCTGTGCCTGCGGGATGGTGCCGTCGGCCATCGGCGCGATGTTCAGCAGCATGTTGCCGTTCTTGCTGACCCGGTCGATGAACGAGTGCAGCATCTGCTGTGTCGTGTAGTAGCCGATGCCCTGGGTGTAGCACCAGCTGCTGCTGGAGATGCTGTCGTCGGTCAGCCAGTAGGGGGTGGTGAGATCGCCGGGCCCGCCGCGCTCGTAGTCGAACATCTCGCCCTTGCCGTTCATGCCGTCCTTGTACGTGGCGACGACTTCACGGCCCCAGCTGTTGGCCTGGTTGTAGTAGTACGAGAGGAACTTCAGCTTCTGTGTCTCGTCGACGGCGTCCAGCTTGAAGTCCTGCCAGAGGATGTCGGGCTTGGCCCGGTCGACGACCTCCTTGAGCTTGTCGTACCAGAGCTGGTTCTCCGCCGCCGCGCCGAGCTGCCCGTAGAGCTTCTTCAGGCTGGGGTCCGTCTGTGCGGGCGCGAACTCGTAGAAGCCGTTGTAGTTGTACGCGTGGTGCATGGCGACCAGCAGCTTGAGGCCCTTGGCGCGGATCGCGTTGGTGAACAGGGCCAGCAGGTCCAGCTTCGGCCCCTTGGCGACCGAGTTCCACTCGTTGACCTGGCTGTCCCACATCGAGAAGCCGTCGTGGTGCTCGGCGACCGGGCCGGCGAACTTCGCGCCCGCGTCGACGAACAACTGCACCCATTCGTCGGGGTCGAAGTTGCCGCCCGCCGACTTCAGCTTCGGGGCGAACTCGACGTGGTTGCCCGCCAGGTCCTGCGCGCCGTTGATGAAGTTGTGGTACGGCCAGGCCGACGGCTGGCCGTAGGTCGCGATGTGGTGCGTGTTGGCGTTGCTTCCCGCCTGGTACAGGTTGCGCGGGTACCACTCGCTGTCGTACGCGGGAACGCTGAAGACACCCCAGTGGAAGTAGATCCCGAACTTCGCGTCCTGGAACCACTCCGGAGCGGCCGGGTGCTGGTCCACCGAGTTCCAGTCGGGTGTGTACGTGCTGGGCGCCGCCTGCGCGCCGCCTGCGCCGAACAGGCCGCCCGCGGCCGTTGCCGCCGCCACGAAGGTGGCGCTCGCAAGGAAGTGGCGCCTGCTGATCGAGCTCGACATGGGACATCCCTGATGCGGAGGGGGCATGGGAGAAGACAGGGCCGGGCACGTCAGGAGCGGACCTCAGCGTCCTTGGTGCCGGTTGTTACGAACGAAGGTCGTCCATGCGTCCATGACATGTCAACGGCTGTGCAGGGATGAAAAGCGTCATCCAGCCTGGTTTTCTGCCACCTATGTCCTGTTTTTTCATACTTGGACACCCCCAAGACACCCGATGTCTCGCAGGTTTCGTGCGGCTTGATCACATCACAGAGTGGCCACGATTGATGGGATGGCTTTGACCTTTGGCCCACAGTTCTGGACTCTGAGCACAGCTCCAAACCGGGATTTCAGGGCAAAACACACGAGGGGCTGGACAAGCCACCGGGTGCGGCCTATACATACATCCCATCTCTACAAAGCGACGACATCCGATTGTCGTCTACGTGAAACATCTCCCGCTACGGGACCAGCGTGAGGAAGTACCGATGAGAGTCAGAACCGCCTTCTGTTCAGCCGCCTCCGTCATCTCCGCGCTTGCTCTGCTCACCGCCTGCGGCGGCTCCGGCAGCTCCGGTACGTCGGCCGACGGCAAGCCGCTCGTCGGCGTGGACTACCCGCGCTCCGACACCGACTTCTGGAACTCGTACATCAAGTACACGCCGGAGTACGGCAAGGAGCTCGGTCTCTCCCTCAAGACCACCAACTCCCAGAACGACGTCGCCAAGCTGACCGCCAACGTGCAGACGTTCATAAGCCAGGGCGTCAAGGGCGTGGCGATGGCCCCGCAGGACACCGCCGCCATCGCGCCGACGCTGGCGCAGCTGGAGGCCAAGAAGATCCCCGTCGTCACCGTCGACACCCGCCCCGACACCGGCAACGTGTTCATGGTGGTGCGCGCCGACAACCGGGCGTACGGCGAGAAGGCGTGCCAGTACCTGGGCACCAAGCTCGGCGGCAAGGGCAAGGTCGTCATGCTGGAGGGCGGCCTGGACTCCATCAACGGCCGTGACCGCACCGAGGCGTTCAACGACTGCATGAAGAAGAGCTACCCGGGCATCAAGGTGTTCGGCGAGGCCACCAACTGGGACGGCGCCGTCGCGGCCCAGAAGCTGCAGACGGACCTGACCGCCAACCCGGACATCAAGGGTGTCTACATGGAGGCCAGCTTCGCCCTGTCCGGCACCCTCCAGGTGCTCAAGCAGAAGGGCCTGCTGGTTCCGCCGTCGGACAAGAAGCACGTGTTCGTGGTCTCCAACGACGGTATCCCCGAGGAGCTCAAGTCGATCGCCGAGGGCAAGATCGACGCCACGGTCTCGCAGCCGGCCGACCTGTACGCCAAGTACGCCCTGTACTACCTGAAGGCCGCGATCGACGGGAAGACCTTCAAGCCGGGCAAGACGGACCACGACAGCAACATCATCCAGGTCCGTGACGGCGTCCTCGAGGACCAGCTGTCCGCTCCGCTCGTCACGTCCGACGGTGGCACCTACGGCGGCGTGCCCAGCGTCAAGAGCGACGACAAGTCCCTGTGGGGCAACAACCTCGGCTGACGGATCGCCAGGACTTCAAGGCCAACGAACACAAGGCGGTTGAGATGAGCGACGGGGAGCGAGCAGTCACCCCCGCGCCCGCCCCGGCGGACGACGGACGGGCCCAGTCGGGCCCGCCCGTCGTCGAGGCGACGGGCATAGTAAAACGATTCGGTCAGACGGTCGCGCTGAACGGCGCCCGGATCACCATCAGGCCCGGCGAGACCCACGCGCTGGTGGGCCGCAACGGGGCGGGCAAGTCGACCCTGGTGTCCGTCCTGACCGGGCTTCAGGCCCCGGACGAGGGCACGGTCACCTTCGGCGGCGCCGCCGCCCCCCGGCTCGCGGACCGCGATGCCTGGCGCAGCCAGGTGGCCTGCGTCTACCAGAAGTCGACGATCATTCCCACGCTGACCGTCGCCGAGAACCTCTTCCTGAACCGGCACCAGCACGGCCGCGGCCGGCTCATCACCTGGCAGGGTATGCGGCGCCGGGCACAGGAGCTGCTGACGACCTGGTCGGTGGACGTGGATCCGCAGACCATGGCCGGTGAACTGGACGTCGAACAGCGGCAGTTCGTCGAGATCGCCCGGGCACTGTCCTTCGGCGCCCGGTTCATCATCCTCGACGAGCCGACCGCGCAGCTCGACGCCGCGGCGATCAGCCGGCTCTTCGACCGGATCCGCGATCTGCAGCAGCAGGGCGTGACCTTCCTGTTCATCAGTCACCACCTCCAGGAGATCTACGAGATCTGCGACATGGTGACGGTGTTCCGGGACGCCCGGCACATCCTGACCGCGCCGGTCGCCGAACTCCCCCACGTCGACCTCGTCTCCGCCATGACGGGCGAGGCGGCGGCCGACAGCACGGAGGTGCGGGCCAGTTCGCTGGACTCCGCCGCCACCGCGGCCCTGGACATCAGCGGCCTGCACGGCGAGACCTACCAGGACGTCAGCTTCAAGGTGGGCGCCGGGGAGATCGTCGGGCTCGCGGGAGCGGCCAGCAGCGGCCGTACGGAGGTCGCCGAGACCGTCGTAGGACTGCGGGCGGCGACAGCGGGCCAGGTGCGGATCGCCGGCACGCTTCCCAGGTCGGGCAGCGTCCCGGCGGCACTCAAGGCGGGCGCCGGGTTCGTGCCCCAGGACCGCCACCACCAGGGCTACGTCCCCGACATGTCGATCGCGGACAACGCCACCCTGTCGGTGCCCCACCGGCTCGGCAGCAACGGCTTCCTCAGCAACCGCACCCGGGACCGGCTCGCCGAGGGCATGATCGAGAACCTGGCGATCAAGACGCCGGGTCCCGAGCTGCCCGTGTCGGCGCTGTCCGGCGGCAACCAGCAGAAGGTCGTCATGGCCCGCGCGCTGGCCGACGACCCCAAGCTGCTGGTGCTGATCAACCCGACCGCGGGTGTGGACGTGCGCTCAAAGGAATTCCTCCTCGGCAAGGTCGAGGAGACCGCGGACACCGGCACCGGAGTGCTCATCGCCTCCGACGAGCTCGACGACCTGCGTATGTGCGACCGGATCCTGGTGATGTTCCAGGGCCGTGTGACCTCAGAGATCAACCGCGGCTGGCACGACCACGACCTCGTGGCCGCGATGGAAGGAGTGGACCTCGATGCCTGAAACCGTCGTCGCGGAAACGCCCGTGCCGAAGGCCGCCGAGGCAGGGGCCAAGCGAACCGCGCTGTTCGGCGGCAAGGTCCCGCTGGCCAAGCTGCGTGACCTCGCGCTCGTCCCCGCGATCGTGGTGATCGCGATCATCGGACAGATCGTCAGCCCGATCTTCCTGCAGCCCGACAACCTGATCAACGTGCTCCAGCAGATGGCCGAGATCGCGGTGCTGGTCCTCGCCCAGACGATGATCCTGATCGTCAAGAAGATGGACCTCTCGCTGGAGTCGACCATGGGCCTCGCGCCCGGTGTGGCCGCCTGGCTGGTGGTACCGACCGGCGCGACACACGGCCTCGGCCTCCTCCCGGGCGCCTGGGCGGTCCCGATCACCCTCGTCGTGGGCGCGCTGATCGGCGTGATCAACTCCCTGCTGATCATCCGCTTCGGCCTCAACGGCTTCATCGTCACCCTCGGCATGCTGATCGTCGTGCGCGGTGTCCTCACGGGCATCTCCGGCGGCCAGACCTTCTTCCAGCTCCCCGAGTCGATGCTCTACCTGGGCACGGCCGAGTGGTTCGGGATGCCGGCCTCCATCTGGCTCACCCTGGTGCTGTTCGCCGTCGCCATCGTGGTCCTCGGCTGGACCAGCTTCGGCCGCTCCCTGTACGCGATCGGCGGCAACGTCGACGCCGCGAAGGCCGCCGGTATCCGTACCGACCGGGTGCTGTGGATCGTCCTGGTCACCGGCAGCGTGCTCGCCGCCCTCGCCGGGCTGATGCTGTCGGGCCGCCTGGCCTCGGTGGCCTCCGCCCAGGGCAACGGCTACATCTTCACCGTCTTCGCCGCCGCCGTCATCGGCGGAATCAGCCTCAACGGCGGCAAGGGCACCATGTTCGGGGCCTTCTGCGGCATCCTGCTGCTCTTCATGATCCAGAATGTGCTGACCCTGGGCGGTGTCCCCGCGCAGTGGATCGGCGCCCTCAACGGCCTGATCATCCTGGTCGCCCTGATGATCTCCCGTATCACAGGCGGCAAGGTCCAGGAATGAACTCCTGGCCGTCACCAGGTCAACGGTGACCGGGCGGCTCCCGACCTCCACCGTCGTTTCCCCTTTCTCGTCGCAGGGTCCACGCCCCTGCCCCTGCCCCTTAGGAGCAGACATGTCCTCCACCGACTCCCCCGCATCGGCAGCCGCCCGCATCGTCGCCCTGGACGTCCTCGACGTGCGTTTCCCGACGTCCGAGCACCTGGACGGCTCGGACGCGATGAACCCCGAGCCCGACTACTCCGCCGCGTACGTCGTCCTGCGCACCGACGCCGGTGACGGCCTGGAGGGTCACGCCCTGGCGTTCACCACCGGGCGCGGCAACGATGTCCAGGCCGCCGCCATCGCGGCGCTCGCCCCGCACGTGGTGGGCCTGTCGGTCGAGGAGGTCTGCTCCGACCTCGGCGCGTTCTCCAACTCCCTCGTCCACGACCCCCAGTTGCGCTGGCTCGGCCCGGAGAAGGGTGCCATCCACATGGCGACCGGCGCCGTCGTCAACGCCGCCTGGGACCTCGCCGCGAAGCGCGCGGGCAAGCCGGTCTGGCGTTTCCTCGGCGAGATGTCGCCCGAGGACCTGGTCCGCCAGGTCGACTTCCGCTGGCTGTCCGACGCCCTCACCCCCGAGGAGGCCCTGGAGATCCTCAAGCGCGCCGAACCGGGCCGCGAGGAGCGCATCGCCCACCTCCTGGAGCGCGGTTACCCCGCCTACACGACCACCCCGGGCTGGCTCGGCTACTCCGACGAGAAGCTCACCCGCCTCTCCCGCGAGGCCGTCGCGGACGGCTTCACCCAGATCAAGCTGAAGGTCGGCGCCGACCTGGCGGACGACGTACGGCGTATGCGCACCGCCCGTGAGGCAGTCGGCGACGACATCCGCATCGCCGTGGACGCCAACCAGCGGTGGGACGTCCAGCCCGCGATCGACTGGATGCGCGAACTGGCGCCCTACAACCCGTACTGGATCGAGGAGCCCACCTCCCCGGACGACATCCTCGGCCACGCCGCCGTCCGCAAGGCCGTCGCCCCCATCAAGGTCGCCACCGGTGAGCACATCGCCAACCGGGTCGTCTTCAAGCAGCTCCTCCAGGCCGGCGCGGTGGACATCGTCCAGATCGACTCCGCCCGGGTCGGCGGCGTCAACGAGAACATCGCGATCCTGCTGCTCGCCGCGAAGTTCGGTATCCCGGTCTGCCCGCACGCCGGCGGTGTCGGCCTGTGCGAGATGGTCCAGCACCTGTCGATGTTCGACTACATCGCCGTCTCCGGCACGACCGAGGACCGCGTCATCGAGTTCGTCGACCACCTGCACGAGCACTTCGTCGACCCGGTGCGCATGGCCGACGGCCACTACCTCGCCCCCGCCCTTCCCGGGCTGAGCGCGCAGATGCACCAGGAGTCCCTCAAGGAGTACACGTACCCCGACGGCCCGGTCTGGGCGGCCCGTGTCTGACACTCCGCGACTGGTGGACGCCCACCACCATCTGTGGGACCTGGACCACCGGCCGCAGCCCTGGCTGGACGAGCCCGGCCTCGAAGCCATCCGCCGAACCTTCGGCGTGCCCGACCTGCGATCGGCCGCGACCCGGCCGATCGCGGGCCGGGGGCTGACGGGCACGGTGGTCGTCCAGTGCGTGACCTCCGTGCCCGAGACACGGGAGCTGCTCGCCCTGGCCGACGCCGACCCGCTGATCGGCGCGGTCGTCGGCTGGGTGGACCTCACCTCCCCGGCGGTCGCGGACGTGCTCGACGAACTGCTCGCCGGACCCGGCGGCCCGTACCTCCGCTCGCTTCGCCATCTCGTGCAGGGCGAATCGGACCCGGAGTGGCTGCAACGGCCCGCCGTGGAACGGGGGTTGCGGGCGGCCGGGGAACGCGGACTGGCGTACGACGTGCTGATCCGCAGCCACCAGTTCGACCAGGCCGTCGAGCTGGCCGACCGCTTTCCCGAGCTGCCGCTCGTCCTCGACCACGCGGGCAAGCCGCCCATCGCCGACGGTGACCTGGGCGACTGGGAGCGGGCGGTACGGAGCCTGGCCGCGCGTCCTCAGGTGCGCTGCAAGGTCTCGGGCCTGGTCACGGAGGCCGACCCGCACAGGTGGACGATCGACGACATCCGCCCGGTGTGGGACGTCCTGCTGTCCGCCTTCGGCGCCGACCGGCTGATGTTCGGCTCCGACTGGCCGGTCTGTGTCCTCGCGGGCGGCTGGAACCGGTGGGCGGCCACCGTCGAGGAGTTGCTGGACGGCTGCTCCGCCGCCGAGACGTCGGCGGTCCTCGCCGACACCGCGACCGCCTTCTACCGACTGAACTCCCCCACTCTGAAGACCCCTTGATGAGGAAGGTGGGCACTCCGTGCTCCTGACCGACCTGCTGCACCCCGGGATCCTGGAAGCCCTGGCCGGTGCCGGCCACGGCTCCCGCGTGCTGCTCGCGGACGGCCACTACCCGGCGAGCACCGCGACCGGCGAACGCGCCCGGATCGTCCACCTCAACCTGGCCCCCGGCCTGTTGGACGTCACCACCATCCTGGACGTCCTGCTGAAGGCGATCCCCGTCGAGTCCGCGCACGTGATGGTGCCGCCCGAGGGCGAGCCGGAGCCGCCGGCCATCGCCGAGTACCGCGACCGTCTGGCGCCGGTCCCGGTCGAGACGCTCGGCCGCTTCGAGTTCTACGACGCCGCCCGCTCCCCCGACGTCGCGCTGGCGATCGTCACCGCCGACACCCGTACCTACGCCAACCTGCTGCTGACCATCGGCGTCCGCGCTGAAGGCACCCTGGAGAAACGATGACGCTGGCCGTCCGTTACCTGTCCGCTCGTACGCTGGACACCGCTCCCGCCGAGACCCCCGCTCTTGGCGCGGGTGAGGTGGAGATCGCGCCCGCCTTCGTCGGGATCTGCGGCACCGACCTGCACATCTTCCACGGCGACATGGACGCCCGAGTCCAGACACCCGCTGTGCTGGGGCACGAGATGTCCGGCCGTATCGTCGCCGTCGGCGAGGGCGTCGAGGGCTGGGCGCCCGGTGACGCGGTCACCGTGATGCCGCTGCGCTGGGACAACACCTGCCCCGCCTGCCAGGCCGGCAACCAGCACATATGCCAGCACCTCGACTTCATCGGCATCGACTCCCCCGGCGCCATGCAGCAACGCTGGACCGTCCCCGCCTCGACCCTCGTGCGCCTGCCCGACACCCTGGCCCTCGACCACGCCGCGCTCGTCGAGCCCACCGCCGTCGCCGTCCACGACGTCGGCCGCGCCGCCGTGCGTGACGGGGAGCGCGTTGTGGTGGTCGGCGGCGGACCCGTCGGCATCCTCATCGCCCTCGTCGCCCGCAACGCCGGAGCCGACGTCCGCGTCATCGAACTCAGCCCCCACCGCAGGCTGCTCGCCGAAGACCTCGGCCTGGCCACCTGGGACCCCTCCACCAGCGATGTCACCGCACTCGTCAGCGAGTGGACCGCCGACGCGGGCGCCGACGTCGCCTTCGAGGTCTCCGGCGCCGCCGGCGGCGTCGACACCGCCGTGGACGTCCTCGGCGTGCGCGGGCGGCTGTGCCTGGTCGCCATCCACCCCCGCCCCCGCGAGATCAACCTCCACCGCTTCTTCTGGCGCGAACTCACCTTGGTCGGCGCCCGGCTGTACGACCGCACCGACTTCGAGAACGCCGTCG
>NZ_LIQQ01000140.1 GCF_001418565.1 Streptomyces graminilatus | reverse complement strand
GGCGGCGGGGGCGAAAGAAACAGGTAATCGGCCCCCGATACCCCCGTAACCCCTCCACCAGTCCCGTTGGCCGTACACAGCCACAACACGCCCCGACCACACCCCCAACTCGACCTCAATCGATCAACAACCTGTCACACTGCGGCACTTGAACGGGCGCCAATAGGCAACAGAAGCGACGTAATCGATGATTTGAGCAACCGGGTGTAGCAGTGCCTGCACGAAGCGTTATTCTCCTCAGACGCAAACCGGTACCCCTCCGTCGCCACGACGGGTGAACGGTCCCGCACTGCACGTGATGGAAGCTCTGCCTCTGGGAGTCCCGTGTACCCACACGTCGGGGTTGACGCCTCGGGCCTGGCTACGCTGCGCGCAATGGTCCTAGACCTGTTGCGCGGCTTCGTCCCCACCGCGTACGCCGTCCCCGCATTCGCCACCGCCGCACCAATCGGCCCGTGCTACGCACTGGCCGACGGCACCGCCGCGGTCGGCAGACGAGGTCGCGCGGCCGGTGCCGCCGCACCTCGCCGCCCCGCCGCGGACAGTGACAGCGCCCGCATGATGGACCTTGTCGAGCGCGCCCAGGCCGGCGAGGCCGACGCCTTCGGCCGCCTTTACGACCAGTACAGCGACACTGTGTACCGGTACATCTACTACCGGGTGGGCGGAAAGGCCACCGCGGAGGACCTGACGAGCGAGACGTTCCTGCGCGCCCTGCGCCGCATCGGAACCTTCACCTGGCAGGGCCGCGACTTCGGCGCCTGGCTCGTCACCATCGCCCGCAACCTCGTCGCCGACCACTTCAAGTCCAGCCGTTTCCGGCTGGAGGTCACGACCGGCGAGATGCTGGACGCCAACGAGGTCGAGCGTTCACCGGAGGACTCCGTCCTGGAGTCCCTCTCGAACGCCGCTCTCCTCGATGCCGTACGACGCCTCAACCCCCAGCAGCAGGAGTGCGTGACCCTGCGTTTCCTCCAGGGGCTGTCCGTCGCCGAGACCGCGCGCGTGATGGGCAAGAACGAGGGCGCCATCAAGACCCTCCAGTACCGCGCCGTCCGTACACTCGCCCGGCTCCTCCCGGAAGACGCGCGCTGAGCACCGTAAGAGGTACCCCGCGCCCGCACCCGAGCCCGCCGCCCCACCGGGCGCACCACGCACCACACTCCGCACCACCCACCATGCACCACACCGCTCACACACTCCGCGCCACCCCGCGCACAACTCCGCACGCCACACCCCGCACCGCCCCGCGGATCCGCCCCGCCCGGGGACCGCACACTCGGCGACCGCCAACTCACCTTCCGTGAAAGTCCGTTGAGTTCGCGGTCCGATCATCCGCCGTCCGTAACCCAAGTGCCGCGCCGCTCGTTGTGCGGGATACAGGCTCCCTGTGGTCACTCCCCGGCCGCCTACGATCACCCGATCGAGTGGGTGCGGTCAGGGATGTGCAACCCTCAGGACCCCCTGGGGAGCCGACCGTCATGACGAGAGGAGGTGCCGCCAGTGATCGCGAACGTTTCGGCGCACCGGCGGGCGAACGCCTTCGCCCAGGCCCTGGAGGAGCTGTCCGACCGGGACTCGGCGGCCGAGCAGCCCGAAGGACCGGCACCGGACGTCCCTCCGGAACCGGCCCCGGCTGCCGCGGAACAGGCCGGCCACCGGGCGGACAACCAGGCGGACCACCGGGCGGAGCGGACCGAACCGAACCGACTGGTGGCCCTCGCGACCGGTCTCGGCGAGCTGCCCAAACCGGTGCTCGACCCCGCGGTCAAGGTCGTCCACCGGGCCCAGTTGGTGGCCGCGATGGAGGCCATGCTGCGGGACGGCACGGTGCCCGGAGGCGAGGCGTCGAACCCATTGGTGCCCGAGCAGCGCTCCCGGTCCAGGGGCGCCCACCGGGCGACCGGGCTCGGGAAGTTGCGACCGCGTACACGGCTGACGAAGGGTCTCGCCGCCGGCGGGCTCAGCGTGGGTGTGGCCGCGGGAGCCTTCGGCGGTGTCGCCGCCGCCAGTTCCGACGCCCTGCCCGGTGACTCGCTGTACGGCCTCAAGCGCGGCATCGAGGACGTCAAGCTCAACTACCTGGCCGACGGCGACAGCGAACGCGGTCAGGTCTACCTCGACCAGGCCTCGACGCGGCTCAACGAGGCCCGTCGGCTGATGGAGCGCGACCGCGCCGGTCAGCTCGACCACGAGTCGCTCGGCGAGATCCGCCGCGCCCTCGCAGGTATGGGGCACGACGTCTCGGAGGGCCACCGCCTGCTGCACGAGGCGTATCGGCGCGACCCCGACTCCCTGGGCCCCATCCAGGCCCTGGACACCTTCTCCCGCTCGCACCGAGAGGCCTGGGGCGCCCTGCGTGACCGCCTCCCCGTGCAGCTCGGGGACGTGAGCCAGGAGGTGTCGTCGGTCTTCGACGCCATAGACCAAGAGGTCGCCCCCCTCCAGTCACTGCTCCCCGAACCGCCCTCCCGGAGCGGCGTCGGCGGCAGTGGCAGCGAAAGCGGCGACACCGGAGGCCGGCACCAGAGCTCCGGACCGGGGTCGGGCACGAGTTCGTCCGGTGCCGACCGGCCGGCCGCGCCCAGCCACACCGGCGGCGACTCCGCCGAGGGGCGCGACCCCAGCAGCGGCAACCCCAAGCCGTCCGCCTCCGGCACCGCCGACGACGGCCTGCTCGGCGGCAACACCGGCGGCCTGCTCGACCCGCCGCAGAACAGCGGCACGGCGTCCCCGTCGCCGACCGCCCCGCCCGCCGCCGAACCGGACGTCACACTGCCGCCGCTCCTCCCGGGCCTGCTGCCCGGCCTGGGCATCGACAGCGAGGACGTCGGCTGACACAGCGGCTGTACGTCGGTGGGGGTGCCCTTCACAGGAAGGGCACCCCCACCGACGTACAGGAAAAGGCCGAAGCAGCGACCGTCAGAAGAAGACCGACCGGCGCTGCACCAGCAGCTTGTAGAGCGTGTGCTGGATCTGTTCCCTGACCTGGTCCGTCAGGTTGAACATCAGCATCGGGTCCTCGGCCGCCTCCGGCGGATAGCCGTCCGTGCGGATCGGCTCGCCGAACTGGATCGTCCACTTCGTGGGCAGCGGTACCGCGCCCAGCGGGCCCAGCCACGGGAACGTCGGGGTGATCGGGAAGTACGGGATGCCGAGCACCCGGGCCAGCGTCTTGGCGTTGCCGATCATCGGGTAGATCTCCTCCGCCCCGACGATCGAGCACGGGATGATCGGCGCGCCCTGCCGCAGCGCCGTCGACACGAAGCCGCCCCGCCCGAAGCGCTGGAGCTTGTACCGGTCGCTGAACGGCTTGCCGATGCCCTTGAAGCCCTCCGGCATCACCCCGACCAGTTCGCCGCGCTCCAGGAGCCGCTCCGCGTCCTCGGCGCAGGCCAGGGTGTGACCGGCCTTCCGCGCCAGCTCGTTGATCATCGGCAGCATGAAGACCAGGTCGGCCGCCAGCAGCCGGAGATGACGCGCGCCGGGATGGTTGTCGTGCACGGCGACCTGCATCATCACGCCGTCCAGCGGCAGCGTCCCGGAGTGGTTCGCGACGATCAGGGCGCCGCCCTCGGCCGGGATGTTCTCGATGCCCTTGACCTCGACCCGGAAGTACTTCTCGTACAGCGGGCGCACCAGCGACATCAGGACCTGGTCGGTGAGTTCGGCGTCGAAGCCGAAGTCGTCGACCTCGTAGTCCCCGGTGAGCCGGCGCCGCAGGAAGGACAGGCCGCCCGCGATACGTCGTTCCAGGCCGCCCGCGCCACCGCCGGCCGGGTCGGACGACGGGACCTGGGCCCCGGGCCCGCCCTGGGACTCCTGCGGCTCCTGGGGCGGCTGTTGCTTTCGTGTCACCTGGACATCATCCTGCGGGCGGGCCCGTCCCGGCAGGGGCTGGACCTCGCGAATGACCGCCGACTCGCCCTTGCGCCGGCCGCTGCCCGCGCTCCGGCGGCGCGACGGCCGCGGGGCGGTGCCCGCGCGGGACCTGTCGTCGTCGAACGGAATGACCTTGGCATCCGCCATCGTTGATGCGCTCCTCGGTTGGCGCTCTGCGTCGGTGGGCTGTCGCCGTGTCGGTGGGCTGTCGCCGTGTCGGTGGGCTGTCGCCGTGTCGGTGGGCTGTCGCCGTGTCGGTGGGCTGTCGCCGTCAGGTCGCTTCGGCAGCTTTCGTGACCGTCGCGGTGACAGTTGTGGTGGTCATGGCTCGGGCGGCGCCGCCGCCCGCGAAGGGTGCGAAGGGCAGCGCGGCGATCCGGTCGACGGCCCGCGCGACGGCCTCCGGCGGCAGCAGACCGGGGCCCCGGACACGCGCGAAGTCCTCGAAGGTCTCGGCGGTGGTGAACTTCGGCCGGTATCCCAAAGTCTCGCGCATCTGGTTCGTCGCCACGACTCGGCCGTGGGTGAGCAGCCGGATCTGTTCGGGCGAGAAGTCCGTCATGCCCAGCGTGCGCACCAGCGAGCCGGCCCAGGTGACCGCGGGCAGCAGCAGCGGCACGGTGGGCCGGCCGAGCCGCCGGGAGCACTGCGAGAGCAGCAGGACGCCGTCCCCGGCGATGTTGAACGTGCCGCTGTTGAGCGTTCCGCGCTCCGGTTCGTTCGAGGCGATGCGCAGGACCTCGATCACATCGTCCTCGTGGACGAACTGGAGCCTGGGGTCGTAGCCGAACACGGTCGGCAGGACCGGCATCGCGAAGTAGTGGGCGAGCGGCGAGTCGGCGGTCGGCCCGAGGATGTTGGCGAAGCGCAGCACGGCGACGGCGACGTCGGGCCGCCGCCGGGCGAACCCGCGCACATACCCCTCGACCTCCACCGCGTCCTTGGCGAAGCCGCCGCTGGGCAGCGACTTGGGCGAGGTGGTCTCGCTGAACACCGCCGGATCGCGGGGCGCGGAGCCGTACACGGTGGTACTGGACTTCACGACCAGCCGCTTCACGGCGGGTGACTTCTGACAGGCACCCAGCAACTGCATGGTGCCGATGACGTTGGTCTCCTTGACGGTGACCCGGCTGCCGCTGCCCAGCGCCACACCCGTCACGTCCAGGTGCACGACCGTGTCGGCGTTCGTCTCGGCCAACACCCGCGCGATGGTGGGCTGCCGGATGTCGGCCTGGATGAAGTCGGCGCCGCCCAGATGGTGCTCGGGGGGAACCGCGTCCACGGCGATGACCCGGTCCACCTGGGGGTCACGCTGGATCCGCCGTACGAACCGGCCTCCCAACTGGCGGGCCACTCCGGTCACGAGCACGACCTTGCCCAAGATCAGCGCCTTCCTTCCAGCCGTGTTTCCCGTGTGCAGCCCAACCTAGCGGTTTGTTGTTGCCCTGTGATGACCGCTCGATGCGCGAAGTCACGACGACGCCGGTCGTACGACCGGACGAACAATACGACCGGACGAACGGCCGGGTGAACAACCGGATGAACAACCGGATGAACAACCGGTCGAACGATACGACTGTGGCCCCCCACCGGAAACCGGTGGGGGGCCACAGCCTTCACACTCACGCTCGCGCTCTCGCGGCGTCGCGGAGAAGCAGCGGTCCCGATCTCGCGATCGGACGACCGGCTACTTCTTGTTGCGACGCTGGACGCGCGTGCGCTTCAGCAGCTTGCGGTGCTTCTTCTTCGCCATCCGCTTGCGCCGCTTCTTGATAACAGAGCCCACGACTACCCTCGCTCACTTCTCATCACTCGGCGTTGGGCGCCATGGGCCCATACGACCTACAAGGGGCCAGCCTACCCGTCCGAGCGCTGAGGTCGTAATCGAGGGCGATCGAGGTGATCGAATGAGACGGAACGCGACGGAACGCGATGGAACGAACCGCCGTCAGGCTGTCTCCACCCCCACATAGCTCTCGCGGAGGTACTCGTGAACCGCTTGCTCGGGGACGCGGAAGGACCGCCCCACCCGGATCGCGGGCAGATGACCGCTGTGCACCAACCGGTACACGGTCATCTTCGACACTCGCATCACCGAGGCGACTTCCGCCACGGTCAGGAACTGAACCTCGTTCAGAGGCCTCTCGCCAGCTGCAGCCATGACACACCTGAACCTTCCGCACTCGACGGTCACCGGCTTCCCCTTCCGGTGACTCTTCGTCGTTGCGTGCTCACTCCCCAATGTAGGGGCGGGTGATGCGAGTGGGGAAGAGGTGCACCCATCGGCGGCCTACTGTGACAGACACGCTCGATTGAGTACGTAGCGGGTAAGCGGCCGGTAGTAATCGGACCGCACAGCGTCATCAAGTGGAACGACGACGGACACGCGCCCCTCGGCCTCCCCGACGAACAGTGCGGGATCGTCCGTATCGGCCAACCCGATGGCCTCGAACCCCAGTTGACCTGCGCCGCAGACCCATCCGTGGTCCCCGATCACCAACTCCGGGAGCGTCCCGCCGGCCTCTGCGGCGGCCGCCAGAGCGGTCCGAACCGGGAGGGGAGAGTGCGTGTGCGCGCCCGGCTCACGCCCGGCGGCCCCAGCACCCGGCGCCCGTACGAGCGCGACCCGCCGTACGTAGTCGAGGTTGTGCGTGCGTAGACCGAACCGGGTCGTTATGTCGACAGAGCTACCATGCGCCGGGGTGAGGACAGTACATCCCGCCGCCGACAGGGCGTCTGCCAACGCGGCGTAGAAACCCAGCAGTCGATGCGGGTGCCCGGTGCCGAGGAGTACGGGAGCCCGGCGGCGCGCGGCTGCGGAGAGTCGCCCGGCGAAGGCGTCGAGGGCCGCCAGTGTCCGCTCCGGGTCGATCACATCACATCCGGAGGTGTGTCCTGGATCAGCTGAAACACCACACTTGTCGGCCATCAAACCGAGCAGATCCTGTTGCCGCCAAGTCCATTCGGGATCGATTCCGATCAGCACCCGGGGGTCCCCGGCGGCGAAAAGCCGGTAACTCCGCAGACTCTCCTCCCGCGAGGTGGCCACCGGCCCGGCTAGACGGGCGGCCAGGAGATGGGCGCGCAACGCCCCGGTACTCAACACGGGAGTGATGGTCACGGACGCCGGCACCGGGCACGGCACAAACGCCGAAAACACCGCACAGTTGGCGTAACGCCACGAATCTCCGCCTCCGGGCGGGCTGTTGCACCGGTGATGGCCCAGTGACGGTGAGTCGACCGCGTCCGGCGCGCACAACGGCGCCTGCGGCGCCGGCTTCCACGTCGTGGAGCGGCACGGTCGACATCCACGACACCAGCGTGAGCGGTCTCCGCGCCTGACAGCCGGACGCCTGGGCCGCGCCCTACGCCAGCAGCCCCCGCAGCGGAAACACCGCCCGCCGCGTGGCCAGCACCGCCTGGTCGAGCCGGTCGGCGGGGTCGTACCCCGTCTCCCAGTCGGCGTACGGCACCGGCCACCGCCCGTCGGTCATCCGCGCGGGCGCCAACTGCCGTGTACGCGCGAAGACTTCCTGCCGCCACCCTTCCGGAATCACGGCCGTGGGCTCGATGGCCCGCCCCGCCGCGATCGCCACCAGGTGCGTCCAGGACCGGGGTACGACCTCCACCACCGCGTATCCGCCCCCGCCCAGGGCGACCCACTTCCCGTCGGCGTACTCGTGCGCGAGGTCGTGACAGGCGACCTGCACGGCCCGCTGGGCGTCCAGCGACACGGCGAGATGCGCCAGCGGGTCCTCGAAGTGGGTGTCGGCGCCGTGCTGGGTGACCAGCACCTGCGGCCGGAAGTCGGCGAGCAGCTCGGGCACGACCGCGTGGAAGGCCCGCAGCCACCCGGCGTCCCCCGTCCCGGCGGGCAGCGCGACATTGGCGGCGCTCCCCTCCCCCGGACCCGCCGCACCGGTCTCCTCGGGCCACCCCGTCTGCGGGAACAGCGTGCGCGGATGCTCGTGCAGCGAGATCGTCAGGACCCGGGGGTCCTCCCAGAACGCGGCCTGCACGCCGTCCCCGTGATGCACGTCCACGTCGATGTACGCGACCCGCTCGGCGCCCAGTTCCAGCAGCCGGGCGATGGCCAGCGAGGCGTCGTTGTACACACAGAACCCGGACGCGCCCCCGGGCATCGCGTGATGCAGGCCGCCCGCGAAGTTGACGGCGTGCAGCGCCTCCCCGTGCCACACCGCCTCGGCGGCGCCGACCGACTGCCCCGCGATCAGCGCGGACACCTCGTGCATCCCGGCGAAGGCGGGATCGTCGACGGTCCCCAGCCCGTACGCCGGATCGGCCGCCCCGGGATCGGCCGACGCGGCCTTGACCGCCTCGACGTAGTCCGCGCGGTGCACGAGCCGCAGGGTCGACTCCCCGGCGGGCTTCGCCGAGACCACGTCGACCTCCCGGTCCAGCCCGAAGGCGTCGACGAGCCGCCGGGTCAGGGTGAGCCGGACCGGATCCATCGGGTGATCCGGACCGAAGTCATAGCCCGTTACCGCCTCGTCCCACATCAGCCGCGCGCGCCCGCTCATGCCCGTCACCGTATCCGGCGCGTCCCGGATCGAACGACCCCGCATACCTCAACGTCACCAGGACCAGCACCATCGGAACGAGCATCGCCCCACGGTAGTTCCACAGATCACCCAAAGCGCCCACCAAGGGCGAACCGACCAGGAATCCCACATAGTTGAATATATTGAGCCGCGCGACAGCGGCATCCGAGGCACCGGGGAACAACCGCCCGGCGGCGGCGAAGGTCTGCGGCACGATCACACACAACCCGAGCCCCAGCAACGTGAATCCGAGCATCCCGATCCACGCCCCCGGCGCCACGGCCACCACACCGAAGCCGAGCGCCGCCACCAGCGCCCCCGCCCGTACGACGGCGACGGCCCCGAACCTCCGTACGCCCGCGTCCCCGATGGCCCGCCCGACAAGCGTGGTGACCATGTACACGTTGTACGGAACGGTCGCGAGCTGCTCCGAACTCCCGAGCACGTCCTGCAGATACTTCGCACTCCAGTTGGAGACGGTCGAGTCCCCGATGTAGGCGAACGTCATCACGAGGCACAGCGGCAGCAGCATCCTGAAGACGAGACCACCCGCCCCACCCCCCACTGCGGCGGCATCACCGCCCGCTGCGACGGACTCCCCGTCCTTGTCCGTCGCGTCGACGTACCACCGACCGCCGACCACCACGGCGGGCAACAGCACGGCCACCACAGGCAGATAGGAAACAAAAAGGGCGAGATGCCAGTGCGCGCCGGCCCACGCCAGCGAGGCCCCGACGATCCCGCCCAGGCTGAACGCCGCGTGGAACCCGAGCATGATGCTGCGCCCGTACGCCCGCTGCAGACTCACCCCGAGCATGTTCATCGAGGCGTCGAGCCCACCGACGGCCAGCCCGAACGCCCCCAGCGCCAAAGCCACTTCGGCCAACTGGTCCCCGGCGCCGACACCGAGCAGCGCCAGGAGCACGACGGGCTGCGACCACCTCAGTACGAGGCTGGGGGGCACCCGCCTCACCAACTGCTCGGCGCAGACACTGCCGACCCCGGCCAGCACCGGCACGGCGGCGAGGAAGAGGGGCAGCATCGCGTCGGATATGCCGTACCGGTCCTGGATGGCCGGGATCCTCGTCACGAGCAGCGCGAAGGTGGCGCCCTGGGCAAAAAAGCTGAACGCCAGCGAGGCCCTGCCGCGCCGCAGCACATCTGTCATGGCGGCGAGCGTAGGGCCCCGGCTTACTCGTGGGTAGAGAATCAGGAAGATGAATTTCGCTCACCTTTGGTCTTCGCCGGCCTTCACCGGTCTTCACCGGCTGCCTCCACCGGCCTTCGCTCAGGAACAACACCCCGTCATGCACCCTGAGCGACCACTCCACCACGACCGGCGCCAAGCGCGACCTCGTCGCGAAGCATCCCCTTCATGGGCTCGACGGCGAGCGCACCACCGACGAGAACGGCCACCAGCATCGCCCCGACCATGACGACGGTGCCGAGCCAGACCATGGTGTCGACGGGGAAGACATACACCCCCACGATCCGCGCGACGCACTCCCCCAGCAGGGTCACACCCCACACCTGCGAGAAGGTCCGCTCGGCCCGCCGAAACCGTGTGGACCCGGAGACCAGCCGCTCCCAGGCGGCGGCGCGCTCGGCGTCCCCCTTGATGAGGAACGGTTTCATCCCCTCGGTCATCATCGGCCGCCCCAGCCGGACCGAGACCAGCACCCCGATCCCGACGACACTGCTGATCCCGCTGTCCTTCACGAGCATCAGCCGCGCGTCCCCGGCGACGAAACTGAGCAGCACCCCCACGACATTGACGACGAGGATGAGCGCGGCCATGCCGTTGACCTTCTGCCTCCGCACCACACTCCACCCGGTGCGTACGGCGGGCACGGCGCTGCTCAACCCGAGCGCGGCGACGGCACTCATCCCGAGCCCGTTCCTGAACAGGTAGTACGACCCGAGGGGAACCGCCACGTCGAGGACCAGGGGCAGCAGACTCCGGCGGAGGGAGGCCGAGTTCGTCGTCTCTGTTGTCATGCCCCAAGCCTCGCGGACACCCCCACCCCGCCAACAGAACCGAACGTCCGGACCCGGGGATGACAATTGTCAGTGCCGCCGCATGCCCGACCTCAAACCAGCAGCTCAGCCAACTCGCCCATGTCGCAGAAGAGTTGGGTGGCTCCGACGAGCCGCTCGGCCGGAGTCATGGCGGTGAACCCGAGTACGTCCATCCCGGCGGCAACCGCGGCCCGCACCCCCAACGGACTGTCCTCCACCACCACACACCTCTCAGCGGCCACCCCCATACGCTCCGCCGCGTGGAGAAACAGATCGGGCGCCGGCTTCCCCCGCCCCACGTCCTCCGCGCTGAAGACCCGCCCGGCGTCGAACCATCCCTCAAGCCCGGCAGCCCGATGCCCCACCCGAATCCGCTCATGACTCCCGGAGGAGGCCACGCAGTACGGCACTCCACCGGCCCTCAGCCGCTCCAGTACGCCGACCACGCCGGCCACGGGCTTCAGCTCCCGCTCGAAGGCAGCGAACACCCGCCCGTGAAAGACGTCATCGAAGTCGTCCGGCAACCGCCGCCCACTCCGCTCCTCCACGAGATCGTGCACGCGGTGCATGGCTGACCCCATGTAGTCCCGGATGGAGTCCTCGTACGAGGTCGGATGCCCGAGCTCGGTGAGATAGGCGGCCAGGAGTGTATTGGAGATCGACTCACTGTCGACGAGAACACCGTCGTTGTCGAAGATGACGAGGTCATAGCGCATAACCGGACCCTAATTGACCGGATAGGGCTCGGAACGCAGAAAAGCCCCGTACCGGTGAACCCGGTACGGGGCTTTTCTCAATATTTGTTCGGCGGTGT
>NZ_LIQQ01000014.1 GCF_001418565.1 Streptomyces graminilatus | reverse complement strand
CCACAATCCAACGCCCCCGCACTACGCGCCAACCCCGCCAACGCCCCGAGATCACACCCAGCCGACACCTGCGCGGCCATAGCCGCAACAGCAGCCAGAGCCTCCCCCCGCCGCTCACCGACCGGCACCAGCCCCAAATGCCGAGAAGGCACCCCCACCTGCGGAACCCGCCGAAGCACCCCCATCACAGGCACCCCCACCGACTCCAACGCCTCCCGCAACATCTCCTCATGCCGATCCGACGCGACCTTGTTGAGGATCACGCCCCCGACCCGCACCTCCGGATCCCACGACACGAACCCGTGCACAAGCGCCGCCACCGACCGAGCCTGCGAAGACGCGTCCACCACCAGCACCACCGGCGCCCGCAGCAACTTGGCCACCTGAGCCGTGGACGCCAGCTCACCTTCCCCCGAGGCCCCGTCGTACAGCCCCATCACACCCTCGACCACGGCGAGGTCACACCCACGCGCCCCATGCAGGAACAGCGGCCCGATCAACTCGGCCCCGCACATGTACGCGTCGAGATTCCGCCCCACCCGCCCGGTGGCGAGCGCGTGATACCCGGGGTCGATGTAGTCCGGCCCGACCTTGTGCGGAGACACGGCAAGCCCCCGCGCGGCGAACGCGGCCATCAACCCCGTGGCAACGGTGGTCTTGCCACTGCCCGACGAGGGCGCGGCAATAACCAACCGGGGCACGAAGGACAAGGAGGCAGAGGAGGCCGAGGAGGACGAGGAGGACGAGGAAGTCAGCACGACGCAATCACCACTCGATCCCCCGCTGCCCCTTCTGCCCAGCGTCCATCGGATGCTTGACCTTGGACATGTCCGTCACCAGATCCGCGAACTCCACCAGCTTCTCCGGAGCGTTCCGCCCGGTGATCACCACATGCTGGTTCCCCGGCCGGTCCCGCAGCACGGACACGACCTCATCGACATCGACCCACCCCCAGTGCATCGGGTAGGCGAACTCGTCCAGCACATACAGCTTGTACGTCTCGGCGGCGAGATCCCGCTTGACCTGCTCCCAGCCCTCCCGGGCCTTCTCCTCGTTGTCGAGCTGTGCGTCCCGCTGAACCCAGGACCACCCCTCGCCCATCTTGTGCCAGTCGACGGTCCCGCCCTCCCCG
>NZ_LIQQ01000139.1 GCF_001418565.1 Streptomyces graminilatus | reverse complement strand
GGTACTTGCCCTGGTGGGTGAGGAGGGCACGGTGGTTGACGTCGCCGACCGCGTACAGCCAGTCGCTGCCGGTGACCCGGAGGCTGTCGTCGACCGACAGCCAGGAGCCCGGTACCAGACCGACCGTGTCGAGGCCGATGTCGTCGGTGTGCGGGGCGCGTCCGGTGGCGAAGAGGATCTCGTCGGCCTCGATCCGGTCGCCGGTGTCCGTGACCGCCACGACGGTGCCGTTCTTCCTGGTCACCGACCGGACCGACGTGCCGGTACGGAGGTCTGTGCCCGCCTCCGCCAGTGCCTCTGCGACCAGTTCGCCCGCGAAGGGCTCCATGCGGGGCAGCACGCCCTTGCCACGGACCAGCAGGGTGACCCGCGAGCCGAGCGCCTGCCAGGCGGTGGCCATCTCGACGGCGACGACACCACCGCCGACCACGATCAGCTTGCCGGGCACCGCCTTGGCACTGGTCGCCTCCCTGCTGGTCCAGGGCCCGACCTCGGCGAGGCCCGGCAGGGCGGGCAGTTGGGCGGTGGTGCCCGTGCACACGGCGACCGCGTGCCGGGCCGTCAGTGTGCGCGTCGAGCCGTCCTCGCCCGTCACCGTCACCGTGCGCGGGCCCGCCAGGCGTCCGTGGCCGCGGTAGAGGTCGGCCCCGATGCTCTCCAGCCAGGCGAGCTGTCCGTCGTCCCGCCAGTTCGAGGTCTCGTAGTCGCGGTGGGCGAGTACCGCCTCGGCGTCCAGGGGGCCCTGCACGAGGTGGCGCAGGCCGGGCACCCTGCGGGCGTCGGCGCGGGCGATGACCGGGCGCAGAAGGGCCTTGCTGGGCATGCAGGCCCAGTAGGAACACTCGCCGCCGACCAGTTCGCTCTCCACGATCGCGGTGGTCAGACCGGCCGCTCGGGTGCGGTCGGCCACGTTCTCCCCCACGGGTCCGCCACCGAGCACCACGACGTCGTACACGTTGGTTTCCGTTTCCGTCATGGGGTCAGTCTGGTAGGTGGCGTGGCCCGTGGCCACATGGGTATGGGCGCGGAATACGCGGTGGCCGGGCCGTGTTGTGCGGGCACCACCGGAAACGACCCGACAGCAGGAAGAGGAATCAGGTCATGAGCAGCACCGTGGAGCTCACCAAGGAGAACTTCGACCAGACGGTCACGGAGAACGACTTCGTGCTGATCGACTTCTGGGCGTCCTGGTGCGGGCCGTGCCGTCAGTTCGCCCCGGTGTACGAGAAGGCCGCCGAGGCCAACCCCGACCTGGTGTTCGGCAAGATCGACACGGAGGCGCAGCCGGAGCTGGCGCAGGCCTTCGGGATCCAGTCGATCCCGACCCTGATGATCGTCCGGGACCAGGTCGCCGTGTTCGCCCAGCCCGGCGCCCTGCCCGAGGCCGCCCTGACGGACGTCATCGGACAGGCCCGCAAGCTGGACATGGACGAGGTCCGCAAGTCGGTCGCGCAGCAGCAGGCGCAGCAGGGCAAGTAACCGGTTCTGGGCCGGGCTGCCCCTGGGGGGCGCAGCCCCCTCCAGGGGCGCGGGGAACTGCGCGACCAGCCCCCACCGGGCCCGCAGCGACCCACCGGACCCGACGGAGCGTCTAGAAGGGGTACGGGGCGACATCCCCCCGTACCGTCGTCCACCGCACGTCGGTGAACGCCTCCAGGTTGGACTCACCCCCGAACCGCGCACCGGTGCCGGACGCGGCAACCCCACCGAAGGGCGCCACAGCCTCGTCGTTGACCGTCTGGTCATTGATGTGCACGATCCCGGTCGGGATACGTTCGGCGAGGTCGAGGCCGCGCGCGGTGTCGCGGGTGACGATGCCGAGGGAGAGCCCGTAGGGGCCGGCCGAGGCGAGGGCGGCGGCCTCGTCGACGGTGGTGAAGGGCCGTACCGGCGCGACGGGACCGAAGACCTCCTCCGCGTACGCGGGGGTGCTGTCGCTGACCTCGGCGAGAACAGTCGGCCGGTAGAAGAGGTCCTCGTGCGTGCCACCCGCCGCGAGCCTCGCGCCGCCGGCCGTACTGGCCTGCACCAGGCCATGGACCTTGGCGAGTTGGGCACCGTCGATGATCGGCCCGAGGTGGACGTGCGCGCGGTACGGGTCACCGACGGCGAGGGAGTCGGCCTTGGCGGCGAGCCGCTCGACGTACTCCCCGTACAGCGACTCGTGGACGAGGTGACGGCCGGTCGTCATGCAGATCTGGCCCTGGTGGAAGAAGGATCCCCAGGCGGCGGTGGAGATCACCGCGTCGAGGTCGGCGTCCGCCAGGACGATCATCGCGGAGTTGCCGCCGAGTTCGAGGTGGGCGCGCTTGAGGTGGCGGCCGGCCGCCTCGCCGACGGCCCGGCCCGCCGCCGTGGAGCCGGTGAAGGAGATCACGGGGACGAGGGGGTCAGCGACCAGGGCCTGGCCCGCGTCGGGGCCGCCCGGGAGGATGTGCAGCAGGTCCTCGGGCAGGCCCGCCTCGGCGAAGACGGCGGCCAGCGAGAGCCCGCCGCAGACAGCCGTACGCGGGTCCGGCTTCAGGACGACCGCGTTGCCGAGCGCGAGGGCCGGGGCGACGGAGCGGATCGAGAGGATCAGCGGGGCGTTGAACGGCGAGATCACGCCGACCACCCCGACGGGCACCCGGCGCGTGTAGGACAGCCGGGGCGCCTCGGAGGGCAGTACCTGGCCTGCCGGGCGGGAGGCCAGCGCGGCGGCCTCGTAGCACTCCTGGGCGGCGACGTGCAGCTCGAACTCGGCCTTGCCGGGTATCGAGCCGGACTCGCGGACGATCCAGTCGCGCAGTTCCTCGGTGTGCGCGGCGAAGAGGTCGCCCGCCTTGCGGAGCACCGCGGCCCGCACGAAGTGCGGGGTGCGCGCCCAGGCCGCCTGGGCGGTACGCGCGGCCAGCGCGGCCGGTCCGACGTCCTCGCCGGTGGCGAGCGTGACCGTACCGAGCGCCTCGCCGGTGGCGGGCTCGGTGACGGTGTACTCGGGGCCCGAGAGGGCACGGGCGGCAAGGGACTGCCAGGTCTTGGGGTCGAGCAACGACATTGTGGCTCTCCGATCAGTCACCGGCGGGACGCGCGAGGCGAACACGGGTCCCGTGTGGTTCGCGGCCGTTCCTCAGCCGCGGGGCGGGATGCGGTGATCCGGCGCGCGGCAGCACAGCACACGGCGTCCGGTGGTCGACGGCACCCCCACTGGTTGAGCGTGCAACATCCTAGTCACGCCGTACGGGAAACGCGCCGACCGAGTCCTCGCCCGCTGACGCCGGTCAACTGGAGTCGCGGTGGACGAGCGTCGCCTCGTGGACGTGATGGGACTCGACACCGGCGCCGGGGTTGCGTACGGCGCGGTCGACGAGTTCCGCGAGGTCGCGGCCGGCCGGGAGTTCGATGTGCACCGTGCTCAGTCTGGGCCGCAGCAGCCGGCCGAGGACCAGGTCGTCGGCGCCGATGATCGCGGTGTCGTCCGGGACGGTGACGCCCGCGTCCTGGAGGGCCCGCATCAGCAGCATGGCGTACTCGTCGTTGAACGCGAAGACGGCGTCGAGGCCGAGTTCGGGCCAGCGGGCGGCGAGACCGGCCGCGGACTCCTCGTCGTAGGCGAGCGGCAGCACGGTCACCGAGGCGTCCGTGCCGTCCAGCGCTTCGCGCACCCCGTCGAGGCGGGGCTTGGAGAAGACCCTGAGGCCTGGCTCGTCGGGCACGACGACGCCGATCCGGCGGCGGCCCCGCGCGTACAGGTGCGCGCCCGCCGCACGGCCGACACCGGCGTGGTCGATGAGCAGGCTGTGCGCGCCCTCGATGCGCTCGGTGCCGAGCGTGACGACGGCCCGGGCGCCGGAGCGCTTGAGGACGGCCACGCCCTCCGGTCCGATCCCGCCGACGGGCACGAGGACCGCGGCGGGCCGCAGTTCGGCCCAGGCCCGGGCGGCCTCGTCGCCGCGCAGGCCGAGGGAGGCGTACTGGACGACGGTGTAGTCGAGACGGCTCAGCGCCCACTGGAGTTCGTTGATGAACTGGCTGTAGAGCGGGCCTATCGGCACACTCGGCGCGGGCATCAGGACCATGCGGCTGTGCCCGGCCCGCAGGCTGCGGGCCGCCGCGTGCGGAACGTACCCGAGTTCCTTCGCGGCCTCGTGGACGCGGCGGCGGGTGGGTTCGCTGATCCGGACGGCACTGGTGTTGTTGAGGACGTAGGAGACGGTTGCGCGCGAGACGCCGGCCAGGCGTGCCACATCCGCGCTCGTGGGCACGGAGCGCGGCGGGGGCGTCGGCGGGACGGCCGAATTCGGTATCTGAACCATGACGTACGGCATCTTTGCAGAACCTCGGGGCAAGGTTTTGACCGGGGGAACTTCGCTATCGATCCGACAGCAAAGGCGGTTGACGAAAGCGCTTCAGGAAAGCGCTTTACCAAAACGCTCGGAAAAGATCATTCCCAGCGGTTCAGAGCCTGTTGTACGACGATTTCGCGGCCGCGTCCCGTACCGCCGAGAGGCGAACGCGCTTTCCGGACAGCCGGAGCGGGGGTCCAGGACAAGTCCCGGACGGATTCCAGCGGTTGACCACCCGCGTACGCCGGAGCGCGACCGGCGCAGTTGGCCGGAACCAGCGCTCAACGGGAAGAGACGTCGCCCGTGATGCGGTCGACGAGGTCGATCCAGCCCGCCTCTATCCGGGCCGGCGCCACCCCGCACCGCTCGGTCAAGTGATGGATGAGGGCCGGGTCCAGATATCCCATCAGCGTTTGCGCGAGGAGTTCACAGTCGGCACCGGGAATCGCCTGCCGCAGCAGCATGGCGACGTGACCGGACCGGACCATACGGGGTGCGGATGCGAAACGGCGGCCCGGTTCGCCCTCGGCGGCCAGTTGGAGTTCCAGTTCGTCGACGGTCCGGCGCAGCACCGCGACACCGAACGCGCGCAGCCGCTCCACGGGCGGCGCGCCGGGCCCGAGGGGCGCCGGGCCGGTCAGGAAGGCGGCCTGGAGCGTCCGCTCCGAGTGGTCGAGCAGGGCCATCAGCAGACCCGTACGGTCGCCGAAGCGCCGGAACACGGTCCCCTTGCCGACCTTCGCGGCGGCGGCCACCGCCTCCATCGTCACGCCGGCCGCGCCGTACTGTTCCACCAGCCGGGCGGCGGCCTCCAGCAGGCGGGCGCGGTTGCGTGCGGCGTCGGCGCGCAGACAGGGCTCGTCGGCTCCGGCCTCGACGTCGGGGCCGATGCCGATGCCGGTTCCCAGTTCCAGCAGCACGTGTTCACCGGCGCGCCACTTGGGCTGCGGGAAGGGCGGCAGGGAGTCGGACATGAAGCCAGCGTAACGCCTCGGAAGAAAACTGGACCACGGTCCGTTTGGCTGGTAGAACATTAAACGGACCTCGGTCCGGATCGTAACGGCAATGTTTCAACCCTCTGTGGAGACCCCCATGTCTGTTCGTATCCTCGCCCTCGTCGGCAGCCTTCGTGCCGGTTCCACCAACCGCCAGCTCGCCGAGGCCGCTGTGAAGCACGCCCCGGAGGGCGCGGAGGTCGTCCTCTTCGATGGTCTCGCCGACGTCCCGTTCTACAACGAGGACATCGACGTGGAAGGCAGCCTGCCGGCCGGCGCCGTCGCGCTGCGCGAGGCCGCCGCCTCCGCCGACGCGTTCCTGCTCTTCTCCCCCGAGTACAACGGCACGATTCCGGCCGTCCTGAAGAACGCCATCGACTGGCTGTCCCGCCCGTACGGCGCCGGCGCCCTCACCGCCAAGCCGGTCGCCGTGGTCGGCACCGCGTACGGCCAGTTCGGCGGCGTCTGGGCGCAGGACGACGCCCGCAAGGCGGCCGGCATCGCCGGTGCCAAGGTCATCGACGCCAAGCTCGCCATCCCGGGCTCGCTGGAGCGTTTCGCCGAGACGCACCCCTCCGACGACGCCGAGGTCGCCGCGCAGCTCGCCGAGGTCATCGGCCTGATCCACGGCGAGGCCACGGCTGCCGCCGCCTGATCGACGTACGCGTGACGGAGGGCCGGAGCCCGCGCAGGGACGCCGCTGATCCCCGCGCCGGCTCCGGCCCTCCGTCATGCCGTCATGCCGACATGCCGACATGCCGTCACCGTCGTGCCACCCGGCCTCAACCCGGCTCGTCTTCAGCCCAGTTCGGCCGCGCGAAGTGCCGCCGCGGCCACGAACTCCTCGATCCAGGCGGCCGGTTCGCCCGTGCGCGGCGCCAGCATCACCGTCTCGATGCCGAACCGGGCGTAGCCCTCGATGTCCCGGAGGAAGGCGTCGACGTCCTTCTCCTCCAGCGCGTCGCCCATGTAGAGAAGCGTCCTGGTGATCTCCTCGTACGGGCGTCCCACGCTGTCGCAGTGGCCGCGCAGGACATCGAGCTTGTGGCCGACCTCCTCGGGAGTGCTCGCGAACAGGTTGCAGGCGTCCGCGTACCGGGCGACCAGGCGCAGGGTCTTCCGTTCCCCGCCACCGCCGATCATGATCTCCGGGCGCGGCGAGCCGACCGGTGCCGGGACGCAGAGGGTCTCGGCCAGCCGGTAGTGCTTGCCCTCGAAGGGGCCGTCGGTGTCCGGGTCCCACATCTGGAGGCAGATCCGCAGGGTCTCCTCCAGCCGCTCGAACCGCTCGGCCGTCGCCGGGTACGGCACCCCGAGCCCCTCGTGCTCCCGGTCGTACCAGGCCGCCCCGATGCCGAGGGTGGCCCGGCCGCCGGAGAGCACGTCGAGCGTGGTCGCGATCTTGGCGAGCAGGCCGGGGTGGCGGTACGTCACACCGGTCACCAGCGCGCCGAGGCGGACCGTGGAGGTGTGGGCGGCGAGGAAGCCGAGGGTCGTGTAGGCCTCCAGCATCGGGGCCTCGGCGCCGCCGTTGGACTCCATCTGGAAGTAGTGGTCCATGACCGTGAGCCGGTGGACACCCACCGCCTCGGCCGCGGCACCGGCCGCCGCCAGCTCAGGCCCGAGTGCGGGGCCGCCCCCCGGGTGGTCGAACCGATTGATATGCACACCCAGCCGCATGTCCATCTCCGTCCTTCTTCATCCGCTGCCGCCCGTCTTCATCCGCTGTCATCCGTCTTCGTCCATCTTCGTCCAGCGGTGTCGTCGCGGGTTCGACGCTAGTTCTTGGAGCGCACGCGAAGTCAAGCCCGCGCCTCCTGGCAGGGTTCCGGGCCACGAATATGGAGAAAACCCCAGGTCAGTGGCATGGTTGCCGTTCCGGCCGAGGCGGGGCCGACCGGGCCGACCGGCCTACCCGCCGGATGGCGGGCAAGTTCCGCCGGACGGCGGTGTGCCGGAACCCGCCGAACACGCGGATCATCGCCCCACGAGCCGCAGCACGCAGCACGAGGAGCAGAGCAATGACGCTTACCCCGCCCCCGTTCGACCCGGAACTCGCCGCCGTCCTGGTGATGCTCAACGAGGCGGTGCCGCCGCATCTGGCCATGGACGAGATCGAGTTCGTGCGCAACGGACCCGGCATTCAGATGCTGGCCGACATGGACCTGACGGTGGACGGGTTGTTCCAGGCCGAGGACCGGGTCGTGCCCGGCCCCGAGAACGCGCCCGACATCTCGCTGCTGATCTGCCGGCCGGTCGCTCCGGCGACGGACGGTCCGCTGCCCGTGATCTACCACGTGCACGGCGGCGGCATGGTGATCGGCAACAACCGCGTCGGTGTGGACGCGGCGCTGCGGTGGGCCAAGGAGCTGGGCGCGGTCGTGGTGTCCGTGGAGTACCGGCTGGCGCCGGAGAACCCGTACCCGGCACAGATCGACGACGTGTACGCCGGGCTGCTGTGGACCGCCGAGCACGCCCAGGAGCTCGGCGCGGACCCCGAGCGGATCGTCATCGCGGGGTCCAGCGCGGGTGGTGGTCTGTCGGCCGCGCTGGCCCTGCTGCTCAGGGACCGCGAGGGTCCGCGGCCCGTCGGCCAACTGCTGATGTGCCCAATGCTCGACGACCGCAACGACACCCCGTCCGCGCACCAGATGGTCGGCCTCGGGGTGTGGGACCGCACGGCCAACGACACCGGGTGGACCGCGCTGCTCGGCGAGGGGCGCGGCGGCCCTGACGTCTCCCCGTACGCCGCCCCGGCCCGCGCGGAGGACCTGTCCGGCCTGCCCCCGGCCTTCCTGGACGTCGGCTCCGCCGAGACGTTCCGCGACGAGGTCGTCGCGTACGCCACCCGCCTGTGGCAAGCCGGCGGCTCCGCCGAGCTGCACGTCTGGCCGGGCGGCTTCCACGGCTTCGACGGCTTCGCCCCCCAGGCAGCCCTCTCCCAGTCCTGCCAATCGGCCCAGCTCAACTGGCTCCGCAGACTACTGGCGGAGTAACCCCCTGAGACTCAGGGCCACGACCAGCACCTTGGGAGGCACTGGCACCCCTCAACAACCCGACGGGGCCTTGAGGCGGCCAGCCACCCCTCAGCGCCCGTCCCGGGCCTTGAGGCGGCCGCAACCTCCCCTCAGCACCCCGGCGGGGGCGCTGAGGGGGGGCCGCAGCCACCCCTCAACGCCCCGCCCAAGGACATGAGGGGGCGCAGCCACCCCTCAAGGGGCGCGGGGAACTGCGCGACCAGCCCCCACCGAACCCGCGGCAGAACACGGCGACCACAGCCGCAAGAGGCGCGGCAGGCACAGGAGGCCCAGCACCCCCAGCAGCCCGGTCAGGGACATGACGGTAGGCCCCAGCCACCACGTCACCGGCCCGGCCGGGTACTTGAAGGGAGGCGCAGCCACCCCTCAAGGGGCGCGGGGAACTGCGCGACCGGCCCCCACCGAGCCCGCAGACAAGGAACCGCACAACCTGCGGAGCACCTGGCACCATGGCCCCATGAAAGAGCTGGCAGGTCGACTGACCGCAGTGGATCCAGATGCCGGCGCCGCCGTTCGAGTCATCGCCTACTTCGACCAGCTGGCCGAGCACCGGGCCGGCCTGGAGGCCCTGGTCCGCGGCGCCGCCGTGCTGGCCGGCTGCCCGGCACGGCTCGCCGACACCGCCCGGCGGGTACATCTGCGCGTCGAGACCGACGGACACCGCCGGGACACGGACCAGCCCCCGGACCCCGCCTGGCCGTCCGCCGCGCTGTCCCCGGACGGCGCCCCCGCGCTGTGGCTGGAGCGGGCCGGCACACCCACCGTCGTGGACGCGGTGATCCTGGAGCGGGCGGCGGCAGCCGTCCGCCTCGTCCTCGACCGCACCCGTGGCCGCGCGCCCTCGGCCTCCACCGACGACCCGGCGCTCGTCGAAACCCTTCTCGACGGCACCGCACCGGAGCAGGCCCGGCTGCACGCGGCCCGCCGACTGGGCCTCGACCCTGCCGCCCGGGCCCACGCGGTCGCGCCGCTCGACGGCCCGCCCCGCGTCCTCGCCTCCTCCGCCCTGCGCGGACCGGCCCCGGACCGGCCGGCCCATGTCAGGCCCACCGCCACCGACCCCGGATCCGCAGGATCCACCGGCTCCACCGGTCCTGCCGGCTCCACCGGACCTGCCGGGTCCACCCGCCCCGCCCTTCCGCCCGGCCGGGTCGGGGTCGGCCCCGCCGTGCCCGTGCTCGAACTGCCGGGCTCCTGGGCGGCCGCCCGCACCGCACTCCGTTTCACCGCCGACGGCACCCCGCACTCCCCCGGACCACGGGTCGTGTACGCCGATGAGCTCGGCGGAATCGGGCTGCTCGCCGAGCTGGTCGTACCGGGGGCCGATCCGCCGCCCGATGTGCGGGCGCTGGAGGCCGCGGTCGCGGACGCGCCCTGGATGCTGACGACGCTGCACGCGATCGCCTCGACGGCGAGTCTGCGGGGCGCCGCCGTCGAGGTGAACGTCCACCACTCCACGCTCCAGGACCGGTTGGGCCACGCCGAGACACTCCTCGGGTGGCCCCTCCGCACCCCGCAGGGCCACCTCAGGCTGCAACTGGCCCTGACGATGCGGCATTTGGGCCGCCCGTAGCGGGAGGGTGAAGGGGCCGTCGCCTCGGCGGGCCCGCAAAGGCGCCCGGGCCCGTACGCTGTGACCATGGACGACGCGCCGATGGTCGGCTTGATGGGGCGGGTGACCGGCACGATCGGACCGGGGCTGGTCGGCGAGGTGATCGTCCGGGTGCGCGGGGGCGCCGAGCACTTCCTGGCGTATGCCGCCTCCGCCCAGGACCGGATCGAACGCGGGACGGTGGTCATGGTCGTCGAGTACCTGCCGCCCCGCACCGTGTACGTCACCTCGGCGTACGACTGCTGAGCCCGGCGTACGGGCCGTCGCAACGGGCTGCCGCGGCGTCCGTACGTCTGCGGATGATCACGTGTGCGTCAAGCTTGCAACAAGGATTCCCCAGCCGCTGTACCAGGGCGCCGCACAGGTGCACCCTTGCGTCGTTCGGTGCCGAAAGGGCACCAGGCAAAGGGGGCGTATGCCGATGTTCATCGGCGTCGTTGCGGGGGTAGCGGTAGTTGCCGTCCTCGCACTCATCGGTGTGTTCAAGATGATGTGGCGGGTCGCAGAACCCAATGAGGCACTCATCATCTCCGGTTCGAAGCACAGAACCGAAGGCCTTGAAGCGGGCATGGGATTCCGCATCGTCACGGGGCGTGGAACGCTCGTGCTGCCCGGGGTACAGGCGGTGCGCAAGATCTCGCTCGACCTGAACGAGACCGAGCTGCACGTGGACTGCGTGACCACCCAGGGCATTCCGCTCAAGGTGCGCGGCGTGGTCATCTTCAAGGTGGGTGACGACTTCGTGTCGATCGCCAACGCGGGCCGCCGTTTCCTGGACCAGCAGAAGATGATGGCGGAGCGCGTGCACAACGTGTTCGCCGGTCATCTGCGGTCCATCGTCGGCGGGTTGACCGTCGAGGAGATGATCCGCGACCGCGAGAAGCTCACCGGGCAGACCCGGGCCGCGTGCGGCACGGAGATGGAGAAGCTCGGCCTGATCGTCGACTCCCTCCAGATCCACGAGATCGAGGACCCGACCGGGTACATCAAGAACCTCGCCATGCCGCACGCCGCCGCCGTCCAGCGGGACGCGCGAATCGCGCAGGCCGAGGCCAACCGGCTCGCCACCGAGGCCGAGCAGAAGGCCGCGGCCCGCATGTCCGAGGCCACCCGGGACAGCGAGATCCTCCAGGCCGGCTACCAGGCCGAGCGCGACAAGGCGGCGGCCAAGGCCCGCCAGGCCGGACCGCTCGCCGACGCCGCCGCCCGCCAGGACGTCGTCATCCAGGAGACGCGCATCGCCGAACTCGACGCCCTGCGCAAGGAACAGCAGCTCCAGGCGGACGTCCGCAAGCCGGCCGACGCGCAGGCTTACGAGACGCGGGCGCGGGCCGAGGCCGAGCGTGACGCGCGTATCTCGGCGGCGCAGGCGAAGGCCAAGGAGACCGAGCTGGCGGCTTTGGCCGAGGCCAACCGGGTCAAGACCGCCGCGACCGCCGAGGCCGAGGCGACCAAGGCACGGGGTGCCGCAGCCGCCATGGCGACCAGGGCCACCGGTGAGGCCGAGGCCGCCGCGTCCCAGGCCAAGGGGCTCGCGGCCGCCGAGGCGACACGGGCGAAGGGGCTCGCGGAGGCGGAGGCCATCAAGGCGCGGGCCGCCGCGCTCGCGGAGAACCAGGAGGCGGTGGTCGCCCAGCAACTCGCCGAGAACTGGCCGGAGATCGTGAAGGCCGGTGCCTCCGCGTTCGGCAGCGTGGACAACATGGTGGTGCTCAACGGCGCGGACGGCATGGCGGAGATGCTCGCCAAGGCGCTCACCATGGGCGGTACGGGGCTGGGTCTCGCCCGGCAGTTGCTCGCGTCCATGAACCAGAACGGGCAGACGCCGAACGGGACTTCGGCGCTGAACGGCTCGGCGGCACCGCAGGTTCAGAAGGTGCAGGTGGACACGGACGAGCGGTAGGGCGTCACGGGCCGTGCGGTGAGGTGCGGGGCGGCGGCGGGCGGGGCGGGACGCAGGCTCTAACGTGGGCCTCGTGACTGCCTTTCCCGATGCCGAAGTCCCGGGCCGCTACGGCCCTTCCGCCACCACCGAGGCCGATCCCCGCGACGTAGGACGGGTGCGTACGGAGTACTCGCCCGCCCACGACGGGGATCCCGATCCCGGCGAGATCGTATGGACCTGGGTGCCGTTCGAAGAGAACGACGGGCGCGGCAAGGACCGGCCCGTGCTTGTCGTCGCCCGCGAGGCGGGCGGGACGTTTCTCGCCGTGCAGTTGTCCAGCAAGCGGCACGACGGAGATCGGGAGTGGGTGCCGATCGGGAGCGGGCCGTGGGACCGGACCGGGCGCGAGTCGTGGGTCGATGTCGACCGGGTGCTGCGGCTCTTCGAGGACGGGATGCGGCGCGAGGCGTGTGCGCTGGACCGGATGCGGTTCAATGCCGTCGTGCGGCGGCTGCAAGAGCGGTACGGGTGGCGTTGAGGTTGTCTTGACCGTGCGGGTCGGTGGGCTTCTCGCGCAGTTCCCCGCGCCCCTGCGGGGGCGCCATGCGCCCCGCACTACCAGTCGGTAACCCTCCGTCGGGCACTCATGGCACCACCCCCGTGTGCGCCATGAGTGCCCGGTGCTCACTCCCCCGCCGTGCTCATACAGGCATCGTGGGTGATGCTGGACAGGTGGTGCAACAGGGTTTCCCGGGCATACGAACAGTCCGGAAACGTCAAGGAAACGGAGATCCATCGTCCGGAAAGCGCACCCATGGGCACCCTTGTGCGATTCGGCGCGAGGGGTTTGGGTGGGACGAGCGTTGCCTGTCCGGCCCACCCGAAACAGGGCCGGCGGCATGGTGGAGTCTCAGGAGGATCCCGACATGTCCGATGCGTCGAATGCCACTTCGGCAGGTGGCTGTACGAAACGCCGCACCGCCCTCTCCGAGGCCGAGGTCGAAGCCCTCGTCCGGGGAATCTGTTTCAAGACCGGACCGCCCCGCACTCTCGGTGTCGAGGTGGAATGGCTGGTCCAGGAGCTGCGGCAGCCGCGGCTCCCCGTGTCACCCGAACGGCTCGAAGCGGCCTACGCCGCACTGCGGACCCTGCCTCTCAGGTCGGCGCTCACCGTCGAACCGGGCGGTCAGCTGGAGCTCAGCTCCACTCCCGCCGCATCCCTGATGGAGTGCGTGGAGTCCGTCTCCGCCGACCTGGACGCCGTCCGCGCGGTACTGCGTGAGGACGGTCTCCGTATCGTCGGCGCCGGCCAGGATCCCTGGCGCCCACCCCGCCGCTTCCTGCGCGAACCGCGCTACGACGCCATGGAGCGGTGCCTCGACCGCACCGGTCCGGCAGGCCGGGCCATGATGTGCACCTCGGCCTCCGTGCAGGTGTGCCTCGACGCCGGCCACGAGGAGCCGGGCCCGCTCGGGCACGGGCGGCGCTGGTGGCTCTCCCACCAGCTCGGCGCGGTCCTGGTGGCCGCCTTCGCGAACTCCCCGCTGGCCCTGGGCAGCCCCACCGGCTGGCGTTCCACCCGGCAGTCGCTGTGGACGGACATCGGCACCGGCAGGGCGGGCGGACCGCCCCTCGACGTCGAACCCCGGCGGGCCTGGGCCCGCCATGTGCTGGACGCGCCGGTGATGTGCGTACGGCAGGACAGCGGACCGTGGGACGTGCCGGAGGACGGGCTGACGTTCCGGGAGTGGATCCGCTCCGGGGCGCCCCGGCCGCCCACGCGGGAGGATCTCGAATACCACCTGACGACCCTGTTCCCGCCGGTCAGACCGCGCGGCCATCTCGAACTGCGCATGATCGACGCCCAGCCCGGCGACGACGGCTGGATCGTCCCGCTCGCCGTCACGGCGGCGCTCTTCGACGACCCCGAGGCCGCCGAGACCGCCTACCGGGCGGTCAAGCCGCTCGCCGAGCGCACCCGGTCGCTGCCCGCCCCGCACAATCCGCTGTGGGCCGACGCGGCCCGCGACGGCATGACCGACCCGGAGCTGCGGGAGGTGGCCCTCGTCTGTTTCTCGGCCGCCCTGGACGCCCTGCCCCGGCTCGGCGCGAGCCAGGAGGTCGTCGGCGCGGTCGCCGCGTATCTCGACCGCTATGTCAGCCGGGGCCGCTGCCCCGCCGACGACCTGCTCGACAGTCTGCGCGGCACCGGGACGGACCGGCCCGCGCACGGGACCTCGCACGGGACCTCGTACGGAAAGGATCTCCGCACATGACCGACCCCGCCCTGGATCCGGAGACGCTCCGGGAGCGTGCCCTGGCGGCGCTCACCACCGCGCGGGAGCGGACGGCGCTCCTCACCTCCATCGAGGATCCCGAACTCACCGCCCAGCACTCGCCGTTGATGTCCCCGCTGGTGTGGGACCTCGCGCACATCGGCAACCAGGAGGAGCTGTGGCTGCTGCGAGCGGTCGCCGGGCGGGAGGCGATGCGGCCCGAGATCGACGGCCTGTACGACGCCTTCGAGCACTCCCGCGCCGAACGGCCCTCGCTGCCGCTGCTGCCGCCCGCCGAGGCCCGTGGTTACGCGGCGGAGGTGCGCGGCCGGGTCCTGGACGTGCTGGAGAAGGCCGCGTTCGAGGGTACGGGTGCCCGGCTGACCGAGGCCGGGTTCGCCTTCGGGATGATCGCCCAGCACGAACAGCAGCACGACGAGACGATGCTGATCACCCATCAGCTCAGGAAGGGCCCGGCGGTTCTCACCGCTCCCGATCCCTCGCCCGCTCCCCCGTTCACCGGTCCGGCCGAAGTCCTGGTCCCCGGTGGCCCGTTCACGATGGGCACCTCCACCGAGCCCTGGGCGCTGGACAACGAACGGCCCGCGCACCGGCGTGAGGTGGCGTCCTTCCTCATCGACACCACACCGGTGACCAACGCCGCCTACCAGGCGTTCATCGCGGACGGCGGCTACGACGACCCGCGCTGGTGGACACCGGAGGGATGGAAACACGTACGCCAACACTCCCTGTACGCACCGCTGTTCTGGTTCCGGGAGGGCGGGCAGTGGCTGCGGCGGCGGTTCGGGGTCACCGAGGTGGTGCCGCCCGACGAGCCCGTCGTGCACGTCTGCTGGTACGAGGCGGACGCGTACGCCCGCTGGGCCGGGCGCCGGCTGCCCACCGAGGCCGAGTGGGAGAAGGCCGCCCGGCACGACCCGGCGACCGGCCGTTCGACGCGCTACCCCTGGGGCGACGCCGACCCCGCCCCCGAGCACGCCAACCTCGGCCAGCGGCATCTGCGTCCGGCGCCCGCCGGAAGCTACCCGGCCGGGGAATCGCCGCTCGGGGTGCGGCAGTTGATCGGCGACGTGTGGGAGTGGACGGCGAGCGACTTCCTGCCGTACCCGGGGTTCAGCATGTTCCCGTACAAGGAGTACTCGGAGGTGTTCTTCGGGCCCGAGTACAAGGTGCTGCGCGGTGGTTCGTTCGCCGTGGACGCGGTGGCCTGCCGGGGGACGTTCCGCAACTGGGACTATCCGATCCGGCGGCAGATCTTCTCCGGGTTCCGCACCGCCCGTACCCCGGAGGCCGTCTGATGTGCCGTCAACTGGCCTTCCTGGGGCCCCCGGAGTCGATCGGCAGCGTGCTGCTGGAGCCGCCGCACGGGCTGTACCGGCAGTCCTGGGCGCCCCGGCACCAGCGGTACGGGACCGTCAACGCCGATGGTTTCGGGGTCGGTTGGTACGCGGAAGGTGATCCCGTGCCCGCCCGCTACCGGCGCGCCGGGCCCATCTGGGGGGACCCGTCCTTCGCCGACCTCGCCCGGGTCGTACGGACCACCGCGCTGCTCGCCGCCGTACGGGACGCGACCGTGGCGGGCGCCGACGGGGAGGCCGCCGCGGCGCCCTTCGCCGCCGGTGCCTGGCTGTTCGGGCACAACGGGGCGGTCATCGGCTGGCCGGGATCGCTCGCGCCCCTCGTACGGGCCCTGCCCGGCGAGGAGTTGCTGTCGATGGAGGCGCGCACCGACTCGGCGTTCCTGTGGGCGCTGGTGCTGCACCGGCTGCACACCGGTGACGACGTGGGGCGGGCGCTGGCCCGCACCGTCGTGGAGGCCGGCGCGGCGGCCCCCGGTTCCCGGCTCAATCTGCTGCTCACGGACGGCACGACGATCGCCGCGACCACCTGGGGCGACACCCTCTTCCATCTGACCGGGCCGGGCCCCCGCACGGTGGTGGCGTCCGAGCCCTACGACGACGATCCCCGCTGGCAGGAGGTACCCGACCGCACCCTCGTCATCGCGAGCCGCACCGGGGTACGGCTCACCCCGCTCCAGGACCTGAGCGGCGACCTGGCATCCGTACCACCCGAGGAGCTTCGCACGTGAGCACGTTCCTGGTCACCCGCACCCTGCCCGAGGACGCCACGGAGGCCGCCCTGCGCGCCGATGTCCTCCACGGGCTCACCCGTATGCCCAAGACACTCCCGCCGAAGTGGTTCTACGACGCCCACGGCAGTGAACTCTTCGACGAGATCACCGAGTTGGACGAGTACTACCCGACCCGGGCCGAGCGCGAGATCCTGCTCGACCGGGCCGGGGAGATCGCCGCCGTGACCGGGGCGCGCACGCTGGTCGAGCTGGGCTCCGGCTCGTCGGACAAGACACGGCATCTGCTGGACGCCCTGCCGGAGCTGGAGACGTATGTCCCGGTCGACGTCAGTGAGAGCGCGCTGCGGCAGGCCGGGGAGGCGCTGATCGCCGAGCGGCCGGGGCTCTCCGTGCACGCCCTGATCGCCGACTTCACCGGCGCTCTGGCACTGCCGGACACGCCCGGGCCCCGGCTGGTGGCGTTCCTCGGCGGCACGATCGGCAATCTGCTGCCCGCCGAACGGGGCGTGTTCCTGTCGTCGGTGCGTTCCCTGCTGTCGCCCGGGGACGCGCTGCTGCTCGGCACGGACCTGGTCAAGGACGAGTCGGTGCTGGTCCCGGCGTACGACGACGCGGCGGGCGTGACGGCCGCGTTCAACAAGAACGTGCTGACCGTCGTCAACCGCGAACTCGGCGCCGACTTCGATCCCGACGCGTTCGAGCATGTGGCGCTGTGGGACTCGGACAACGAGTGGATCGAGATGCGGCTGCGCTCCCTCGCCGAGCAGACCGTGAAGATCCCCGCGCTCGATCTCGCCGTGGACTTCGCGGCGGGCGAGGAGATGCGTACGGAGGTGTCGGCGAAGTTCCGGAAGGACGGGGTGGGCGACGAACTGGCCGCCGCCGGTCTTGAGCCGACCCGGTGGTGGACGGACGAGCGCGGCCGATTCGCCCTGTCCCTGGGCTTCGCCCCATAGCGACACCTCGCGAACCCCGGTCGCATGGGGCACGGTGGAACGTGGAACGCGCCGGAACGACCGACCGCACCCACGACACCCGCCACACCCCGGCGCGTCCGGCACATCCAGTACGGCGAAGAGGAGCACCCGCATGTCGAACCACACCTATCGGGTCACCGAGATCGTCGGCACCTCGCACGAAGGCGTCGACCAGGCCGTCCGCAACGGCATCAGCCGGGCCTCGCAGACCCTGCGCAATCTGGACTGGTTCGAGATCACGCAGGTCAGGGGCCAGATCGTGGACGGGCAGGTCGAGCACTACCAGGTCGGCCTGAAGGTCGGTTTCCGACTGGAGGACAGCGAGTGACAGCCTCGTAGACCCCTGGGGCCTGTCGCCCTGGCTCAGGTACGGCCCTCGCCCTCCTGCGCCTCCTCCAGCGCGGCGGACTCGGCCGCCCAGCGGGCCCGTACGACCCTGAAGCCCGCGCGTTCCGCGTCCTGGCAGACGAGTTCGTCGTCGTCCACCAGGACGCGGATCTCGCGGTCGCGGGCCAGCCGGCGCAGGATCTCCAGTTTGGTGGCGCGGGCGGGCCTGCGGTCGTCGTTGCGCCGCATCCAGATCCGCCCCTCGGGCAGTCCCTGCGCGGCGAGCCACTCGACGGTGTCCCGGCGGCAGCGTTCGGGCCGTCCGGTGAGGTAGACGACCTCGCACTCCCGCGCGCTCTCCAGAGCCAGCGCGACCCCCTCGGCCAGGGGCGGGTCATGCGGCGCGGCGGCGAAGAAGGCCGCCCAGTCACGCGGCTTGCGCTCCAGGAAGCGCTGCCGGTGCGCGGTGTCGGCGAGCGTGTTGTCGAGGTCGAAGACGGCGAGGGGTCTGCTGTTCGGGCTGCTGTTCTGCGTCACGGTTCACGACCCTAGCCAGCGCCTGCGACCTCCGGCACGCCCGCGCCCTCCCCGCCCAACTTCCTTTCGCCGTACGCAATTTGTCGGAAACATTGACTCACTCCCGCCCCATCCCTATCTTGCGGTCGAACCTCCGCACACCGTTCCATATACCGAACAACGTCGGCCTGGGAACAGGCCGCTGAAGGAGACCCGCCGTGGACCCCACCCGCAGCATTCCGACCGGCCGACGCTCGCTCCTCAAGGCGTGCACGGCCCTGGTCGTCGCCGTGACCGTGCCCGCCATGCTCGGCACCCCGGCGTTCGGGGCCGTCCCGGCCTCCCCGGCCGTCACCTTCACCAACCCGGTCGCCGAACAGCGCGCCGACCCCCACATCCACCGGCACACCGACGGCTACTACTACTTCACCGCCACGGTCCCCGCGTACGACCGGATCGTGCTGCGCCGTGCCACCACGCTCCAGGGCCTCGCGACCGCCGC
The DNA here is from genome assembly GCF_001418565.1 of Streptomyces graminilatus. Classification (GTDB taxonomy): domain Bacteria; phylum Actinomycetota; class Actinomycetes; order Streptomycetales; family Streptomycetaceae; genus Streptomyces; species Streptomyces graminilatus. The sequence continues at coordinate 10,942 of NZ_LIQQ01000139.1, read as the reverse complement.
CGAGACGACCATCTGGACCAAGCACGCCACCGGTGACATGGGCGCCCACATCTGGGCCCCGGAGATCCACTTCATCGACGGCAAGTGGTACGTGTACTTCGCGGCCGGCGCCGCCGAGGAGATCTGGAAGATCCGCCCGTACGTCCTGGAGTGCCCGGCCGCCAATCCGCTCACCGGGACCTGGACAGAGAAGGGCCGGATCGCGCTCCCGCTGGACACCTTCTCGCTCGACGCGACGACGTTCGTGGTGAACGGCACGCGCTATCTGAGCTGGGCGCAGAACGACCCGGCCGTCGGCGACGGCACCAACCTGTACCTCGCGAGGATGTCCAACCCCTGGACCATCAGCGGCACTCCGGCGATGATCTCCCGGCCCACGCTGCCCTGGGAGGTCATCGGGCACACGGTCAACGAAGGCCCCTCCGTCATCCAGCGCGACGGGAAGATCTTCATGGCCTTCTCGGCGAGCGCCACCGACGCCAACTACTGCCTGGGCCTGCTGACCGCGTCCGCCTCCGCCGATCTGCTCGACCCGGCCTCCTGGACGAAGAGTTCACGGCCGGTGTTCACGAGCAATGACAGGACCGGGCAGTACGGGCCGGGCCACAACACCTTCACGGTCTCCGAGGACGGCGAGTCCGACATCCTCGTCTACCACGACCGCAACTACCGTGACATCAACGGCGATCCGCTCAACGACCCCAACCGGCGCACCCGTTACCAGAAGCTGTACTGGAACGCCGACGGCACCCCGAACTTCGGCATCCCGGTCGCCGACGGTGTCACCCCGGTCCGCTTCTCGTCCTTCAACTACCCGGACCGGTACATCCGGCACTGGGAGTACCGGGCGCGGATCGAGGCGAACGTCACCAACCTCGCCGACTCGCAGTTCCGGGTCGTCACCGGCCTGACAGGCTCCGGGACCGTCTCGCTGGAGTCGGCGAACTTCCCCGGCTACTACCTCCGGCACAAGAACTACGAGCTGTGGGTGGAGAAGAACGACGGCACGGCCGGCTTCCGGGCCGACGCCTCCTTCACCCGCCGGGCCGGCCTCGCCGACCCGGCCGGGGTGTCCTTCGAGTCGTACAACTTCCCGGGCCGCTACATCCGGCACTACGACAGCCTGCTCCAACTCCAGCCGCTCAGCAGCTCCTTGGACCAGCAGGACGCGACGTACCACACCGAGTAACCGAATAGCCGGAGCGGGCGAGGTACCGATGGGTGGACTCAGTCGCCGACCGTGGTGGGCTGCACCGTCTCGTCCGCCGGTGCCGAGGCCGGGGGCGTGGGGCGGGCGCGGCCTGCTCGCCACGCGCCGAACCCGGCGGCCAGGGGCTCGGTCCAGCGGGCGGTGAGCGGGCCCGCGACGACCAGGATCAGGACGTACGCCGTGGCCAGCGGGCCGAGGTCGGACTCGATGCCGGCGGTGACCGCGAGGCCCGCGATGACGATGGAGAACTCACCGCGGGCGACGAGCGCTCCGCCCGCCCGCCAGCGGCCCTTGGCCGAGATTCCGGCGCGGCGGGCCGCCCAGTAGCCGGTGGCGATCTTCGTGCATGCCGTTACGGCGGCCAGGGCGAGGGCCGGCAGCAGCACGGGCGGGATGCTGGCCGGGTCGGTGTGCAGCCCGAAGAAGACGAAGAAGATGGCCGCGAACAGGTCCCGGAGCGGACTCAGCAGGGTGTGCGCGCCCTCGGCAACCTCGCCGGACAGCGCGATCCCGACGAGGAACGCCCCCACGGCGGCGGACACTTGCAGCTCCTGGGCGATGCCCGCGACCAGGATGGTCAGCCCGAGGACGACCAGCAGCAGCTTCTCCGGGTCGTCGCTGGAGACGAAGCGGGAGATGATCCGGCCGTAGCGGACGGCGACGAAGAGCACCAGACCGGCGGCCCCGAGCGCGATCGCCAGGGTCACGCTGCCTGCGGCGAACGTGACGCCGGCCACCATCGCGGTGACGATGGGCAGATAGACCGCCATCGCCAGGTCCTCCAGGACCAGGATGCTGAGGATGACCGGGGTCTCGCGGTTGCCGACCCGGCCCAGGTCACCCAGCACCTTGGCGATGACACCGGAGGACGAGATCCAGGTGACCCCGGCGAGCACGACGGCGGCCACCGGGCCCCAGCCGAGCAGCAGCGCGGCGGCGGCGCCGGGCAGCGCGTTGAGGGTGAAGTCCACCAGGCCGGACGGGTAGTGGGACTTGAGGTTGGAGACGAGATCGCTGGCCGTGTACTCGAGGCCGAGCATCAAGAGCAGCAGGATGACGCCTATTTCGGCGCCGGTGGCGATGAACTCCTCGCTCGCGCCGAGCGGCAGCAGCCCGCCGTTGCCGAAGGCGAGACCGGCGAGCAGATAGAGGGGTATCGGGGAGAAGCTCAGTCTGGCGGCCATCCGGCCGAGGAGCCCGAGCGCGAGAATGACGGAGCCGAACTCGATCAGCAGAACCTGGGAGTGCATGGCGCCCTCACTCCCGTCCGAGTATCGCCGCGGCGGCGTCGACGCCCTCGCGGGTACCGATCACGATGATGACGTCCCCGCCGGCCAGCCGGAAGGCGGGCGTCGGGGAGGGGATCGCCTCGGCCCGGCGCAGCACGGCGACCACGGACGCGCCGGTCTCCGTCCGCATCCGGGTCTCCCCGAGCAGCCGCCCGTTCCAGTACGAGCCCGCGGCCACCTCGACCCGCTCCGCCACCAGCCCGAGCGGTGTCGTGGACAGCAGGCTGGGGCTGTGGTGCGAGGGGCTCAGCGCGTCGATCAGCGAGGCGGCCTCGGGCGCGGTCAGCCGCAGCGAGTGGGCGCAGGAGTCCGGATCGTCGTCCCGGTACAGGCTGACGGTACGGCCGCCGTCCCGGTGGGCCACCACCGACAGATGCCGGTGCTCACGCGTGAGGAGGTCGTACTGAACCCCGATTCCCGGCAGCGGAGTCGCCCGCAGGCGTGACGAAGACACGTTGAATCCCCTTACTGATCGGCCTGATCGGCTCTGTCGGACCCTTTCCGGGTCTCAGGCCCCGGTGGTCCCGTCGACGAGTTCACGCAGCAGGTCGGCGTGGCCGTTGTGGCGGGCGTACTCCTCGATCATGTGCACCATGATCCACCGCAGCGAGAGCCCCTCGGCACCGACCACGGCCACCAGCTCCTCCGGCAGGCGTCCGGACTCGTCCAGTGAGGCCGCGGCGGCGACCAGCTCCCGGCTCCGTGCGACCTCCGCCCGCCAGACGCCCAGCGCCTCGTCGAGCCCGTGCCCGGGGAGAAGGGTGAAACCGGTGCCCTTGCCCTCCGGGTGGAGCGGCGGTACGTCGAGACCGGCGAACACCCGCTGGAACCAGTTCCGTTCGACCTCGGCCAGGTGCTGGACGAGTCCGAGCAGCGTCATCTCCGAGGGCGCCGCCGAGGCGAGGCGTGCCTGCCGGTCGTCGAGGCCCTCGCACTTGAGGGTGAGGGTGGCCCGGTGGAAGTCGAGCCAGGCACTCAGCATGGCGCGTTCGTCGGCGTGCGCGGGAGGTATGGGACGGCCGTCCGGTGTAGTCGACATGTACAGCACCCTCGCACAGGTGCGCGGGAGACCGCGAGGAATACCGGCGCCCGGGAGATCGCTGACACGGACACAGCCGAGGACGTCCGGAGCGACCATGCCAAGCCCAGCAGATCAACCCGAGGGTCCGGTACCGCGAGCGGGGTCGGTGCTGTCCGGGGCCCGGTTCTCCGTGCTCGACCGGTCCCGTACCCGGGAGGGTCACCCGGACGCCGAGGCCCTGCGGGACACGGTCGCGCTGGCCCGGGAGGCGGAACGGCTCGGGTTCCACCGGTTCTGGGTCTCCGAGCATCACGGCGTGCCCGGTGTCGCCGGTTCCGCGCCGACCGTGCTGGCGGCGGCGGTGGCCGCCGCGACCCGTACAATCCGGGTCGGCACGGGTGGCGTCATGCTGCCCAATCACCAACCTCTGGTCGTGGCCGAGCAGTTCGGGGTCCTGGAGTCCCTGTTCCCGGGCCGGATCGACATGGGGCTCGGCCGTTCGGTCGGCTTCACCGACGGGGTGCGCCGGGCGCTGGGCCGCGACAAGGACATGGCCGACGACTTCTCGGCCCAGCTCGACGAACTCCTCGGCTGGTTCGCCGGCACCTCCCCGACGGGGGTACGCGCCCGCCCCGCCGAGGGCCTGGCCATCCCGCCCTTCGTGCTGGCCATGGGCGAGGGCGCCACGATCGCCGCCCGCGCGGGCCTGCCCATGGTCATCGGCGACCTGCGCTCCCGCGAGCGGATGCTGCGCGGCATCGACACCTACCGTGCCGAGTTCCGGCCCTCGCCCTGGGCGAGCGAGCCGTACGTGATCGTCTCGGGGACTGTGGCGGTGGCCGCCACGCCCGAGGAGGCCCGGCGGATCCTGATCCCCGAGGCCTGGTCGATGGCGTACTCCCGCACGCACGGCACCTTCCCACCACTGCCACCCGCCGAACGGGTCGAGTCCCTGACGATGACCACGAAGGAGCGCGGCTTCTACGAGTCCGGACTCAGGGGCCAGCTCGCCGGCACAGCGGACGAGGTGGCCGACGAGCTGGAGACGGTCCTGAAGGACACGGGAGCACAAGAAATCCTGGTCACGACCAGCACGTACGACAGAACGGCCCTACTGGACTCGTACCGACGGCTGGCCGAGGTACTGCGGGCCTGAAAGGAGAGGCGGCACAGCCGCCCTCCTTTCAGGGGCGCGGGGAACTGCGCGACAAGCCCCCACCGGGCCGGCACCCGCCCACGGCGATCCCCCACCACCCCAGTAGGCGAAGCCACCCCAACAAAACACCTCACTGCGGCCCATGCGGCCCGAGCAACGGTGGCTGAGCCGCCAGGGCCAGCGCACGCCGGTCCGGTTGGCTCCCCGGCGCTATGACGTCCTGCACCTCGACCTCGGCGACCAGCCCCCGCGCCGACACCACCCGCCACACCGAAGTGAGCAGCGAGTCCTCACCGACAAAGGCGGGCGCCGTACTGGCCGCTCCCCCGGCGAGCCGGTAGTGCAGATGCACGGGCTGCACGGGAACCCCGGCGTCCAGCGCGGACTGGAACACGGCCCGGCGGAACCTGCCCTGGGCCTTGCCGCACCAGGTGCTGCCCTCGGGGAAGGCGACGACCGCCGTGCCCTCGCGCAGCGCGTCGGTGATCTTCGCGACGGTCTGCGGCAGTGCCCGCAGCCGGTCGCGCTCGATGAACAGCGCACCGCTGGAGGCGGTCAACACGCCCGCCACCGGCCAGTGCCGGATCTCGGCCTTGGCGAGCATCCGCGCGGGACGTACGGCGGCCAGCAGCGGGATGTCGAGCCACGAGATGTGGTTGGCGACCAGCAGCACGCCCCCGGTGGGCGCGGTGGGCCCGGTCACCCGGAGCCTGACCCCCGCCGCCCGCACGATGGTGCGGGCCCAGCGCCGTACCCACCCGGCAGGGATCCTCCTGCCGAGCGGGCACAGCGTGATCCCCGCGAGCAGGACGACCAGGACGGTCACCAGTCGCAGTACGGCCAGGGGTACGGCCGTCACGGAACCCTTCGTCTCCACGCACGCCCTCGGGGTGCAGGGCGCGCTGGGCAGCCAGACGCTCATCAGGCCGGGACGAGGGAGAGGAAGTGCCGCAGATAGCGCTGGTTGATCCGGCGCATCGACAGCAGCACGTACAGGTCGGCGACCCCGAAGTCCGGGTCGTGGGCGGGCTCTCCGCACACCCAGGCGCCCAGCCGGACGTAGCCGCGCAGAAGCGGGGGCAGTTCGGTGCGGGCGTCGGGACGGGCCACGCCGTCGGCGGACCAGGGCAGCAGCGGGCGTACCCGGAACTCCTCCGGGGCCAGGTGCCTGTCCCGGACGCGGTCCCAGGTGCCGGCGGCGAGGGTGCCGCCGTCGGAGAGCGGGATGGAGCAGCAGCCGGCCAGCCAGTCGTGGCCCCGGTCGACCATGTAGCGGGCGATCCCGGCCCAGATGAGGCCGATGACCGCGCCGTCCCGGTGGTCGGGGTGGACGCAGGAGCGGCCGACCTCGACGAGGCCGGGGCGGATCGCGTCGAGCCGGGAGATGTCGAACTCGCCCTCGGAGTACAGTCGTCCGGCGACCGCGGCCCGCTCCGGGGGCAGCAGCCGGTAGGTGCCGACGACCTGGCCGGTGAACGTGTCGCGGACGAGCAGGTGGTCGCAGTACGCGTCGAACGGGTCGATGTCGAGACCGGGCTGCGGGGTGGACAGCAGGGCGCCCAGCTCACCGGCGAAGACGTCGTGGCGCAGCCGCTGCGCGGCTCGTACGTCGTCCTCGTCGCGTGCGAGAGTGACGGTGTAGCGGCTGGGTACGGCGGGGAGCGGGGGACGTTCGATGGTGGAAACGCCGGTCATGGCTCTCTCCTGGTCACGGGCCGGGGACGGCGACGGTGAGCTGGCCGGTCCCGTTACGTCCGGCCGAATCAGTTCTTCCGACCTCGGCTGTCCTGCGCGTGACTCTCGCGGAGAGTGCGGGTGTGAGCTTGTTGAATGCCAGGGGTGCCTGGCGGGACCGGCAATGAGCACCACCGCCGGTCCCGCCCGTCCGCGACTTTTCGGCGAACGTTCCTGATAAGGAGGCCGTCACCTCCCGGTGGGAAGGCGGTCACCTCCGGGGGCGGGGGCTACCTTCCGCCCGCCTTCCGGGTGGCCCGCAGCCACTCCTTGTTCATTCCGGTGATGGAGACGAGCGGGATGCCCTTCGGGCAGGCGGTGGCGCACTCCCCGGCGAGGGTGCAGCCGCCGAACCCCTCCTCGTCCATCTTCGCGACCATGTCGAGGACCCGGGTCTCGCGCTCGGGTGCGCCCTGCGGCAGCGTGTTCAGGTGGTTGATCTTGGCGGAGGTGAAGAGCATCGCCGCGCCGTTCGGGCAGGCGGCCACGCAGGCGCCGCAGCCGATGCACTCGGCGTGCTCGAAGGCGAAGTCGGCGTCCGGTTTCGGTACGGGGGTGGCGTGGGCCTCGGGGGCGGCGCCGGTGGGGGCGGTGACGTAGCCGCCGGCCTGGATGATCCGGTCGAAGGCCGACCGGTCCACGACGAGGTCCTTGACCAGCGGGAAGGCGGCGGCGCGCCAGGGTTCGATGTCGATCGTGTCGCCGTCGTGGAAGGACCGCATGTGGAGCTGGCAGGTGGTGGTGCGCTCGGGCCCGTGCGCGTCGCCGTTGATGACGAGCGAGCACGCGCCGCAGATGCCCTCGCGGCAGTCGTGGTCGAAGGCGACCGGGTCCTCGCCCTGGAGGATGAGGTCCTCGTTGAGGGTGTCGAGCATCTCCAGGAAGGACATGTCGGCGGAGACCCCGTCGACCTCGTACGTGGACATGGCGCCGTCGGCGTCGGCGTTGCGCTGCCGCCAGATACGCAGGGTGAGCTTCATGCGTAGCTCCGCTGGGTGGGGTGGACGTACTCGAAGACGAGGTCTTCCTTGTGGAGGACGGGGGCCGTGCCTGTGCCGGTGAACTCCCAGGCGGCGGTGTACGAGAACTCGTCGTCCCGGCGTTCCGCCTCGCCGTCCGGGGTCTGGGACTCCTCGCGGAAGTGGCCGCCGCAGGACTCGGCGCGGTGCAGGGCGTCGAGGCACATCAGCTCGGCGAGTTCCAGGTAGTCGACGATGCGGTTCGCCTTCTCCAGTGACTGGTTGAACTCCTCGCCGGTGCCCGGGACTTTGATGCGCCGCCAGAACTCGTCCCGGATCCGCGGGATGCGTTCGAGGGCCTTGCGCAGCCCGCTGTCGCTGCGGGCCATTCCGCAGAACTCCCACATCAGTTCGCCGAGTTCACGGTGGAAGGAGTCGGGGGTGCGGTCGCCGTCGACGGCGAGGAGGAGGTTGAGGCGGTCCTCGGTCTCGGCCAACACCTCTTGTACGACGTGGTGTCGGTCGTCGACGGGATCGCGGCCGGGGTGGCGGGCCAGGTAGTCGTTGATGGTGGCCGGGAGGACGAAGTAGCCGTCGGCGAGGCCCTGCATCAGCGCGGAGGCGCCGAGCCGGTTGGCGCCGTGGTCGGAGAAGTTGGCCTCGCCGATCGCGAACAGGCCGGGGACGGTGGTCTGGAGGTCGTAGTCGACCCACAGGCCGCCCATCGTGTAGTGCACGGCCGGGTAGATCCGCATGGGGACGGTGTACGGGTCCTCGGCGGTGATCCGCGCGTACATGTCGAAGAGGTTGCCGTACTTCTCCTCGACGGCCCCCCGTCCCATGCGCCGTACGGCGTCCGCGAAGTCGAGGTAGACGCCCTGGCCGCCGGGTCCGACACCGCGCCCCTCGTCGCAGACGTTCTTCGCGGCGCGGGAGGCGATGTCGCGGGGCACCAGGTTGCCGAAGGACGGATAGATCCGCTCCAGGTAGTAGTCGCGCTCGGCCTCGGGGATGTCGTTCGCGGGCCGCCGGTCCGCCTTGGCCTTCGGCACCCAGATCCGGCCGTCGTTGCGCAGCGACTCGCTCATCAGGGTGAGCTTGGACTGGTGGTCGCCGGTGCGCGGGATACAGGTCGGATGGATCTGGGTGAAGCAGGGGTTGGCGAAGTGGGCGCCGCGCCGGTGGGCCCGCCAGACGGCGGTGGCGTTGGAGTTCATGGCGTTCGTGGAGAGGTGGAAGACGTTGCCGTAGCCGCCGGTCGCGAGGACGACGGCGTCCGCGAAGTGGCTGGAGATCTCCCCGGTGATCAGGTCACGGGCGACGATCCCCCGGGCCCGTCCGTCCACGACGATCAGGTCGAGCATCTCGGTGCGGGCACGCATCTCGATGTTCCCGGCGGCGATCTGCCGGCTCAGCGCCTGGTAGGCGCCGAGCAGCAGTTGCTGACCGGTCTGGCCGCGTGCGTAGAAGGTCCGCGAGACCTGGACGCCGCCGAAGGAGCGGGTGTCGAGCAGTCCGCCGTACTCGCGCGCGAACGGCACCCCTTGCGCGACACACTGGTCGATGATCTCGACGGAGATCTGTGCCAGCCGGTGGACGTTGGACTCGCGGGCGCGGAAGTCGCCGCCCTTGACGGTGTCGTAGAACAGCCGGTGCACGGAGTCGCCGTCGTTGCGGTAGTTCTTCGCCGCGTTGATTCCGCCCTGGGCGGCGATGGAGTGGGCGCGGCGCGGGGAGTCCTGGTAGCAGAACTGGACGACGTGGTAGCCCTGTTCGGCGAGCGTGGCCCCGGCGGAGCCGCCCGCCAGCCCTGTCCCGACGACGATGACGGTGTGCCCCCGCCGGTTGGCCGGGTTGACCAGCTTCGCCTCGAAACGGCGTCTGTCCCAGCGCTCGTCGACCGGACCGGCGGGCGCCTTTTGGTCGACGAGGGGCTCGCCGGTGACGTATTCGGTGTAGGTCATTTCAGCTCACCACTCCGGTCATGACGGCCACGGGTACGGCGAGGAAACCGGCCGTGAGCAGCAGCGCGAGGATGTTGGCGACGGTCTTGAGGGCGCGGTCGCGGGCACGGTCGCCGACGCCGAGGGTCTGGGCGGCGCTCCAGAAGCCGTGCCGGATGTGCAGGCCGAGGGCGAGCATCGCGACGATGTAGATGACGTCGCCGTACCAGGTGGAGAAGGTGTCGACGACGTTCTGGTAGGGGTGGCCCGGCTGGAAGCCGCCGGAGTGGACGGTGCCGGTGGTCAGGTCGAGGAGGTGCCACACGATGAAGAGGGCGAGGATGGTCCCGCCCCAGCGCATGGTGCGGGTCGCGTAGCTCGTCCGCGCCTTCCTGTGCACGTACTTGTCCGGCCGGGCGCGGAGGTCGCGGCGGCTGAGCTGGTAGGCGGAGGTGGCGTGGGCGACGACGGCCACCACGAGCACGACACGGATGAGCCAGAGCGTCCACTCGTAGTGCATGAAGGGCTCGCCGACCGTGCGCAGCCAGTGGGCGTAGTGGTTGAACTCGCCGGGCCCGAAGAAGATCTTCAGGTTCCCGATCATGTGGACGACGAGATACAGCAGCATGATCAGGCCGCTGACGGCCATCACGGTCTTCTTGCCGACGGACGAGTCCCACACGGTACGCGCCATGGACGGCCGTCGGTCCGTCCGCGTTGCCAGAGCCATGCGACAGACGCTAGGCGGCCGGCCCCCGATCGGTCCAAGACATGGTCCGGCTCGTTTCCATAGCCACCGCCTATGACGGCCGTACTCTGGCGGTATGCAGTTCCAGCAGCTCCAGTACTTCGTGGCGGTCGCCGAGACCCGGCACTTCACCCGCGCCGCCGATCTCGTCCATGTCGCGCAGCCTTCGCTCTCCCAGCAGATCAAGTCGCTGGAACGGGAGTTGGGCGCCGAACTGTTCCTGCGGGCCCGCGGCAACATCACCCTCACGGACGCCGGGGAGGCGCTGCTCCCGCTGGCCCGGCGCATCCTGGCCGACGCGGACACCGCCCGGCACGAGGTGCAGGAACTGGTCCAGCTCCGGGCCGGCCGGATCCGCCTCGGCGCCACCCCGAGCCTGTGCACGGGACTGCTGCCGGACGTGCTGCGCGCCTTCCACGACCGCTATCCCGGCGTCCGGCTGCTGATCGAGGAGGGCGGCTCGCACGACCTCGTACGGGAGCTGGCGCGCGGCGCCCTGGACCTGGCCCTGGTCGTCCTTCCGCTGCCGGCCCCGTCCCCGGCGCTGACCACGGTGGAGATCCTGCGCGAGGACCTGGTCGTGGTGTCGTCCCCGGACGCGCCCGCACCCGGCCGGGGCCGGCCGAGCGTCCGCGTCGCCGATCTGGAGGGCGAGCGCATGGTGATGTTCCGGCACGGCTACGACTTGCGCGAGCTGACGGTGTCCGCGTGTCGCGCCGCCGGGTTCGAGCCGGAGTTCGCGGTGGAGGGCGGGGAGATGGACGCGGTCCTGGGGTTCGTACGGGCGGGGCTGGGCGTGGCCGTCGTACCGCGCATGGTGGCGGGGCGGGCGGGGCACGATCTGCGGGTAACTCCGTTGGCTCGGCCGGGATTGTTCAGGGT